>JAGBMA010000017.1 GCA_017635095.1 Ruminiclostridium sp. | reverse complement strand
TCTCTTTCCAAAAAAACTTTAGTAGCTGCCGCGCTGAGTGAGACAGTTTCTGCACAACATATAAAAACAGCAGACCCGATTGTTACGAGTCTGCTGTTTTTATATGCTTTTATGATAACTGACGGGTAAGTCGCGGCAGCTACGGGTGCAGGGCTTGCCCTGCCGCGGGACGGGGGCGCGTAGCCCCAGCGCCGTCTGCGAAGACAGCGCGGGAGCGCCGGACACGGGGCGTGGGGCAGAGCCCCACAAGCGCGGGAGCGCCGTACCGCCGCCCGCGTAGGGAGAAAAGGGGGCAGAGCCCCACACGCCCCGTCAGAAGGATTTGGCGAAAGCGGCTTTGACGCCGACGCCGGGAATGCGGCCGAGTTTTCCGGAAAGGGCGGAGATAGCGTCCTGCGGGGCGTCCATGGCTATGCTGATGATGCTGATGCCCTTCTGGCGGTAGGGAATGCCCATTCTTCCTATGATATAGTCGCTGTAGTCGTGAAGTACGGCGTTCACCTTTTCGGCGGATTCGGGCTTCTCAACAATAATACCTATAACTGCAACACGGGTCTCCATAGCTTCCTCCGTCATTCCATATTGAGCTTGCGGATCTCGGTGCCCTCCGAGAACGTTATCGCATTGTAAAGAAACATGACTGCATCGTAATCGTCCACATTCACATAGCGCGAGTAGCCGTCGTTGATCTGACGCATATCGAGCACGTCTATCCTGCTGAAATGAGCAGTAAGAAACGGTATCATGGAGTGGGCGTAGCTGTCCTTGAACATCAGCAGCTTGGGACCGTCCGCCCCCGTCTCTATGCTCATGAACGGGGTGTTCGGCCCGAGAAATGAGCTGTACTTGTCCTTGACGTCGAGATAATCCCGGAAATAAAGGCTGTCGTAGGTGTCAACGCTCGTGCCGCTGTTTATGGTGAGTTTTATGCCGCGGTCAGTCTTGAAGTGATAGTAATCAATTATGTCGGGCGTTACGCTCTCGTCAAGCGTCTTTGAGAAAAGCGTCCCGCGGAATGAGTCGGACGCGTGCTCGATATCGAACTCGCCAAGCTCCGCCGGCTTGAATCCCATAGCCTTGACCGCGTCGTAATATGCAATATACGCGCCGTAGCTCGTCCAGTGATGATCGGTGCGATAATAGATATAATCGTCCTTGTGCAGTTTCATCGACGGTATAACATTTATCATCTGCACCGTGTCAAGCTCTTCGCGGCAGTATTCGAGCAGTTCCGACTGGCTCCCGATAGGAGCGCTTGCAGGGAAAAGCCCCGCATATACCTCCTGTGATGTGGGCGCAAGCAGAAAATACATCTGCTTGTCAGGATATTTTGCAGAGAATTTGTTCATGGCTTTCAGGTTCTTCGACATGAAAGTCTCGTCAAACCCTTTCCATATCTGCATCATTCTGTTGTCTGCGGTATAGACCCCGTTTATATCGGTCTTTCCTATGGCGCGTTCGGCACCGTTGCGGAGCCTTATCCACTGCTCACGTCCGTAAAAGCGGTCGGCAAACCACTTTTCTATGCCGGTCATGAGCTTTTCGTTCCTGAAGCTGTCAAACGACACCTCCGGGAACACCGCGAGCGTCCTGTTCTCATTCTCCGAGAAAGGTGCGGGATCTTCCGGAAGGTTCACGAACGTAAGCACCGGCAGCGCCACGAGGATAGCTGCAAATAAAGCGACGGTCACGATCTTGTATATGCTTGTCTTTCTTTTCATTCAGCTCGCCTCCCGTCAGAAATTAAAATACAGGAACGGATTGTACGACGCGTCAACAAGGTACGCCGTGCTAAGAACGAAGACCGCCGTCTTGCAGACCGGCATGAGCGCGTGAACAAGGACGGGGAGCTTCTTTTCCGTATATTCCACGATCACCTTCCATGCGTCCGTTGCTGCAAAAATACCGACTATGAGGACTACCGCGTAGTTCAGGATAAGATACATCGCCGTGTTGTCAAAGAGGACCCCCGAGGAGCCGAACATACTTCCGAAGTACGCGCCGGCGGAAGCAAGATCCGGAGAAGCGAAAAGTACCCAGCCGAACATCACGAGCAGCATAGTGTAAAGCCAGCTCACCGGTGCCGGAAGCCTGTCCAGCAGCTTGCCGAGAAACAGCCTTTCGAGTATAATGAATACGCCGTAAAGCACGCCCCAGATGATGAACGTCCAATCCGCGCCGTGCCATATGCCCGTGAGGAGCCATACTGTCCCGAGGTTGAGTACGGTGCGCGCCATTCCTTTGCGGTTGCCGCCGAGGGGAATGTAAACATAGCTCCTGAACCATGCACCGAGGGTGATATGCCAGCGCCGCCAGAATTCGGATACGCTCTTTGAGAGGTACGGATAGTTGAAGTTTTCCGGGAATGTGAACCCCATCATCTTTCCGAGTCCGATCGCCATATCCGAGTAGCCCGAGAAATCGAAGTATATCTGGAGCGTGTACGCGATTATTCCGAGCCATGCGGTGGTGACCGACACGGGCGTACCTGCGGTGACGTCCGCGATGACAGTGTCCCAGAGCGCGCCGACGCTGTTGGCGATGAGAACTTTCTTGCCCATTCCGGTTATGAAGCGCACAACGCCGTCATAGATCTTGTCGATATCGACGGTGCGGCGGTCAAGCTCTTTGGATATATCCGAGTAACGGACGATAGGGCCTGCAACGAGCTGAGGGAAAAGAGTTACGAAAGCGCCGAAGCTTATGGGGTTCTTCTGAACTTCTATCTCGCCGCGGTACATATCTATCGTGTAGGACATGGACTGGAAGGTGAAGAAGCTTATTCCGATAGGAAGAGTGTTCAGCGGCAGGTCTTTTATGCCGAGGAAGTACGCGTTCTTTATGTCGAGGACGGTATCGCCGGCAAGAGCGTTGATGTTGTTTGCTGCAAAACCGCTGTACTTGAACAGGGCAAGCAGCGTCAGGTTCATAACTATCGACACGATAAGCGCTGTGCGCCGTATATGCTTATTCTCTCCCCATTTCCATATCACAAGCCCCGCGAAGTAATCTATGAGCGTCGATATTATCATGACCAAGATATAAGCGGGCTCGCCCCAGGCGTAGAAAATAAGGCTTGCCGCGAGAATGACCGTATTTTTGAGCCACCTCGGGGCGATATAATATACCGTAAGCGTTCCCGTAAGAAACAGGAACAGGAACACAAGACTTGAAAAAACCATTTCTGACCTCCCGCTGTGCAGCAGCGGCTCATGGCGCCTGCAGCGCAGCTCCGAAGTTGTAAACGAACATTACCATTATAGTACACAAACCCCGATTTGTCAACACGGCTCTACTTCCAAAATCGTAAATAAGCCGCGATACTTTATGCCGCGAAAGCCTATTGACAATGAGCTTGAGTGTGGTAGGCTGGTAGCCGGGCAGCAGCCCTTCGGGGGGCGGCTGCCCGTGCTGCCGGACTGCCACGCTCATCGAGGCTCGTTGTCAATAGGATCGTGG
>JAGBMA010000128.1 GCA_017635095.1 Ruminiclostridium sp. | reverse complement strand
TAGGCTGGTAGCCGGGCAGCAGCCCTTCGGGGGGCGGCTGCCCGTGCTGCCGGACTGCCACGCTCATCGAGGCTCGTTGTCAATAGGATCGTGGAATAAATTATCGACCCTAAAATCATTACGATTTTCGGAGTAGAACCTGTCAACACTCGCCGATTGACGAAAACGCCTGTTTGTGATATAATAGGAGGGATATTGCAGTAAGGAAAGATGATAAATGAGCAAGACGATATATCCCGTTATAACCGATACCGATGCATTGCCGCTGGTGCTTGCGGGCATAGGCGAGTATGAGCGCACGACAAGGCGCCAGGATCCCGCAGGTGAGCCTTACCCCAGGATAATCATAACAACCGAGGGCGAATGCGCGCTTACGGTGAACGGGCAGGATAATGTTCTCCGGAGCGGAAGTATCGTCTGCATCCCCCCGGAGGTACGGTATTCCGCTGCCCCGGGCGAAGAGGGCTGGTCCGCGAAGTGGATAAGCCTCGGCGGGAGTATGTCAGCAGAGATGATGCAGAAGCTCGGGAACGGGCAATACACATATTGTGCGCAGGCACAGACCGAAGAATGTGAGAACCTCTTCGGTCAGATAATGACCGAGGCTTCCGCGCCCATACCACGGCCGGAGCTTGTATCGACGCTCCTGTACGCATTTCTTCTTGCGGTGCGCAAGGCGGAAATGCAGAAGGACACGGAAAGCTATGCCGCGAGCATTAACGCGTCCGTGGATCACATGAACCGCCATTATTCCGAGGACATAACCCTTGAGCGGCTTGCGGCGATATCGGGTATCTCGCTCCAGCATTTCTGCCGTGTGTTCCGCTCAAAGCTCGGTATGCGCCCGATGGAGTATCTTGCAAGAGTACGGGTGACACAGGCTAAGATACTTCTTGACGAGACGGACGAAAAGATAAACGATATAGCAAAGGCAGTAGGCTTCGGCGACCAGAATTATTTTGGCGTAACTTTCAGAAAATATGAGGGAGTCTCCCCGACGGAATACAGAAAAGAACACGGAGGAAGAAATGAGAACTGACGCAATAAAAGAAACGATAGAACGTGCGGTGAGCACACACGAGGAGACCGGGGCTGCCGCGGTGGTGACACTCGGGGGAAAACGGGTGTTTTCATGCAGCGCCGGATACGCGGATATCGAAAGCGGCGCACCCTTCCGCACCGATACCATATGCCGCGCGTTTTCCTGCACAAAGGTGGCAACTTCCGTGGCTTGTATGCAGCTCACGGAGCGCGGGCTCATCGACCCCGCCGACGATCTTGCGCGCTACATACCCGAGTTTGCGAAACCGTACTGCATAAGAGACGGAAAGCGCATCGAAAGCCCGCCGGTGCACATACGCGACCTTCTCAACATGACCTCCGGCATTCCCTACCCGGGGGACGGACGAGAGGGCGGAGACAAGACGAGCGAGCTCTGGGGAAAACTCGACAGGAGCATTCTTGACGGCTGCTCAATGACCACCCGTGAATTTGCCGCGGAGGCGGGAAAGCTCCCCCTCATCTTCCCGGCAGGAAGCGAATGGATGTACGGAGCGTCGGCGGATATCCTCGGTGCCGTCATAGAGATCGTCTCGGACATGACGCTTTCGGATTACATGAAAAAGAACATCTTTGACCCGCTGGGAATGCAGGACACCGCGTTCTATGTCCCGCCGGAGAAGCGTGACAGGCTCGCGGTGCTTTACGACGGTGCCGGTGAGCACCCGAAAAAACCGGATTACGTCAACCTCTGCATCTACGACTGTGACAGTGATCCGTCGTTCAGATCCGGCGGCGCGGGGCTGTTTACCACCGCGGCGGATTACTCCAAGCTCGGCGCGGAGCTGTCATATGGGACTGCCGGCATCATAAGCCGCAAAACAGCAAGCTTCTTTAAGGTGAACGGACTTTCGCCGGATCAGCGCCGCACGCTGAACTGGGATTCCACACGGGGCTTCGGCTACGGGAACCTCATGCGAATGGTGGAGAACAGGAACGAGGCAGGGCTGCTCGCGTCGGAGGGCGCTTTCGGCTGGGACGGCTGGACGGGAACATATCTGCTCTGTGATACCGATGAGGAGCTTTCGGTGACGCTCTTCATACAGCGCTGCGGAGCAGGTACCACAAGACTTTCACGGTGCCTTGTGAACGCGGTATATGCAGGGCTCGACCGAAAAGGAGACAGGTAATGGAGATAGCTATACTTGCG
This sequence comes from Ruminiclostridium sp., assembly GCA_017635095.1. Taxonomy (GTDB): domain Bacteria; phylum Bacillota; class Clostridia; order Oscillospirales; family Ruminococcaceae; genus Ruminiclostridium_E. The sequence goes on along the minus strand of JAGBMA010000128.1, from coordinate 10,757 downwards.
TGCTGCATAGTCATAATCGTACTGCTCGTGGTGATCCTTATACGCACCGGCGGCAGGAATGACAACAGCGCCGACATATTAAAGAACAGCATAGAATCCGGCGACCGCAGCATTCTCGATCAGCTCAGCCGCCAGAACGACTCCGTCTCGGGAATGATCGAGAGGCACGTCGGGCTGCTCGGAGACAAGCTCGGGAGCGAGCAGAGCAGCATGAAGTCGTCTGTAACGGAGAGCCTTGAAAAGCTGCTCGCGGAGATGAGCGGGCTCAGAAAAGAGACCCGGGAGGGTATAGACAGCATCAACAAGATCGTTACCGAGAAGATGCAGACTACCCTCGGCGAATCCAGCACCTCTATGGTGCGCAGTATCTCGGAGCTTGGCAGAAACGTCAGCGCGGAGCAGGAAAAGCAACTCCGGCTCACCGAGGAGAAGCTCGTGAAGCTTGAGAACAGTTTCGACAAGATAAGAATGGATATCCTCGGAGCGCTCAAAAGCATGAACGAGACGAACTCCGCCAGCATGACAAAGCTCATGTCCGAGAACCGGGAGAGCCTTGACCGCATCAACGGCACTGTCAACGAGAAACTGCAGAAGACCCTCGACGACAAGATCACCCAGTCCTTCGAGACTGTCAACAAGCGGCTTGCGGAAGTGTACGAGGGACTTGGCGAGATGAAGAACGTGGCGTCCGGAGTGAACGACCTGAAAAACGTGCTCTCCAACGTCAAGACCCGAGGTATCGTAGGCGAGTTCCAGCTTTCGGCGATACTCGCGGAGATACTGTCCCCGGAGCAGTACTGTGAGCAGGAAGCCATGGTCTCCGGCAGCACAGAACGTGTTGATTTTGCAATAAAACTTCCCGGGCTTGAAAACGGTGAGTACGTTTATCTGCCGATAGACTCAAAGTTCCCCGGAGATACCTATTCCGCGCTCGTGCAGGCTTACGAAGGCGGCAGCGCCGATGAGATCAAAGACAGGCGCACAAAGCTTGAGCGCCGCATAAAAGACGAGGCGAAAAGCATTCACGACAAGTACATCTCTCCGCCCCATACCACCGATTTTGCAATTATGTTCCTGCCCTTCGAGGGACTTTACTCCGAAGTCGTCAACATGGGGCTCGTGGAAGTGCTCCAGCGGGACTATAAGGTGAACATCGCCGGTCCCTCCACTATGGCGGCTATGCTCAACAGTCTGAGAATGGGCTTCCGCACCCTCGCGATACAGAAGAAGAGCGGCGAGGTGTGGAAGATACTCGAAGCGGTGAAGAAGGAGTTCTCCACTTTCGAGGACGTTCTTACCAAGACCCGCAACAACCTGCGGCTCGCGGACGAGAACCTTGACCGTCTGATCGGCACCCGCACCAATGCGATCAACCGTAAGCTCAGAAGCGTTTCCCAGACCGACAGCCTTGAGACAGCCCGGGAGCTCATCGACTCGGATCAGTGACCACAGCAAACGAAAAGCAGTACCGCCGTTATACAGCGATACTGCTTTTATGATGTGACTCCCCGGATAACTCACCAAAGCGCCTGCGCGCTGTCTTTGCAGACTGCACAAGGGCTGCGCGCCCTTGACCTGCGGCAGCGTGACGCTGCACCCAAAACGGGGATCAACTTTTATTCCGCGATCTTACGGTATCAGTATATCTTCTTGTCAACGCAGATGATCGCAGAGACCGAGGGATAACGGGCTCTGAGCCCGTCGGCGATACGAGCCTTTATCTCATCGTCGCCGAGAGCAAGCCCGAACGGAACTTCTATGTCAAAAACAAGCACTGTGCCGCTGTCCCGCTCGGTCATTCTGAAATCGTGCATCGTGGCTTCCGGACTGACCTCTTTCAGCAGTTCCGCGATAAGCGCCTTGTACTCCGCAGAGCGCTCGTTGTCATCGGCCGACGGATCCATGTGCACCGTCACCAGCGCGCCGTATTTTGCGCTCAGCTCGTTTTCGAGAGCGTCCGCTATTTCATGCGCCTCGATAAATGACATCTCCGCCGGTATCTCCGCGTGGAGCGACACCACGTTCCTGCCCACGCCGTAGTTGTGGACGTGAAGATCATGCACTCCGATGATGCCGGAAAAGCTGTTTGCAGTCTCACGGATACCTTCGATGTAGCTGTCGTCGGCCTTCTCGCCAAGAAGCGGCGCAAGGCTCTCTTTTGCGGCTTCTATCCCCGCTTTGAGGATTATGACCGTAATGAGAAGTCCGATGTATCCGTCTATATTCACGTTCCACACCGCATAGACCACCAGCGCCGCGATCGCCGACAGCGTCGAGATGCAGTCGGAAAGGCTGTCGATAGCTACGGCTTTCATGGGAGCGGAGTTTATGAGCCTGCCTATCCGGCGGTTGTAGAAAAAGATGTAGAGCTTGACGAGAATTGACGCGCCGAGGACTATGAAAGCTGCGGTCCCCGCGGAGAGTTCGTCCGGTGCAAATATCTTTGAGAAGGACTCCTTGCCTATCTCAAGCGCCATGAATATTATCGAGCAGGAAACAATAAGTCCGGCGACATACTCCGCGCGGCCGTGACCGAAAGGGTGCTCCTTGTCCGCGGGCATAGCCGCGATATGGTACCCGGCTATGGAGATAACGGCGCTCCCGGCGTCGGACAGGTTGTTGAACGCGTCGGCTACAACCGACACCGACGAGGATATGAGCCCCGCCGCGAGTTTCCCCGCGAAAAGCAGGAAATTCATCACGATCCCGACTATCCCGGCGAGCACGCCGTACTGTGTGCGGACAGCGGGATCGCTGTAGTTGTCATAGTCCTTTATAAACAGTTTTGCGAGCAGTTTTATCATAGCCGTATCACCGGCAGCCGCCTGTCATCGTGCGTTTTACCGCGTCATGCCAGCCGTCGAGCAGCGCCGATCTTTCCTCCTCCGTCATTGCAGGCGTAAATGCTTCCGGAGCCCCGCCGAGCTTCCTTATCCCGTCCATATCCGCGAACAGACCGCAGCCCAGCCCTGCAAGAAAGCAGGCTCCCAGCGCCGTGGACTCGACGTTGCGGGGCCGCAGTATCTCTCTTGCGGCAACATCAGCCTGGAACTGCATAAGGAAGTTGTTTGCGCTTGCGCCGCCGTCCGCTTTCACCGAGCCCAGTTTCCCGGTGTCCTTCTCCATGGCTGCCAGCACGTCGCAGGTCTGGTAGGCTATGGATTCGAGGGCTGCACGCGCGATATGACGCTTGCCGGAACCCCGGGTAAGACCCGTGATCGTTCCCCGCGCCCCGCTGTCCCAGTACGGTGCGCCAAGACCGACGAAGGCGGGCACAAGATACACTCCGCCGTTGTCGGGCACGCTTTTCGCGAGCCATTCCGTCTCGGCGGCAGTCGCTATTATGCCAAGCTCGTCACGAAGCCATTTTATCACTGCGCCGGCTATGAATACCGAGCCTTCGAGGGCGTAAGTAGTGGATTCGCCGATGCGCCACGCCACGGTCGTGAGCAGTCCGCTCGACGAGACCGCAGGCTTGTCACCGGTGTTTATGAGCAGGAACGCGCCTGTGCCGTAGGTGTTCTTTACATCGCCCTTGTCGAAACAGCGCTGACCGAACAGCGCGGACTGCTGATCCCCGGCACAGCCGGTTACGGGAATGCTGCGCCCGAATATCTCCGGAGCAGTCTCGCATATATGCCCCGAGGAACTTACCACCTCGGGCAGCATACACCTCGGCACTCCGAACAGTTTCAGCAGCTCGTCGTCCCAGTCGAGGGTGTGTATATTGAACAGCATCGTCCGTGAAGCGTTGGAGATGTCGGTGACGTGAGCCTTGCCGCCGGAAAGCTTCCACATGAGCCAGCAGTCCACCGTGCCGAAAAGGAGCTCTCCGCGCTCCGCACGCTCTCTTGCTCCGTTTACGTTGTCGAGTATCCATTTTATCTTGCCCGCACTGAAATACGGGTCGATGAGAAGCCCGGTCTTTTCCCGTATCATCTCACCGAGCACACGCTCTTCAAGCTCTTTGCAGAGCGGCGCGGTACGGCGGCACTGCCACACTATCGCGTTATAGACGGGACGGCCTGTGCGCCTGTCCCAGACTATGGTAGTCTCACGCTGGTTGGTTATACCTATGGCGGCAATGTCGGCGATATCGAGCCCTGCCTGCTGGACGGCTTCGCGGCATACGCCCACCTGTGTCGAAAAGATCTCGTCGGGGTCATGCTCGACATAGCCGGATCTTGGATATATCTGTGTGAATTCGCGCTGAGCCACCGACACGACTTCCGCAGCGGAGTTGAATATCACTGCACGGGAAGACGTGGTGCCCTGATCTATGGACATGATGTATTTCATAGCTGAACGGGGTTCCTTTCATGTATATGTTTGCCGCGGCACTTTATGCCGCGCTTTTCACGGATATGTTTCACCAATAAATATATCATTTTTGGGTTTATATGTCAAGCCGGATAAATACCGCATCTTTCCTATTGCAAAAAAACACGGAATGTGGTATAATATAATGTAAATATGTATATGAGAAAGGAATGGTAATTATGGCAGGTCTGATGCTCGGAAACCAGGCTGTGGCGAGAGGACTGTACGAAGCGGGCGTTGAGTTCGTTTCAAGCTATCCCGGCACCCCCAGCACCGAGATAACCGAATTTGCTTCCACCTACGACAAAAATGAAATGTACAGCGAATGGGCTCCCAACGAGAAGGTAGCCTGTGAAGCCGCTATCGGCGCTTCTTTTGCAGGCAGACGTTCGTTCTGCGCTATGAAGCACGTCGGACTCAATGTTGCGGCAGATCCGCTCTACACCGCTTCATACACCGGCGTGAACGGAGGATTCGTACTTGCGGTCGCAGACGATCAGGGAATGCATTCCTCACAGAATGAACAGGATTCCCGAAATCACGCGATAGGCTCAAAAGTGCCTATGCTCGAACCTTCGGATTCCCGCGAGTGCAAGGAGTTCACAAAGCTCGCATACGAGATCTCCGAACAGTTCGATACCCCCGTCATTCTCCGGCTCTCCACCCGCGTTGCCCACTCACAGAGCATCGTCGAGACAGAGGAAAGAAAGACGGTGAGATACGACTACACCAAAAATCCCCGCAAGAACATAATGACGCCTGCAAACGCAAAGCCCAAGCACATCGTTGTTGAGGAGCGCACGAAGAAGCTCCGCGAATATGCGGAAACCTCACCTCTCAACCGCGTGGAGATGTTCGATACGGAGATCGGCATTATCGCCAACGGCGCGGCTTACCAGTATGCCCGCGAGGCTCTCGGCGAAAAGGCGAGCTACCTTAAACTCGGCATGGTGAACCCGCTCCCCGTCAAGCTCATAAAGGACTTTGCCGCAAAGGTAAAGAAGCTCTATGTTGTTGAGGAGCTCGACGATATAATCGAGACACACTGCCGCAAGATAGGGCTCGATCCGATCGGCAAGGAGCTTTTCACCTTCATCGGCGAATACTCACAGACATATATCCGCGAAAAGATACTCGGAGAGAAGAACGATTTCGTCCAGCTCGAAGATACTATCCCGATCCGCCCGCCGGTAATGTGTGCAGGCTGTCCTCACCGCGGCGTTTTCTATACCCTCAAGAAGCTGGGTGTGTTCGTGAGCGGCGATATCGGCTGCTATACCCTCGGTTCCGCGGCTCCACTCGACGCTATGGACACCACAGTCTGTATGGGTGCGTCCGTAAGCGGACTTCACGGCTTCAACAAGGCTATGCGCGGCGAGTACGAGGGCAAGGCTGTGGCAGTCATAGGCGACTCAACGTTCATTCACTCCGGCATCACCGGACTTATCAACATAGCCTACAACCGCACAAACTCCACCGTACTCATTCTCGACAACAGCATCACCGGCATGACCGGTCACCAGAACAACCCCGCCAACGGCAAGAACATCTACGGCGATCCCGCCGCGGCAGTTGATCTCGAAGCGCTCTGCCGCTCCGTTGGCATAGACCGCGTTACCGTTGTTGATCCCGGCGATCTTGCGGCTATCGAGCGCGTGATAAAGGAAGAGCTTGCCGCAGATGCACCCAGCGTCATAATCTGCAGAAGACCCTGCGCTCTGCTCAAGACGGTAAAGCATAAGCCGCCGTTCAGGATCGACAGAGATAAGTGCAAGACCTGCAAGGCCTGCATGAAGATAGGCTGCCCCGCTATTTCTATAACGGACGGCAAGGCGCAGATAGACAACACGCTATGCGTAGGCTGCGGGCTCTGCACACAGATGTGCAGATTCGGCGCTGTCGAGGAATAAAAGGGGAGGTAATGCAAAATGGCTGAAACAAAAGCAATAATGCTTGTGGGCGTAGGCGGACAGGGCACCCTGCTCGCGAGCCGCATACTCGGAAACGTGCTTCTCTCCGCCGGATACGACGTTAAGGTGAGCGAAGTGCACGGAATGTCCCAGCGCGGCGGTTCCGTAGTAACATACATCAAATACGGCGACAAGATCTTCTCGCCTGTCATAGAGAAAGGCGAGGCGGACGTGATAATCTCCTTTGAGGAGCTCGAAGCCGCACGCTGGCTCCCGTACCTCAAAAAAGGCGGAAAGATCATCACCAATTCACAGCAGATCAACCCCATGCCCGTTATCATGGGCGTTCAGGAGTATCCCTCCGACCTTACGGAAAAGATACGCGCAAAAGGCGTTGACATAACCGCGATAGATGCGCTTTCTCTGGCAGAAAAGGCAGGAAGCTCCCGCGCGGTGAACGTGGTGCTCATGGGACTTATCTCAAAGACCGCCGGCTTCCCGGAAGAAGCTTGGCAGGCTGCGCTTGACGCCTGTGTCCCGAAGAAGGCTATGGAGATAAACAAGAAAGCCTTCGCTCTCGGACGCGAGGCATGAAAATACGCGGCAGGAGCATTGCCGCACGCTGGTTCCTCGGCAGTTTCGGCATTGTGGCGGTGCTGCTCATAATCCTTGACGTGCTCGGATATTTTCTGATACGCGGATATTACTACAATGCTGTCCAGCAGTATATCGCCACTCAGGCAAACATAGTCGCCGGCGTTGTTGACAGGCTTTATGAGGAATCCGGGCCGGACTATCCAAACGAGATCATAAACTCTGTGGAGCAGTTCGAGAAGAAGAACTATGCCGAGCTCATGGCAATAAACCGCAGCGGCACCGTATATCTTTCAAGCAGCGGCTTCACCCCCGCCAGCAATTATGAGATGCCGGACTACGACGACGCAGCAAAGTCCGAGAGCCGCAGCGGTTCCTACGTCGGCAAGTTCGTAAGCGGCGAGAAGTACATGGCTTACACCGTGGTGAGTGCAGCTTCCGGCGGCGCTATCCGCATAGTCACATCGCTTGACAAGATCGACAGCCATATCACGGGACTTGCCCTCGGCGTCCTCGCGGTGAGCGCGGGGATACTTCTGCTCCTGTTCGTTCTCGGGATCTATTTCATACGAAGCATCGTCCTGCCGATACACCGTGTCGGCGCAACTGCGCGAAAGCTCGCCGCAGGGGATTTCTCCGTGCGCATAAGCAACGAGAGCTCCGACGAGATCGGTGAGCTCTGCGACATCTTCAACTACATGGCGGACGAACTCGAACATTCCGAAAACATCAAAAACGAGTTCATTTCATCTGTCTCACATGAGCTCCGAACCCCGCTGACTGCAATAAAAGGCTGGAGCGAGACTCTTGAGGAGATCGACGACGCGGACACCCGCAGGAAGGGTATGCAGATAATCAACAAGGAGACGGGAAGACTTTCCGAGATGGTGGAAGAGCTTCTCGACTTCTCCCGCATACAGAACGGTCATTTCTCGCTGCAGCGCGCCAGCCTTGACGTCATCGCCGAGCTTGCGGATGCGGTACTCATGTATGAGGAGAGAGCAAAGGAAGAACAGATCACTCTTACCCTTTCCGAAAGCGATGAGATAGCTGTGGTCTATGGCGATAAAAACAGGCTCAGGCAGGTATTCATCAACATCATCGACAACTCCATAAAGTACGGCAGAAAAGGCGGTCACACCGATGTGAGCACTTCGGTCGGCGGAGGAAAGATACAGATCTCCGTGAAAGACGACGGTGTTGGTATTGCAGAAAGCGACCTGCCCCATGTCAAGGAGAAGTTCTATAAGGCCAACAATACTGTACGCGGCTCGGGAATAGGTCTCGCCGTCGCAGATGAGATCGTCCGTATCCACGGCGGATCCATAGATGTGAACAGCGTACTCGGCGAAGGCACCGAGATCGTAATAACGCTCCCGCTCCAGAAAAAATAGCAATACCGTCCCTCTGTCATCAGGCAGGGGGACAAACTGTTCCCGGCAGTTGACAACGAGCCCGCGTTATGATAAAATATTCCCATAGAAAAAGATATCACACCGTAAAGAGCTTCCGGGGATATAAGTAGAAGCAAAAGAAGGAGACTGAGTTTTGAAAGCACAGCACTTTTTAAAAGGCATGACCCACGGAATACCGATATTTCTCGGCTACCTGTCCGTGTCGTTCGGCTTTGGCATACTGGCGGTAAAATCGGGGCTTTCGGTCATGGAAGCCGCGGCGGTGTCGCTTTTCAACCTCACCTCGGCGGGTCAGGCTGCCGGAGTGGGCATAATAGCGGCAGGCGGTTCGCTCGTGGAGATGATACTTGCACAGCTCACGATAAATCTGCGGTATTCGCTGATGTCGTTATCGCTTTCCCAGAAGCTCGACAAGAGCTTCAACACCCCGCGGCGGCTTATCTGCTCATACGGCATCACAGATGAGATCTTCGCCCTCGCTTCGACTCAGCCCGGCCTCATCACTCCGTGGTATATGTATGGCATGATACTTGTATCGGGGATAGGGTGGGTGCTCGGAACGATACTCGGCGCGGCAGCCGGAAGTCTCCTTCCCGCAGATATCTCCGATGCGCTCGGGCTGATGCTCTACGGTATGTTTCTTGCAATAATCCTGCCGCCCGCAAGAAAAGAGAAGGGCGTGCTTGCGGCGGTGCTCACAGCGGCAGGGATAAGCTGCATCATATACTTCCTGCTCCCGTTCATCTCGGCGGGTTTCTCGGTCATAATCTGCGCGGTCATCTCCGCAGTGATCTGTGCGCTGTTGTTCCCGCGCGATGACGAGGAAGAAGCGGAGGTGCAGCAGTGAGCATAGCCATATATATCGCCGTCATGGCGGGCGTGACCTATATCATACGAATGGTGCCATTCACGTTTTTCCGCCGGAAGATAAAGTCGCGCTTTCTCAAAAGCTTCCTGTACTATATACCTTACGCGGTACTGAGCGCTATGACGGTACCGGCGATATTCTTCGCTACTGGAAGCATAGTTACTGCTGCTGCGGGAGCTGCCGCGGCTCTCGTGCTTGCATATCTGGGGCTGCCGCTGATAGTTGTTGCATTATCCGCTTCAGCGGCGGCGTACCTGACCGGGTTCATTATGAATCTTTTCTGATCGGATAAGGAGGAAAAGTGTTTATGTCATTCAATACACACGATATCGAAAGAGATGCGTTCATGCTCGACGGCACTTTCGCGTTCGAGGGCTACGACTGGTGGTGGCACAGCTTCACCGGTATAAGCGACAGGACGGGCGAAGAAAAGCAGTTCTTTGTCGAGTTCTTTACCTGCAACCCCGCTCTCGGCAAGGACGAACCGGTTCTCGGCCAGTCCCCCGAAAACAGATCGAAGCACCGCAGACCGTCTTACCTCATGGTAAAGGCAGGGTGCTGGGGCGAGGGGAAATGTCAGCTCCATCGGTTCTTCCCGTGGAACAAGGTACGCATAACAGACAGTGTCCCGTTCATGGTGCATATCGACGACTGCACGGTCTCGGAAACTATCCTGCGCGGAAGCGTCACCGTTACCGAGGAACAGGCACTCGACCCCGGATATATGTGCGGCGTAGGAAGTATGAAGTGGGATCTTCGCATAGACAAGAAGATACCGTTCAATGTGGGCTACGGAGCAAGCGGACCGCTCCGGAATATGAAAGCTTTCGAGATGTACTGGCACGCAGAGGGCATGAAGTCGCTGTACAGCGGCTCTGTTGAGCTCAACGGCGAACGCTATACGGTAACGCCCGAAACGTCATACGGCTATGCGGACAAAAACTGGGGCAGGAACTTTACAAGCCCGTGGGTGTGGCTCTCCTCCTGCAGTCTCACGAGCTTGAAGACAGGAAAGCGCCTTGAAAACAGCGTTTTCGATATAGGCGGCGGCTGTCCGAAAGTTTTCGGCGTGCCGCTGAAGCGCCAACTCCTGAGCGCGTTCATGTATGAGGGAACACCCTATGAGTTCAACTTCTCCAAGCCGTGGACGGGCACAAAGACAGTGTTCCGCTCGAAAGAGACAGACAATGAGATCTTCTGGTATGTGATGCAGGAAAACAGCCATGCCGTTATGACGACCCGTGTACGCTGCAAGAAAAAGGATATGCTCCTTGTGAACTATGAAGCGCCCGACGGCTCAAAGCGCCACAACCGGCTCTGGAACGGCGGGAACGGCATCGGTCTTGTGCGGCTTTACAAAAAGTCTCCCTCCGGCAGGCGAACGCTCATCGACGAGATACGCGCAGACAGAACAGGCTGTGAATACGGCGAATACAGCAGATAAATGAATTATGCGGCAGATATGTCTTGCAAAAAAGCACAGAATGGTGTATAATATATTGGGAACCTCTAAAAACCCAATTTGAGATAAAAAGAGCTATCCACGCCGTCTACTGCGTCAAACCTCCTAACCGGGCGCCAGCCCGGCTTCGTCGGCTTTCCTTGTATCCGACGCAGCTATCTCATTTTCTCTTTTCAAAGCGGTTTTTA
>JAGBMA010000127.1 GCA_017635095.1 Ruminiclostridium sp. | reverse complement strand
CGCAACAGACATAAACACATCGCTCATAAGAGTAAAGCCTTTGGCTTCCTGCAAACGCTCTTCTTTTGAAGCTATAATGCCTAATTCTTTGTCCATTGGCAGCCACCTCGCTTTCGTCTATATTATTATACCACAGAACAATGGGTAATGTCAATATTTCAGAGAAAATTGCACGTATTCTCTCCAAAGGCATTACCGGAACGCGAAGCAGACTTCGAGCGTGGATTCAGACTCGGCGCTCTGCTCATGCTTGATGTAATGACGAACGAATAACAAAGCGAACGGCTGCACAATACAAGTGTTGTGCAGCCGTTTTTATTATATATTTATTCAAAAGCCGTGTGCAGAATCGTACACGGCTTTTGTTTGGATATTTATCTTTCCTCGATGACCTCTCCGTCGAGAGAATAGAAAGTGTAGTGCGTTTCGTTTCCGTCAGGGTCATGTTCATAAACCATAGTTCCGTCATCGCGGTAATAGGTCTCGGTGCTGCTAAGGTCATCATTATATTCTGTAACAGACCATAAACTTCCGTCTTCACCGTAATGCTCAGACCGCGTCTGATGTCCTTCTGTATCATATTCAAAACAGAACTCGATATTTCCATTTGTGTAATATGATGTGTACTTACTCTCTGTCTCATCCTCATAATATTCTGTTATATATTCTGTCGTACCGTCCGCGCGGTAATGACTTTCCGATATTTTATTACCATTGTCGTAGTATTCATACTCTTCGCAGCTGATGATATTGCTGTCTGCGTCATGTGTTATATAACGCACTTCCTGACCTTTTGAGTCGTACTCATAGGATCGCCATGTCATGAGGTCGCCGTTTCCGTCAAAGCAGTTGTATGTGTGCGTTCTGCCGTCAATACCGTAATCATTTACGAAAGTCTGTACTATGTTCCCGTCTTTATCTGTAAAATTCGTCCGTATCCCCACAGGGTTCGACAGGTCTTCTATACGCAGAGCGGGCGGTTCGAGCGCAGTGTGCCATTCCTCAGCAGTAGTCGTGGTTGCCTCAGTAGTGGTCTCGACAGTTGTTGTGTTTGCCGCGGTAGTAGTCACGGCAGATGTTGTCGCAGCGTTCTTCGAGCCGCCACTGCAGCCGCCGAGAATGATCGCGCAGGCTGCTGCGGTAATAAATAATCGTTTCTTCATAGTTTCTCCTTTCAATCGTAAGCAGCCACATTAAGAATATTTCGTCCGAAGCTGTCAGTAGTAATATCTGTTTCGGATATGCTTATCGTGGGGGACGATGTGCTGTATTTATCAGTCCAGTCCGTTACTTTTCCGGTGTCAAGGTCTATGACCGAATAGCGGTAAATCCTCGTATAGACATCACCGATACGGGAATATGTCGCCAGCAGGTCGAGCCCGCAGATTTCCCTAATAACTACGGTGTTTGCGGAGCCGTTTTTAATATTCTTCGCGGCACTTTCGGGAGAAACAAGTATTAACTCTTTCATCGAAAGGCTGTCAGTCCATTCCGAAAGCCCGCTTCTGGTGTATTGTACGGGGGCTGTTGTTTCGGGAATTTCATTGTTATCATATCGGTAAAGACAGTCATCGTCAGAAACCGAAAGCTCTTTATTTTTATGCTTTTTACACTCGTCGGAACTTGTGTCAATGTTTTGAAGAGCGCTATAGATAACGTTCATATCCGGTTCGGAAGCCTCGGAAAGATAGTTTATAACGGTGCTGACATCATCTTCGCCGTTTTCCGAGAATACTATATGTTTCAGCAGATACTCCTCGAACGTCTTATCCGCAGCTTGCCTTTCATCGAGACTGTCGCTGGCTGTACCGGTTATATCATCGGTCTTATATTCCAACGTGCCATTGTTTGTGTTGTCACCGATCCTAAAAATCAGTGAAAAGTCCGGGCTTGCAAGATAGGCTTTATAATAATACCAATGTTTTGAATTATCTTCCGCGAGATGTTTAACAACATATAAAAAGCTTTGTGCTTCATCGTAGCTTTCCGTTGTCCGAAACATTTCGCTTTTGAGAAAACCGTCATTTCCTTCGTTGTCGTCCACATAGACGCTCAAAGGAGCTTTTATGTACAGCGGTTTTTCCTCGGTCGCTGCAAATTTAAAAGGCATTATCCTGTCATAATCCATAGCATGAAGCAGGTTCGCTTTTATCTCTTTTGAATTATCATATCCGCTGAGATATTCCTTCGTAGAAATTGTATCCTGCAGATTGCTCTTTCCGCCGCAGGAAGAAAGCGAAAGTATCATTGACGCTATCAGTACGGCTGCAACTATCCTTTCCTTCATAGCTGGTCTCCTCCATTTCATGAATTACGGTATATCATTTCAGATTTTTGAGCATTTCCGATAACGCATTCCGTACCTTGCTTTCCTCCGGGAAAGAACCGTAGAATGCTTCCGGAACCGGGTCAACATCGGTACTCAGAGCTATCTTGTCGGGAAGCTCACCATATATCTGACCGAGCGTTTCAATTACGTCTCCGTCCATATTTTCGAGAGTAATATCCACAACCGGTAACATTGCTTTTATCCCCTTTTCATAGGTACCCTGCTGAATATATTCGCCCTGTTTTATGTGGATCATAAATTCCGCATCGCTCCATTTTACGGGGCGGACGTTCTTAGGAAGAGCGGCGGTAAACTCGCACGTTGCTGTTGTTTCTACTACCGGTTTTGTATATGAATTGACCCCTGTGGTGGTATATGTCCATTCCCATACGACAATATATTTTCCGGAACCTTTTGTTCCCGATGTTTTCGGTATATCCGAAAACGGTATGCTGATCCCCGGGTACTTCTCTCTTTCATAAGTAACGGTATCGTTCAATTCGCCGACCTCCGAAAAGCTGTCCTGCCACGAATTGATATATTGCAGCTTTTCGTCCGCTGTCTTCGGCTCGTCGAAAATATGTACCTCGCAGGAGGTCTCGATCCCGCCGGTCTTTGCAGTGAGGACAGTATTGCCCGCGCTGAGAGCTTTCAGCACATCATCGCCCGATATCTCGGCAGTATTTTCGTCGGAAAGCGTGAATAGCACTTTCTGATCGTAGCTAAGCGTTTCGGGTTCGGTCGTGTATTTTATCGGCATCTCGTCCCCGACCAGCAGAGTTATCGACGGATATTTCAAATTTATGGCATCAACATTTTTCTCGACAACAACCATGAACACTTCGGTGTAATCAACTCCGTTGGATGTCATTTTTGCCGTAACTGTTTCCTTGCCAGAAAGCTTGCTCGGATGCGTCTGAACACCGGTCACTATTCCGGAAGACACATTTGCGGTATCACCTGTGATAGTCCATTGATAGTCTGCTGCTGTTTTTCCCGCGGGTAAGTTCTTCAGCTTCATTTCCGCGCTTTCCCCGACAGAGATATGTACCTCTTCTTCGTGATAATAGTATGATACCTCGTTTTTCTTTCCGCAAGCGGCTAAATATAAAGCCGCTGTCAAAGATAGAAAAACAGCAATAAACCTATAATTAAGCATAATTCGTTTCACATCACAGCCTCCAGTCAGCAATCATTACAATCAGCACAACTATTCTGAAACATCGTTTATTAGTTATTATACCATATACCGACAGATATTTCAAGTAATAATAAGTGAAATGTTCCGAAGGAGCTTTATTTTCTGAAATGATACCAAATAGTCTGTATAATGTATGCCAAATTCAAACATTTCATAAGCCTCAACGAAGTAACATCATTACCTTATCAATGGTTATTATCAGCTTGGATTCGTCCATAATTATTAACTTGAAAGATAACCATAAGCTCAATAACCGGAGCGACATTCGCGTGACAGCGTGACAAACGTGACAACAGCCCTCAATTACGCTCCATAAAAGACTTTCCGCTGTCACACTCGCCCGTGACAGCAGTGTGACAGCCGTGACACCCAGCGACCACCGAGAAACCGTACCGGCGTGACAGTGTGACAGGCGTGACACAGCACATCAGATAGTTTCTGCTAACTCCTTGATGAACAACTATCTTCTCCTATGAAAGCACTCTCGCCTTTGTTACTTTCCGCGAAATGTAACTATGTTATTTCCTGACGGAAATAACGCAAAGGTACTTTTGACAGTGCGGCAAGCCTTCTATCAAAAGTACCCTTGCGCCAGCCGTTCCCTCTGGACTCCCTTTAATGCCGCCTTTAATAACTTGGGCGGCAGAAGCGGCTAACGCCGAACAAGGACAGCAGGAGCTGTCACATTACTGTCACGGACGAACGTGACAGCGCAAAGCCGTGCAGCGAACAGGATTGAGGTCAACTGTCGCGTTTGTCACGCTTGTCACTCGGTCGATACTTTGTATGCGCGCATCGTGCGCGCCTTTGGTATCGACCTGCACCGCTTCGTGCGGTGGCACTCAATCCCTGAGCGAATACATAGCAGCGATCGCCCTATCCGCCATTTTCTTCTCGCGCTCTTTGTCAAACCGGCATAAAATATCGAGCGCGTCCTTAACATCTATCTTATCCCGCCCAATGTCGCGCGTCAGCCTTTCGCGCTTGCTGCGTATCTCTTCCTTGAAGCCGATAAACGAAGCGTGTATCCTTGCGTACTTCTCGCTGTCAGCGCCGAAAGCGTCCTTGACCTTCTTGTCGTTGTTCTTCATATTGCTGATCGAGCGCTTGACCTCGCGTTTGAGCGGGTCGCTCTCGTCATTGGTGCGCGCTTTCTGAATGTTGTCATTCCGTGCCTGCTTGCTGCAATCATTCGAGCAATACTTGACCTTGCTGTTAGTCGGTGCAAACATCTTTCCGCATACCTCGCAGCGCTTTATCTTAATGTCGTGCTTCTCGCAGCCGCGGTGCAGATCGCAGATGAAGAAGTCCAGCGTATCGGCGCAGACCGTGTACTGCTTATCCCCGCAGATTACCGCCGTCGCGGTGCTGTCAGGGTTATTCAGCGTTCCCTCAATGGACACGAACGGCGCTGTCAGACGGGTAAAGGTATTCATAAGCTCGGACTGCCACTTCTTGCGCTTCTTCTCAATGTTCATTGGCAATGTCAGACCGTTAATGAATGTGGTGAGCGACTGCTTACCACTCCCGAAGTCGGTCTCTGCGTTCCCGAAATCATCAAATAACCGTGCAATGATGTACTGCAAGCAGATATTGTCGTTCATTGACAGCGCTTCAAGCGGCTCCATAGCCGCCTTACGTTCGCCCTTGCTGCTTGTCAGCACCTTGCACAAATTCTCAACTCCGGTTTTCAGCGCGTCATAGTTCGCGGAGAACTCGTAGAGCTGACGCACGATGTCTGAGATCCAATAGTCTTTAAACTCGCGCACTTTGGTGTCATTTGAGATACCGATGTGCGCTTTTCCTTTTCTGTACTCGAAAAAATAACCGAAATAAACCATAAACCGCTCCTTTTTTAATCCTTAAAACCGCAATTCTTAAAAT
>JAGBMA010000126.1 GCA_017635095.1 Ruminiclostridium sp. | reverse complement strand
CGGCAGCTGCAAAAGTTTTTTTGGAAAGAGAGAGGGGTCGAGGGGAGAGAGAAAAGCCTTTTTTTACAAAAAAAGGTTTTCTCTCTCCCCCGCGGGGCGTGGGGCAGAGCCCCACACGCGCGTCCGCAGACGCGCTGAGGGTGCAGGGCAAAGCCCTGCCGGGGCGTGGGGCGGAGCCCCACAGCGCATGAGCGCCGGCTCACGAAACAGAGTCGAACTGGCTGTTATAGAGGGAGGCGTAGAAGCCGCCCCTGGCGAGGAGCTCGTCGTGGGTGCCCTGCTCTATGATGCTGCCGTTGTTCATTACGAGGATAACGTCGGCGTCGCGTATCGTTGAGAGCCGGTGGGCAACTATAAAGCTCGTGCGGCCTTTCATGAGCTTTGCAAAAGCGTCCTGTATCTTGAGCTCGGTGCGCGTGTCTATGGACGAGGTCGCTTCGTCAAGTATCAGCATAGGTGGGCGGCAGAGCATGATACGGGTGATGCAGAGAAGCTGCTTCTGCCCCTGGGAAAGGCTTCCGCCGTCCTCGCCGATGACGGTGTCGTAGCCCTGTGGAAGGCGCTTTATGAAGCTGTGGGCATGAGAGGCTTTTGCGGCTGAAACTACCTCTTCTTCTGTCGCGTCCGGCTTTCCCATGATGATGTTGTCGCGTATCGTACCGGAGATGAGACGTGTTTCCTGCAGAACCATTCCGTAGGACGAGCGAAGACTCTTTCGTGTGATCTGCCTTATATCATGGCCGTCGGCGGATATGCAGCCGCCGGTCACATCGTAAAACCGCATAAGCAGATTTATGAACGTCGTTTTTCCGCAGCCCGTCGGCCCTACTATCGCAGTCTTCTGACCGGGCTTTATGTCGATGCTGAAATTCTCGATGAGCTTTCGGTCGGGCACATATGAGAAACTTACATTCTCGGCTTTAACAGCGCCTTTGGCGTCGGTAAGAACATATGCGTCCTGCGGGTCGGGCTGTTCCGACGGTTCCTCGATGAGCTCAAAAAGCCGTGCGGCACAGGCAAATGCATTCTGGAGCTCGGTGACAACTCCCGATATCTCGTTGAACGGTTTTGTGTACTGGTTGGCATAGCTAAGGAAGCAGGAAAGCTCGCCCACCGTTATGCCGCCGGAAGCGCCTCGGTCGATGACTGCAAGAGCGCCGAAAAGGGCTACTGCCGCATAGACCATGCTGTTTACAAAGCGGGTGGTCGGGTTTGTCAGGGACGAGAAGAATGTCGCCCGAAGCGAGCATTTCTCAAGGCGCTCGTTTATTTCCTCGAATTTTTCGATGCTCTCGTCTTCCCGGCAGAACGCCTTGACAGTCTTTTCGTTGCCGATGATCTCGTCGATGAGCGAAGTCTGTTCACCAAGGGTTTCCGAACGGAGCCGGAACATACTATAAGTCTTTCCGGAAATGAATCGCGCCACGAGAAGCGACACAGGTGTGAGGACAACGACCGCAAGAGTTATCCACGCGTCCAGCATAAGCATGAACACAAGGGTGCCGAGTATCGTCACGATACCTGTGAAGAGCTGAGAAAAGCCAAGAAGCAGCCCGTCCGCAAACTGGTCGGCGTCGGAGATGACGCGGCTCACGATGTCGCCGGTGCTTGCCGTATCGAGGTACGATAGCGGGAGCTCCTCTATCTTGCGGAAGGCATCGTTGCGTATATCACGGACAACGTCGAATGCGATGCGGTTGTTGATCGCGTTCATCAGCCACTGGAGAAGTGCGGTCACGCCGGCCACTGCACCGGTCTGAAGAAGCAGACCGGATATAGCGGCGAGATCTACCTTTCCCGCCGAGATTATAAGGTCTATCGTCCTGCCTATTATGATCGGGATATAGAGTGACCCTGCAACGGTGAGTGCTGCAAGAAGCATAGAAAGGATCATGAGCAGGATATACCTTTTTATATACCGGAGGACTTTTCTGAGGGTGCTTTTGTTTTTCATGCAGTCTCGCCCCCTTCCCTGCGGAACTGGGATTCGTAGATCTCACGGTAAACCGGACAGCTTTCGAGCAGCTCGGAATGAGTACCGATGCCGGCGGCCTGTCCGTCATCGAGGACTATGATCTTATCCGCGTGCATTATAGAGCCGGTGCGCTGAGAGACAATGAAGACCGTTGTGTTTTCAAGGGAGCGGAGAGCTTTTCGCAGCGCCGCGTCAGTGGCGAAATCGAGAGCGGAGGCGCTGTCATCGAGGATAAGGATCTCCGGTGATCCGACTATCGCGCGGGCAATTGTAAGGCGCTGGCGCTGGCCGCCGGAAAAGTTTGAGCCGCCTTGTGCGACTTCACAGTCAAGACCGTGTTTTTTCTTATCAATGATGTCTTTTGCCTGTGCGATCTCAATTGCGTGCATGATCTCTTCGTCGGACGCATTCCCGTCCCGCCACTGCATATTCTCGCGAATAGTGCCTTTGAACAGCACCGCTTTCTGGGGGACGACCCCTATCTTGCTCCGGAGCGCGTCGAGAGTGTAATCTTTTGCGTTTATCCCGTTGATGTAGATGTCGCCGGAAGTCGGGTCATAGAACCGGGGGATCAGGTTCACGAGGGAGGATTTGCCCGAACCGGTGCCGCCGATTATGCCGATAACGGAACCTTTCTCGGCGGTAAAGCTTATGCCGCTAAGGGATTCGTCACCGGCATTGCTGTATTTCAGGGAGACGTTCCGGAACTCAACAGCGTACTTGTAGCCGGTGAAGCCGTCTGTTTCGGTGCCGCCGGTCATTCCTTCGCCGCTTTCGAGAACGGATTGTATGCGCTTACCGCAGGCCGCCGCCTTTGTTATGGTGATTATGAGGCTTGCAAGCTTTATGAGTTCCACAAGTATCTGTGACATATAATTGTAAAGCGCTACCACCTGTCCCTGGGTCAGGATGCCCGAATCCACACGGAGCGCTCCCACCCATATCAGCACTATTATTGCAAGGTTTATGAGGGCGAAAGTGAGGGGGTTCATGAGCGCGGAGATACGTCCGGCAGTGAGCTGGTCGGCGGTGAGGACATCGTTTTCCGCTCTGAATGCGGAAGTTTCCTTGTCTTCGATGCAGAAAGCACGAACGACCCTCGATCCGTTCAGATTTTCACGGGTGCGGGAAAGGAGCCTGTCAAGACCGGTCCTGACCTTTCCGTAAAGGGGCATTCCCGCCAGCATTATACCGAATACCACCACGGAGAGCACAGGGATCGCTGCCGCAAAGATGAGCGCCGAATCCACGTCTATGGTGAATGCCATTATCATGGCACCGAACACGATAAACGGCGACCTGAGAAGCAGTCGGAGGGTCATGTTCACGCCGGTCTGAGTCTGGTTCAGGTCGCTTGTCATGCGGGTTATGAGCGTTGAGGTGCCGAGGGTGTCGAGGTCGGTGTGGGAAAGGGTCTGGATATGGCGGAATAGGGCGTTGCCCACGGTCTTTGCAAAGCCTGTGGCGGCTTTTGCGGCAAAGAACTGGGCGGTTATCGAGAAAGCGAGCCCGGCAAGCCCGAGCCCTACGAGGACGATGCACATTTTTATGACATAGCCCTTGTCGCCGCTGCCTATGCCGCCGTCGATTATTCCCGCCACAACCAGCGGGACAAAAAGCTCGAACACCGCTTCGATGCACTTGAAGAGCGGCGCGAGCACAGTTTCTTTCATGTAATTCTTTGTCAGATATTTTAACAGTTTTCTCATAACTTTACGGCGCGAAAGTATTGCGCCACGTCCTTTATTGATTTTTATTGCCTTGTGTATCACGTCTTATGGTGAAGCATTCGCCGCACTGTTCAAAGCCGAGTTTAAGCGCAAGCGCGCGGGAAGCGGTATTTTCGGAGCTGCACGCCCAGACCGGTCTTTTGCCCGAAGAGAGGGTGAAGCGAACCATAGCTGCGGCGGCAGCGGAAGCAAGGCCTCTTCCGCGGAAGTCCGGACAGGTCTCGACGCCTATGTCGATCTCGCCGGCGCTTACTGCGGCTCCGAATGCCCATGCCGCGGGCCGGTCTCCGGATAATACGCAGTACCCCGCACTTTTTTTAAGAAATGCGTCGGTGCTGTCCCAGGAGAATGAGGGGGTAATACTTCCGTTTATGCCGCCGATGATATCAGGGGTGATGCGGTGTACTCCGTATCCTTCCGGCAGCGCGGACTCCGGTACAGTGCGGTCTGCGGGATATACAAAGAAGAAACGCCTTCCTGTGGAAACCCCGCTCTTTCCGGAAAAATATGCTTTTACACGCTCGTTTCCGAATAGTATGAACCGTCTTGCAGGCGCATTTTTACCGGACAGGAACGTATCATAGATCTCGCCGAGAAAACGCTCGTCACAGTCTCCGTAAACGAGCGCGAAGCCGCAGTAATGCCGGAAAAGCACGGAATTTCCGCAAATGAAGACTTCGCCCGGCTGGGTGAGTTCAGCTATTGAGCTTGCGTAAACACCGCCGCAGTCCGTTCCGGAAATAAACTGTCCGGCCCTATGGTACTCCTCCGGTCTGAGCTTTTTCATGTGGGTCGCTCCTTTGATGCAGAAAAACTGTACCGCCTTGTCGGCGGCACGATCTTACTGCATTATACCATAATAATATAATTATGTCAATGTTACGCCGGCGTAATAATGCATGAGTATCTGTTCCGCGGTGCTGCCGGAAGCCGCCATCGCGTTCGCTCCGTACTGGCTGAGCCCGGCTCCGTGGCCATAGCCGCGGGTGGTGAAAGTGAAGATGTTATCGGTGCAGGAAACGGTGAATGAGGACGAGCGCAGCCCGAGTATGCGCCAGAGGTCGCCGCCGGAGAAGGTGTTGCTTCCGATCTTCACCGAAATAACGTACCCGTTCTCGTCCGTGTTCATCTCTGTGAACCAGCGCGCCGGGTCAACGGGAATGTCGATGCCGCTGTCATAGCGGGCAAGGGCGGCGCGGATATCCTCCGAGCGCATTTCGTTTGTACATTCCCAGTTCATATACGCTTCGTCCCACGGACTTTCCGCTCTCCGCAGGTACGGGAGCGACTGACCCCAGATATATTCGGAGGGACAGGTCCCGCCCGCACTCACGGAATGGTACACCGCGTATATCGGTGCGCCGTCGTATGTGATGATGTGGGATATGCCGTAAACTGCCGCATCATGAAGCACGTCAAAATATTTCCCGTAATCAGCGCCGTAAGTCTCCGTTCGCTCGTTTTCCGGCATAAATGGCTGGCAGAGCTGCCTGTCGTCGGAGATATCCGCGCCTTCCGGCAGTTCTCCGCTTCCCGTAAGCTCTCCTATGAGCTTCAGCGCGTATGTGGCGGACGCGGCAGCCTGGGCTTTGAGCGCTTCGGGGCGGTAGTTTATAGGTATCTGTGCGCAAAGGCAGCCGATGATGTAATCTTCGGCGGGGACGGTCTCGGTCTTACCCGTCTCATTCAGATATACGCGCACGTTTCCGGGAAATTCCGGAGCGTCCCGTAAAGTTTCGGAAGATGCAGCACCCCGGGCTGCACCTACCCGGGAGATAAGGGGCAGTGAGAATGTCATTACCGCAAACATCAGAATAATTATAAGCATATCCTTCATTTTATTATCCTCCGCAGAAAATTTTATCAGTCAATTATATTGACTTGACGGGGAAAATATACTATAATATAAAATACGCATGAAAAAGAACAAATGAAAACGCAAAGGACAGATAAATATGAAAAAAGGTTCTGGAAAGATCATTCTTATTGTCGCGCTTTTATCCGCAGTGGTATGTTCGGCGGTCCGGTTCTTTCAGATAGTCTCGCTTACGGAATATGATACGGGTTTTTTCTACACCGGTTCCGAGGTCGGCGGACTGCTGATATACATTCTTCTTGCAGTATGTGCGGTGCTCCTCATTCTTCTTGCGTTTGCAGGAAAGAAAAACGGAGATGACGCATTCACGCTTTCTTCCGCAGGCATGGGCGACAATGCCACACGTTGGCTCGGCATTTCGGAGATAATCGGCGCCCTCCTCATGGCTCTGAAGCTCATGGGAGAAAACGAAACGGCTGTCACCGTAACGATCGTTGTGTCGTCAGCGGCACTCATAGTGTCCGGAGCAGGACTTCTCGGTCGTGTCGTACCGCCGAAATTCACCGGTCATCTCAAGCTTATTGTGGCAGTTTGCCTGTTTTTCCGTCTCGCCAACTTCTTCAACGGCGACCTGCTCGTAAGAAATCACGCGGAGAACCTCATAATCCTGCTGACATTCATACTCGCTTCGGCGTTCTACGCTTCCCTCGGCAGATTCTATGCACGGATAGAAACAAAGAACACCCGTATCGGTGAGATATCGCTGGGGCTTCTCACATTTCTCGGATCCGCCACCCACGTTTTCTCCGATCTGTTGGCAATGGCTTTCGGCGGAGTGGAAGCAGCAGCTTTCGTAAAGATCGACACAGATGTGGCAGCGGCAGCGGTAATAAGCGCAGTTTACCTCGCTGTCATCTTCTTCACGGAGAAGAAAAAGGATCTTGTGCCGATAGCAGAGCCGGACTGAGAGCAGAATGCATATTTACTGCATATTTTCGGATAATAATAGTGCCGCCGCAGAGTTTCTCACTTCGCGGCGGCATATTATATGTACAAAGGTGCTGATGAAATATGCAGAACGGCGACAAGCCGCAGATACCCCTCGGTCTCGGATACGCGCTCGCGGAAAATACAAGCGCGCTCAAATACTTCTCCGAGCTTTCGTCGGAGAAACAACGCCGGATCATCGACCGGACCCGCGATATAAACTCCCGCGCGGAGCTCCGCTCATTCGTCCGCAATATGACCGGACTCGGCAGTATCTTCTGAGAGCTGTGCCGGACGGTTTGTGATAAATGCACAAAGGCAAGACCCGCTCACGGAAATGAGCGGGTCTTGCCTGGTACGAGGAATATAAAAATGAAAATCTATTCATGTATCTTCTATCCAGAATTATAGCATATCCCGCCGGGTTTGTCAAGACGGAAAACTGCACAAAGTTGACAGAGCGGTCACTCGTCCTTTGCTTCCGGAGAAGGTTTATACTTATCCTCGCCCGATTCGATGTACAATATGAAATCGTTGATCTTCTCTTCGCTCCAGCCGGCAGCACGAAGCCCTAAGATCAGTCTTGCCGTTTTCTGCATATTCATAAGATCACCGACCTTTCCTTATTTACATTATACCGCAATCGCGGCGGGAATGTCAACGTATATATAAATAGTGCAGTTTCAAAAATTTTCCGGAAAAATATGGAAAATTAAAAAGAAAAAAGCCCGCAAAATCGCAGTACAAAAGGAACTGCAAAAAAATCAAAAAATTTTAAAAAAGCTGAAACTTTTTCGGAAAACGCGAGGACTACCCAAATGTAAGCAGCATGAGGGTGGTTAACCGCCCGGCTCGAAAAAGGCTCACGTGTCAAAGCGTGATGCCGCACAGGTACCGTGAGGGGCTTGAAACAAGGCTCATGGAACCAAACGCGCGCAAGGGGCTTTTCAAAAGGCTTGTGCGAAGCGGGGTTCGTGAGGGGCCAATGAGGACGAATCCGAAAGGAAGGATCTGAGAGCTCACGAAGGGCTTGCGAAAACGATGCCCGAAAGGTCAAACGGGCTCGTAAATGTGCAGTTTCACAGGTCATTGCAAAAAATTAAAAAATTTTTAAAAAACGTGAAACTTTTTCGAGACGAACGATGACTACCTAAATGTAAACAGTCAAAACCGAGGTTCAAAAACAAAGTCGAGCCCGGGTTCAACAGTCAGATTTAGCAGTTTTGTGAAAATTGTCTCAAAGATAGAGAGAATTTTCTAAAATATGGTAAAAATGACTATTGAAAAAACGGACGAGATTATGTATAATAAAAACCGTAGGTAATGACAAACTTTACCGAAAAATTTTAGGAGGAATTTAATCATGAAGATTAACAAGATCCTTGCAGCAGGAGTTGCTGCAACACTTGCTGTTACTTCTCTCTCCGCTGTTGCAGGCGCAGAAGTACAGACTAAGACATTCGATGTTTACAGAACAAAGGCAGAGTTCTGGGGACACAGCATCAAGTTTAACGCTGACGTTAACAAGAACATAGCTTCCAGACTCAGACAGGCAGCTACAAAGACAGTAGTTCTTAACGACCTCACAAACTATGTAACTAACGTTCTTGGTTGGCAGGGCTTCCTCACATATCTCTACGATAACGGTGAGGCTGACAAGGCAGCAGATTATTTAAAGGCTGGTCAGTGGAGCGGATATAACAACTTTGGCTGCGCTCTCTGGATCACAGGCGTTAACCTGACAGCTACCGGCTATCAGCATCTTGGCGACACAGCTACTGTAACAAAGACATTCAGCTTCACCAACAAGGACAATGCAGGAAACACAATTCCGTGGACACTTACAGTTCTTGATGACGGTCAGCCTATTTACCACGATGGCGAATTCGCTTCCTACTTCTATGATGAGATCACTTCTCTCCAGCTTGAAGTAGTGATCGGCGGTTCTACACTTTGCGAAGATGAGTACAACTACTGGTCTTACATCAGCAATGCTGGTGATAACTCCAGACGTTACCTTGATATCGGCGACATTCTTGTAAACGGTACAAAGGCTAATATCGCAACAGGCACTTACACATACGGTGCTAAGAGCGAAACAAGCAATGAAGACGATCTTAATAACATACTTGCAGAGCAGGCTAAGGCTACTACAGATTCTTGGGTTGCGGGCACAAACGATAATACCGTAGGAATGGGATATCTTGTTGGTACACCTGCTAAGGACGGAGCATATCCGAGAGCAGCTTCTGAGACACAGAATCTTTACGAAGCAACAGGTACAAAGGGCCTTCTCTTCGCAGCTGGTGATGATACAATTGACGAGACAAAGGCAACTTTTGCAGTATCTGATCTTGACGCAACAGCTGCAGCAGTTACAGCAACAGCGGATCTTACAGGAAAGCAAATTATAAAGGTATCCGAAGACGGAACAGTTGCTAAAACTATCTATGTAGTTCCCTCCAAGACACTTACTGCTGAGCAGCTTGCAAAGCTGAAAGGTGAATTAACCGCTGCTAAAATCGGTGCTGCCTGCACAACAAAAGCTGTAACAGCAACAGGGATAAAAGATATGCTGAAGGTAGTTAAGCTTAATGATACTGATACAACTGCTATCGATGCTAACATAGCAGCCTATACAGCAACAGAGATCCCGATACTCAATGCGATCGACAAGGAAGTATATGACGAGATAGAGTTAGGTGCTGGTTCGACAGACGCAGTGTTTAATGCTGGTGCCGCTATTCTTAAGAACAAAGTTGGTGGAAAAACAACTTATGCCAATAGCACAAGCCCTGCATATGGTCAGGTATTCGGTAGTGTAACTCTTGACGAAGCAGTAAGCACAGCTCATCTCCTCGCTTACGCTTTCGCTAACGGCGGTTGGTTCGTAGCAAGAGGCGCTTATGGTGATACTCAGACACAGCGGGAAGCAACACTTACATTTGGTAACGCTCCTCATGCATACAACACAAATGCTGCACAGGACGAGTTCTTCGCTAACACAAACATCGGTGACAACGGTAAGCTCGGCGCTCTCAATCCTTCTACTTCCAAGCAGAACGGTTGGATCCCGAAGACAACTCTCAACGCTACAAAGCAGATCAAGAACAGAATCGACAGAACAGACGTTAAGCTCCTTTCCTACACCGGTGACTGGACTTCTGACGGTCAGACATACGGAGACGGTAAGACTGCTGATGCAAACAAGAAAAAAGACGGAGATCAGACATACGCTGCAACATTCTGGGAGGGCACAAACCCCTACGGCTTTGCAGGTCTCGCTTCTCAGGTAGCTGACTTCTTCAACAAGCAGGACAACGGTACTATCACATTCACATTTGCTGCTAATGCAGGTAGCACAGCTGGTAAGTGGACAGACGGTGTTCCGTCAACAGAAGTTGGTCTCAAGGGCTTCTCTTCCGAGTACCTCAATGACTTCGCGCTCTTCTTCAACTATGACAATACAACAGGTACAATGCTGAGCGCTCTCAAGCTCGATGCTACAGCCGGTACAGTTGCATTCGATATCAGCGATTACCTTGCTGATTGCGGCGGCCTCACAAAGGCTACACTCGAGAACATCTACTACGGCCTCGACAACGGTATCAAGTACAGCGCTACAAGCAACAAGTATGGTCTGTGGGTATCTAAGGTAGAGCTCGCTTACGACGATGCTGGTAAGGCTGCTGTTGACGCTACAACAGATGATGACGCTGCTGCTGATGACGACGCTGCTGTAGTTGTTGCTGATGACGATGACGACGATGCAGGGGTTGAGGACGACGACATCTTCGAAGATGACGACGTTATCGAAGACGACGACGACGATGATGACGATGTTGACGCTGACGTTATCGAAGATGACGATGACGACAACACAGACGTAAACAACGATGTTGATTACGTTGACGCAGGCGCTGACGATGATGCTAACCCCGGAACAGGCGTTGGTCTCGCAGTTATCCCCGCTATCGTAGCTGCTGCTGCAGTTGTAGTTTCCAAGAAGAGAAAGTAAT
>JAGBMA010000016.1 GCA_017635095.1 Ruminiclostridium sp. | reverse complement strand
TGCTGTTTTTATGTATGTTTCTGATTTCTGTCAAGACTAATCGCGGCAGCTTCGGGTGCAGGGCTTGCCCTGCCGCCAGGTTCGGGGCGGCGTAAGCCCCGAAACCGTCTGTTAAGACGCGCGGGAGCGCCGGACACGGGGCGTGGGGCAGAGCCCCACACGCGCGTAAGCGCCGTACCGCTGCCCGCGTAGGGCAAAAGGGGGCGGAGCATCACCTTAGGGGCGGCGGGAGCCGCATTCTGTGCAGAAATTGCCGTTGTTGGAGGTGCCGCAGGAGGGGCACTGCCATTCCTTGGCGGGCGCGGGCATTCCGCAGTTGCTGCAGAACTTGCCGGGATTTTCCGTGCCGCAGGCACAGCGCCAGTGTGCGTCATCTATCCATACCGAGACCGGCGCGGGAGCGTCCGGACTTTCGTTCTTGCCTGTTTGGTCGTCGGGCGGAGCGGCTCTCATGCCGATACCCATGCCCATGCCGGGAGCTAAAGGCGGTCCGTAGAGCATCTGAACGGGCGGCTGAGCCATAACGAGACCCTGGAGCCGGGTCGTTGAGGCTATCTTTTCGATGTATTCGGCGTATTCTTCTTCGGTCATTCCCTCGGGAATATCCAGTTTTCCTTTTTTCATACGGCGCCCCCTTTCAGGCATCTTCGGGCTCTTCTTTTATCTTGTCCTCTGCGGCGGTGAGGTCTATGCCGCTTTTTGCCATGCGAAGGTTGATAACTATGCCGACGAGTATCGGGAGATAAAATGTCAGAAATCTCCATATGAATGTCGATACGCCGGTGTAGTAGTCACCGAATATCGGCTTGAAGAATGCTGCGTAGCTGCCCTCGGCTGCACCCATAGCTCCCGGGAGCGGCACGAAGGACGATATCATCAGTACGAACGCCTGACACGCTATTATCGTGAAGAAGTCCGTTCCGGTCATGCCGAAGCCGATATAGATAACGTAGGTTATCGAGAAGTAAAAGAGAAGCTGTACCACCGTCGTGAGGAACATCTTCAGTATCATCACCGGCTGGCTCTTTATGAACAGGAAGTTCTCGTAGTATGTTTCAAGCTCCTTGTCGATGTACTCGATCTTGTCAGAGGGTTCCTTTATGATATGCAGTTTCCCGAGCAGTATAACCAATCCGTGTGCAAGCTTCGTGGTAGCTTTGCGGAAAAACGCGAGCATGAACAGAAGCGCTATCACGAACGTGTTTATCACAAACCCTACAACAACAAGGAACGTGAGCGGTTTGAGGTTGCCCTCGGTGAACATGGAGAGCCGGAATATCAGAAAAACCGCCGAGTAGAGCGTAAGTGTGAACTGATACACGATGAAGCGGCTCAGAAGCGCAGTCATGGCGCTGCCGAGGGGCATTCCCCGCTTCATGAAGGTATAGACCTGCATGGGCTGACCGCCGGAAGCGAACGGGGTGATGCAGTTGAAATACTGCCCTATCATGGTAACGAGCATGGTAGAGCGGAACTTCGTCTTGGGTTCGAGGCTTTTTGCCGCGAAGTGCAGCCCGAGCCCCTCTCCGAGCCAGTAAACCACCATGCACGCCACGGCTGCGAGCAGGAACAGGGGGTTGAGCTGGCGCAGAGCGTTTATGATGTTGTCAACGCCCTCCGAAAAGAGGACGACGAGCATTATGATGAAAGCGACGCCGCAAATGATGAGATTAAGCTTGTTTGATTTCTTCTTTCCCATTGCTCTCCCTTATCTTACGGTGCTGCCGTTCGGGATATCCCCGTCGAGGAATACGACTCTTGCGCCGCCGTCGTCGGTATCACAGGCGAGGAGCATACCCTGGCTCTCTTCTCCGCAGAGCTTGGCGGGAGCGAGGTTTGCAACGAAGATTATCTTTTTGCCGATAAGGTCTTCCGGCTTGTACCATGCGGCGATGCCGGATACGATCTGTCTGCCGTTCCTGCCGTCATCGACCTGTATCTTGAGCAGCTTCTTCGACTTCGCCACCTTCTCGCAGGCGGTTATCTCGCCTGTGCGGAGCTTCACTTCCGCGAACTTGTCGATAGTGATGATGCCTGCCTTGTCGAGATCCTCGTCCTCTCTTATGGTCTTTGCGGGAGCGAGCATAGCGTTGAGCTCGTCGATCTCCTTGTCCATGTCGATACGGGGGAAGAGCACCTCGCCCTTGTGTACAGTGACATTTGCCGGGAGAACGCCGAAAGAACCGGCTTCGCCGTATGTCGTAGTTTCGGGGGCTGCGCCGATCTGCTCCCATACCTTCGGCATGGTTGTGGGCATGAACGGGAACAGCAGGGTAGAGCATATCCTTATTGTTTCGAGCAGGTTGTAGAGCACTGCTGCAAGGCGGGGTCTGTTCGCCTCGTCCTTTGCGAGTATCCACGGGGCAGTCTCGTCGATATATTTGTTTGCGCGGGAAACGACCTTGAAGATCTCCGCAAGGGCGAGGGAGTGCTGAGCCTCGTCGATATATGAAGCGACGGGTTCGCGCAGAGCCTTTGCCATTGCAATAAGGTCGTCGTCGAGGGGATCGGACTTGCGGTCTTCGATAAGGGTGCCGCCGAAGTACTTATCCACCATTGCGACGGTGCGGGAAACGAGGTTTCCGAGGTCGTTGGCAAGGTCTGTGTTTATTCTTCCTATCATGATCTCGTTTGAGAAGTTTGAATCCGAGCCGTAGGGCATATCGCGGAGTATCTGATAGCGCACAGCGTCAACGCCGTAGCGCTCGCCGAGAATGAAGGGGTCAACGACGTTGCCGAGGGATTTTGACATCTTAGCGCCGCCGAATGTGATCCAGCCGTGACCGTAAAGCCGCTTCGGGAGCGGAACTTCGAGCATCATGAGTATCGCGGGCCATACTATTGAGTGGAAGCGCACGATCTCTTTTGCGGTCATGTGCATATCCGCGGGCCAGTACTTGTCGAAATCGCTGTAGGTGCTGTTTTCATATCCGAGAGCGCTGATGTAGTTGATGAGCGCGTCGAGCCAGACATAAACGGTATGCTTCTCGTCGAAGGGTACAGGGATCCCCCATTTTACCGAGGTGCGGGAGATGCAGAGGTCTTCGAGGCCGTCCTTGACGAAATTGTTGACCATCTCGTTGACGCGGCTCTCGGGACGCAGGTAGTCGGTAT
This sequence comes from Ruminiclostridium sp., assembly GCA_017635095.1. Classification (GTDB taxonomy): domain Bacteria; phylum Bacillota; class Clostridia; order Oscillospirales; family Ruminococcaceae; genus Ruminiclostridium_E. The sequence goes on along the minus strand of JAGBMA010000016.1, from coordinate 8,788 downwards.
TTTTCAGCAGGTCTATGATCCTGTCGGTGAAGTCGGAGAGCTTAAGGAAGTATGCTTCTTCCTCCGCGTCCTTTACTTCGCGTCCGCAGTCGGGACATTTGCCGTCCACGAGCTGAGTTTCGGTCCAGAAGCTCTCACAGGGCACGCAGTACTTGCCCTTGTATGTGCCTTTGTAGATGTAACCCTTGTCGTAGAGCTTTCTGAAGATGTTCTGAACGGTCTCTATGTGGCAGGGATCGGTGGTGCGGATATAGCGGTCGTAGCTTATATTCATAAAGCTCCAGAGCTTCTTGAAGTTCTCGACGATGCCGTCAACATACTGCTGAGGGGTCTTGCCCTCGGCTTCGGCTTTCTGCTGGATCTTCGCGCCGTGCTCGTCGGTGCCGGTGAGGAACATAACGTCGTAGCCCTGCATACGCTTGAAACGTGCGATGACATCACAGGCAACGGTGGTGTAACAGTGACCGATGTGGGGATTTCCGGAGGGGTAGTAGATCGGGGTGGTTATATAGTATTTCTTGCTCATTTTCACAGCTCCTTAAATAAAAGTATATCAAGCTATATTATACCACAAACTGCCCGCTTTGGCAATATGTAAAAATTTTTACAAGAAAAATTTACATTTTTCACATAAAACACTTGATTTTTTTTACGTTTTCTATTAAAATAGAAGTATGTATATTTTGTGCAGTATTAAAACTGCATAACGAGAATTATGTGCCCGGACGTCCGTTATGTGCGTGCGCTTTCCCCGGGAATGTGCAAGAGTCATCGGAAAGCGGCGGCGGGCAAGGCTGAAGCCGGAGAAAGGACAGGTCAGAATTATGTCAAACAGATTGTTTCAGGGAGTAGTCCACCAGATGAGAGATACCGTCGGAAGAGTGATCGGCGTTATCGACGAGAATGCCACGATAGTCGCCTGCAGTGAGCTGTCGAAGATTGGCACATCAAACGACTTCTTCTCGATAGAGTTCAGCGATTCCCACGATATCTTTATCCGCGACGGATATACCTATAAGCCGTTCGGCGTTCATGTAAAGCCGGATTACGCCGTTTTTGTCGAAGGAACGGACGAAATGGCAGGCAAGTACGCTTCCATACTTGCTATCTCCCTCTCGAGCATAAAGCAGTATTATGATGAAAAGTACGACCGGAACAACTTCGTCAAGAACATAATCCTCGATAATGTCCTCCCGGGCGATATAAGCATAAAGTCCCGCGAGCTGCACTTCAACGCGGATATAAACAGGGTCGTGTTCCTCATAAGCATAATCTCCTCCAACGATGTGTCCGCGTATGACGTTATCCAGAACCTTTTCCCGGATAAGAACAAGGACTTTGTTTTCAACATAACCGAGAGCGAGATCGTCCTCGTAAAGGAGATCAAGAGCGGAATAGACGTAAAGGATCTCGAAAAGCTCGCCCGCTCCATAGCGGATACGCTCCAGACCGAGTTCTTCACCCGCGTTAATATCGGTATCGGGACCCCCGTTATCGGCGTAAAGGATCTTGCGCGTTCGTTCAAGGAAGCCCAGATCGCCATTGAAGTCGGCAAGGTGTTCGACACGGAGAAGAACATAGTAAGCTACGACAACCTCGGTATCGCAAGACTTATCTACCACCTTCCCACCACCCTCTGCGAGACTTTCCTCAAGGAAGTGTTCAAGAAGGGCTCCATTGAGTCCCTCGACCACGAGACCCTGTTTACTATCCAGCGTTTCTTCGAGAACAACCTCAACGTTTCCGAGACATCGAGAAAGCTCTTCGTACACAGAAATACCCTCGTGTACAGACTCGACAAGATAAAGAAGCTCACCGGACTCGATCTTCGCGAATTTGACCACGCAATAATCTTCAAGATAGCTCTTATGGTCAAGAAGTATCTCTCTGCGGATCCCGTAAAGTTCTGATAAAAAAGATCATCGTAAAAGTATCTTTCCTCTGTTTTTGCAGGGGAAAGATACGGTTTTGTTTTAAGATACCGGAAGATCGTCGGCCACTATTCTTAAAGGAAGATATAAATGGTAGAATTGAAGAATGTTGACGTTCATTACGTTGACGGCGCAAAAGGCGGCGTTGACGCACTGAACGATATAAATATAAGGGTGAATGACGGCGAGTTCGTCTTTATCGTCGGAGACAGCGGCGCGGGAAAAAGTACGCTCCTCAAGCTTCTCACAAGAGAGATCCAGCCCACGAGCGGACGTGTGTTCGTAAACGGCTATAACCTCTCAAAGCTCAAAAACCGCAAGCTCCCGTATTTCAGGCGCTCCCTCGGTATGATATTCCAGGATTTCCGCCTTATCCCCACCCTCACCGTGTATGAGAACGTAGCCTTCGTTCTCCGCGTAATAGACAAGTCCAAGAAGTATATCCGCCAGCGCGTTCCCTACGTCCTCGACCTCGTAAAGCTCAACGACAAGGCTAAAGCTTACCCGGGCCAGCTTTCCGGCGGTGAGCAGCAGCGTGTTGCCATAGCGAGAGCTTTCGCTTGCGACCCGAAGATCATCATAGCGGACGAGCCTACGGGAAATATCGACCCGAAGCTCTCCTACGAGATCGTTGAGCTCCTGCAGGATATAAACGAGTGCGGAACAACGGTCATAATGGTCACCCATAACCACGACCTCGTGAAGTATTTCGGCGGCAGGATCATAAACCTCAGGGAAGGCGGCATTGCCTTCGACGGATACATAGAAGGAGAATGAGCTTTTAATGAGAATGAGCAATTTCAGCTACCTCGTCAAGCGCGGGGTAGGTTCGGTGTTCAGAAATACGATGATGTCCGTGGCAAGTTTCTTCGTGCTGCTCGTGAGTCTGCTTCTCATAGGGCTTTCGGTGCTTGTGGCAATGGATATCAACGTCGTTATGACCAACATCGAGGAGAAAAACGAGATAGATGTCTATGTTTACGGAAACGTGGAACAGTCTGTCCTCAATCATATATACGACGCCCTCGACAGCAACCCCAACAAGCTCAGCGTCGTTTTCTATTCCAAAGACGAGGCGTGGGCGGACAAACAGAACGAGATGCCCGAGATGAAGGAGCTTTTCGAGTACCTGCCCGAAAATCCTATGCCCCACACCTACCGCGTCACGGTCAAGGATATTTCCAAGATCTCCGATACCGCGGACGAGTTCCGCTCTATCGAGGGCGTTGAGAAGGTCACGGCTCCGTATGACTTCGCTTCGGCGCTGGTCAATATCCGCTCGACGCTTTCCGTTATCGCCGGCGCGATACTCGTGGTAATGATCGTCACCAGCATAATCATAATCTACAACGCGATCCGCAGCAGCGTTTTTGCCCGTGCCAAGGAGATCAACATAATGAAGGTCGTGGGTGCAACCAACTCCTTCGTAAAGATACCGTTCTTCATCGAGGGTATGTTCATAGGCGTGGCTGCAGGCGCGGCATCATGGTTCATCACCAAGATCACCTACGAGGCGATAGTCCAGCTCTTCCGTGAGGATATCACCATCTGGAGCATCTTCGGTCTCGCGAATATGGTGCAGTTCGACCAGGTCACATGGTATTTCCTTGCCGCTAACTGCATTCTCGGCGCGCTGCTCGGTGCAATAGGTACTATTATAAGCACCGGCAAGTACGTCAGAGTCTGACGGAGGCGCACAATGAAGAGAAAAACATCGAAAATACTGCGCAGTATCGCGGCTGTTGCCTGCAGCGCCGCCATAGCTGCCGTAAGCGGACTTTATACCGGAAGCGGCATTCTCCCGCCGGTAAGATCCTTTGCGGATACCCAGTCCGACCTTGAGCAGAAGATCGCCGACGCGGACGCCAAGATCAAGGATATAGAAGCAAAGATAGCTGCAGCCGGCACAGACATAGAGTCCAACAAGGAGCAGCAGGACAACTACTGGAACAAGCTTGTCGCCACCCAGGAGAAGATAGATCTCGTGAACCTCTCCGTAGCCACAAAGGAAGAGGAGATCGAAGCCAAGGAGGCTGAGATCGCCAATGTGAGCCTGCGGATCCAGGATACCGAGTTCCGTATAGCGGACAAGGAAGAAGAGATCAAGATGCTCGACAAGCAGAACAAGGACAATATCTACAAGTTCGGCCAGATAATCCACGCCATGTACATCACCGATTCGGACGACTACCTCTCTATAATCGCGGGATCGGCGGATTTTTACGATATCTTTGTCAGAAGCGAGATAATGAAGAGCGTCAAGGAGCAGAACCTTGAGTTCATGAACCAGCTCCTGAACGATATCGAGAAGCTCAAGGAAGATGAGGTGCAGCTCGAAAATGACAAGCGCCAGCTCCAGGCCGACAAGATCACCCTTGAGCAGGAAAAAGACGACCTGCTTGACGAAAAGACCGAGCTTGACGAGAAGAAGAAGTACTTCAACGACCTGAACTCAGGCTACTGGGACGAATACAACACCTACGCGGTGCGCATACAGGATCTCGAAGCGCGCCAGGCAAACCTACAGTACGAGAAGAAAGTAACTCAGGCCGACCGTGAAAAGGCTCAGGCTGCACTCGAAGAAGAGATCAGACGTGCCCAGGAGCGTGCAAAGAACAACACCGTGTATGATACCGGCGAGTGGGCATGGCCCGTATCGCCCTCCTTTACCCTCATAACCACATACTTCGGCTATGACGCGTGGAGAAGCGGCAACCACGGCGGTATCGACATAGGCAACGGCGGCATGATGGGAGCGAACATCTACGCGTCAAAGGGCGGAGAGGTCATCGTCGCGAAGACCACCTACATACCCGGTTACGACTACGGAATGTATGTCGTTATCGACCACGGTAACGGCTACCAGACCCTCTACGCACACTGCAGCGCCATTTATGTCAGCGTCGGCCAGGTGGTGAACAAGGGCGACTGTATAGCCGCGGTCGGTTCCACGGGCTGGGCGACCGGACCGCATCTTCACTTCGAGGTGCGTAAGGACGGCGTGCGCATAGACCCGCTCGGCGTTGTCGCAAAACCGTAAAACTGCGTATATTGCAGCAAAATAAGGAAAAGTTATGAACAGAAAAATATCGGTCGGCATAGCCATAAGTATTGCGGCTATTGCCTGTGCGGTCACATTCGTTATCACGATGACCGTGTCCCTGAACAACTACAACGACAAGATCGCCGATGTTCAGCAGCGCGGTGAGATCTACACCAAGCTCCAGGAGATCGACGCCTATGTGCGCAACTACTCGCTCTACACCATCGACGACGAGCAGATGAAGACCGGAGTGTATTCCGGCTATCTGACCTGCATGAACGACAGCGGCGCAAGGTACTACACCACAGACGAGTACTACTACAAAACAAGGCTTGAAAGCGGCAATATCGTCGGTCTCGGACTTGTTTTCGAGAAAGAAGAGAGCGGATACATCAAGATAACCGAGGTGTATGCGGGCTCTCCGGCAGCAAACGAGGGCATTCTCCCGGGAGATGTGATAATCTCGGTGGAGGGTGTGAGCGTACTTGAATCCGGCTATGCGGCGGCGAGCGAACAGCTCCGCTACGGTGATGAGGGCACAAGACGCCGCTTCACGGTGCGGCGTGACGGCGAGGAAATGGAATACGATCTTGCCCGTGCAGCCTTCGGAGTCCCCACCGTGGAAGCCGTGCTTCTCGACAACGGCATACTCTTCTTCACGTTTTCGTCGATAAACGAGACCACCGGCTCGAAGCTTAACGAGCTTATGCTTCAGTACACCGAGAGCCCCGTGACCGGATACATCTTTGATCTGAGGGGCGTTTCAAGCGGAGTTTACGGAAGCGTTTCGGAAATACTCACGAGGTTTGCGGAGGAAGGCGAGATCGCTACCGCGGTCTATAAGAACAATTCGACAAGAATCGTCGCTCAGACCCCCGGAGGGGACTTTACAAAGCTCCCGATCAGTATTATAATGGATGAGAAGACCGGCGGCTCTGCCGAACTCGTCGCGGAAGCGCTCCGTGACCACGCCGACGGCGTGACCGTAGGCGAAACGACTATGGGAAGCGGCACTCTGCAGGAAACGAGGACGTTCAACGACGGTACGGCGATAGAGATCTCTGTCGCTGTCATTCACCCGTCCGCAGAGAAAGGCTTTTACAACAACACCGGCATAACCCCCGAGTTTATCGTGGAGTATGACGGCGAGATCGAGACAGACCCGACCCTCTATGCGTCATCGGGCGATATCCAGCTCAAAAAGGCTGTAGAGGTAATTTCGAGCAAGGCGGCGGCTGCTGCCGAAGCCGCACAGAATGCGGCGGAAACCGTAAGCAATTCATAATGTGCAATTGTTGTGAATTAAATATAATGCATTATCGCAAGCAGAAAGGAACAGAATTATGGCTGCAAAACAGACAGTATTAACACAGGAAGGACTTCAGGCTCTCGAAGCTGAGCTTGAAAATCTCAAGACCGTCAAGAGAAGGGATATCGCGGAGAAGATCAAAGTTGCCCTCTCTTTCGGAGACCTTTCGGAAAACTCCGAGTACGATGAGGCGAAGAATGAACAGGGTATCATAGAAGCCCGCATCGCAGAGATCGAGGCTACCCTCAAGAACGTAAAGGTCATAGACTCCGACAGCCTTTCTACCGAGCACGTTCAGCACGGTAACAAGGTCATGGTCAAGGATATAGAGGAGGACGTAGTCCGCGAGCTCCATATCGTAGGTTCAAAGGAAGTTGACGTGAAAGCCGGCAAGATCTCGGACGAATCGCCTATCGGAAGAGCTCTGCTCGGTCATAAGAAGGGTGATATCGTTGATGTCGAGACTCCCTCGGGAATACTCCAGTTCGAGATCCTCGAAATAGGCAAGTGATTTGTCGCGTAACAAGCGCCGTCTCCTATGAAGCCGGCAGGAAATAATCATAAAGGACGTAATGAATATGGCAGATGAGATAAAGAACGAAGAAGTCACCGAGATGACAGAGGAAGAGATGCTCGCGAACCTTTCCGAGCAGCACCGCATAAGGATCGAAAAGCTCAACAAGCTCAAAGCCGAGGGCAAGGATCCTTACGTTACCACAAAATATGATGTCACTCACCTCGCAAAGCAGATACGCGACAACTTCGACGAGCTCGAAGAAAAGGACGTGTCTATTGCAGGCCGTATAACGAGCCGCCGCATAATGGGCAAGGCGAGTTTCGCTGACGTTCGTGACGGAAGCGACAGAATGCAGATCTATGTCCGTATAGACGAGATCGGCAAGGAAGCCTTCGACGAGTTCAAGACCTGGGATCTCGGCGATATAGTCGGTGTGACCGGATATGTCTTCAAGACAAAGACGGGAGAGATCTCGGTCCATGTCAGGAGCATAAAGCTTCTCTCGAAGTCGCTGCTGCCGCTGCCGGAGAAATGGCACGGTCTCAAGGACAAGGAGGAGCGCTACAGAAAGCGTTACCTTGACCTTATCGCGAACCCCGAGATAAAGAACACCTTCGTTACCCGCTCGCTTGTCCTCAAAGAGATCAGGAACTACCTTGACAGCATCGGTTATATCGAGGTTGACACCCCGATACTTCTCCCGCTGGAGATAGGCGCGGCTGCAAGACCGTTCAAGACTCACCATAACGCGCTGGATATAGATATGTATCTTCGCATAGAGACCGAGCTTTACCTCAAGCGCCTTATTGTTGGCGGTTTCGACAGGGTGTATGAAGTCGGCCGTATCTTCCGCAACGAGGGCATGGACGCGACCCACAACCCCGAGTTCACCTCTATCGAGATGTACCAGGCTTATACCGATTATTTCGGAATGATGGATATAATCGAGGATCTCTACCGCACTGTTGCAAAGAAGATCTGCGGCACAGACACCGTTACCTACCAGGGTAAGGAGATAGCTGTAGGCAAGCCCTGGGAGCGTCTCACCATGATAGAAGCGGTGAAGAAGTACGCCGGCGTCGATTTTGCAGACTGGACGGACGATGAGACTGCAAGAAAAGCAGCGGCGGAGAAGCACGTCGAGCTTGAAAGCAAGACCGCAACAAAGGGCGAGGTGCTCATAGCGTTCTTTGAGGCATTCGTCGAGGAGAATCTTATCCAGCCCACGATCATCTACGATTACCCGGTCGAGAACTCGCCTCTTGCAAAGCGCAAGCCCTCTGACCCTATGTTCACCGAGCGTTTCGAGTACTTCATAAACGGTACCGAGTTCGGCAATGCGTTCTCCGAGCTCAACGACCCGATCGACCAGCGCGGACGCTTCGAGAAGCAGGTCGCTGCAAAGCGCGCGCAGGGCGGAAATGACGCACAGGTCGATGATGACTTCATCACAGCCCTTGAGTATGGTCTCCCGCCAACCGGCGGTCTCGGTTTCGGCTTCGACAGACTTGTCATGCTCCTCACCGACAGCGCCTCCATTCGCGACGTGCTCCTCTTCCCCACAATGAGACCGGAGAAGAAGTAAAGCCCGCTGTTAAGCCATTATTTGGCTGTGACAGGCAGGATTTACGACCGATTTACGACCAAACAGCAAAGGCAAGAGAGAACCTGTTAATATTAAGTATTTCCCCGCATCGCTCATCGATGCGGGGTTGCTTTTTTGTTGAGATGACCTTAGACTTAGTAGTTCGATTTGTTTTAGCGAATTAGAACGATGAAGCACAATGCATAAGAAGCTCTGCCGAAGTTTGTACAGGTTAGATCTTGAATAGTAGGCGAAACAGAGGTACTATAGCAGCAACAAAAGGAAATAAAGACAGGAGGCTGCATGGTAATGAGGACGCAAACATTCGGAGTAGAGGTTGAAATGACAGGCATCACAAGGAAGGGTGCTGCAAAGGTGGCAGCGGACTTCTTCGGAAGCACAG
>JAGBMA010000125.1 GCA_017635095.1 Ruminiclostridium sp. | reverse complement strand
GGCAGTTATTGACTGAAAATCTGCAAAACAGATTTTCAGATGTTGTTTAAATGCTCCTGCGGTGCATTTAAACAACGGACACATTCCTTGATGTCAAGCTCATTTCGTCCTTCAGACGAACAAAAGTGCAAGGAAAATCCTAAAAAATAAAAATTTTCCTTGCACTTTTGCAGCCAATAAACTGCTTCAAGCTGCGCTATGAAGCAATTTATTGGCTGATGAGCAGACATTAAGTAGTATGCCTCTTGAGTTCAATACTTTTTTTCACGTTCCGCAGCTTCCGAATACAGCCTTGCATAGCTGTCATATCTGAGGCGCGGGATAACGCCTGACGAAACTGCTTCGGTAACCGCACAGCCTATCTCTCTTAAATGCGCACAATCACTGAATCTGCATTTACCGATGTACGGTGCGAACTCACGGAAACAGTCTGCAAGCTCCTCTTTCGGGATCCTTCCGTAACGCTCGATATCAACTGTCGAAAAACCGGGTGTATCAGCGATATATCCTCCGTCAAGGGGGTGCATACAGACCTCACGGGTCGTATGCCGTCCGCGTCCGAGCTTCCGGCTTATTTCTCCTGTAGCGCTCTCAAGCTCAGGAAAGATCCTGTTCATAAGGCTCGATTTACCGACACCGGAGTTGCCGATAAGCGCAGTCACCTTTCCTGCAGCATAGGCCCGTATCTCCCTGACATCGCTGGTCATATCGGAGAAGAAGCATTTGTATCCTGCACCAGAGTAAATATCCGAAATATCGGCACAGCCCTGCTTGTCTGTCTTTGTGAAGATGAGAGCAGTCTCTATATCCTTGCTCTCAAATATCGAGATGAGCTTGTCTATGATATACGCATTGGGCGCCGGCTCACACGATGACACCACAAACAGAACCATATCAAGATTTGCAAGGGGCGGCCGCACGAGGTAGTTTTTACGCTCCTCCACGCTGTCGATCACCGGTTCCGCATTATCGTCCGCGATCACCGCAACATTGTCACCGACCGCGGGAGAGAGCGATTTATTCCGGAAGATCCCTCTTGCCTTGCAAGGGAGCACTCCTTCGGCAGTTTCGGTATAGTATATACCTCCGACCGCCTTTATTATCTTTCCGCCGAGCTTTTCCATCAGCCCTCAGCAACGATCTGCTCGTCATCAGACGGGATAACCGGAATATCTTCTCCGTTCACGTTATCGTCGCGATCCGTGTCTGTCTCATCGTTTTCGTTCCTGTTATCCTCGCCGGTGCCATTACCGTTCTCGTCCTCGGTATTGCTTCCGGCATTGTCCGTGGGTACCGCGCCGAGAAGCTGCTTGAACACCTTGCCGTTGAAGGTATCGCCGTAATCCTTCTCGGGAGGATCCTTTGTGAAATCGACCATGCAGTTGAAGAATGTGCCTTCTGCGCCGGTATCTACGGAGCGAACCCTTACGGCGTACTCATGCTGACCGCTGTTGGAGAACGTCCATACGAAGTTGTCGATAAGGCTCATATTCTTTGTCTCGGTCATATTTTCCTGCAGTGTACCGTCGATATAGTATTTGAAATCGAACTCACCGGAAGCTGTGCCCTTGATCGAGATCTTTATGGAAGTCTCTCTCTCCTGCGCGCCGCCGCTTGATACCACGATCTCAACCATCGTGTTCTTGACAACGACTGTCGTCGGGTCGATACTCTGGCGGATAACTCTGCCCTCTTCGACCTCGCTGCTTGGTTCACGGACAACGGTAAGCAGTATATCATACTCCTTAGCGCGCATCTCCGCACTTGCAAGAGAAAGATTGATGAGCTGAGGTACCGCGGTGGTCTCATCGCTTGCGCCCTGGCTCACATAGCAGGTCACGGTAGTTCCCACCTCAACGAACTCCTGCGCTGCGGGGTTAGTTCTTATTATGCAGTTTGCAGGGACCGTATCGTCGTCCTGCCTGATTATATCGTACTTGAGACCCTGTCTCGACAGCATTGTGATAACGTCGTTAATGGGCTTGCCGGAGAAATCGTCTATCTCCACGAGCTGAGGGCCGTTGCTGACAGTGACTTCTACGTTCTGATTCTTTCTTATGGTCCTTCCGGGCATGACGCTCTGGTTCATGACGATATTCTTCGGGTATTTTGAGTCATACTTGAGCGTCGGAGTGAGGTTGAAATCGCCGTACTCCGTGAGCACTTCGTCCCATGTCATATTCAGGAGACTGGGCATTTTTACTTCCTCGCCCGCCTGGCTTTCTATTGATCCGACATTGACGGTAACGACGTTATAGATGAGCCATGCCGTCATTATGACGAACGCAGTGGCGAGTGCGAACAGGATCGGAAGCACCGGCGAACGTCTTCTGCGCTCATAGTAGAATTCATCGTCGAAATACTCCTCATTGTCCTCGTATTCGTCGTCATAGCTGTCATCTCCGTCGTCATCGCCGACTTCTACCGCACGCTTTCTGGCTTTGCTTCCGCCCTGTTCCTTTACAGTCTCGGGGGTTATCTTGTCAAAGTACTTCGTTGAACCGTCGGTGGAGAAATACTTATACTCGAAAACGATGCTCGGATTTTTCTTGAACTCCTCGATATCCTTTATCATCTCGCCGGCAGTCTGATAACGTTCCGAAGGCTCTTTCTGCATCGCCTTCATCGTTATCTCCTCAAGTCCCTCCGGTATCGAGCTGTTGATCTCGGTCATCTTCCGGGGCTTGGTCTGCATATGCTTCAATGCAATAGAAACGGGGTTATCACCGTCAAATGGCTTAACGCCGGTGAGCATCTCATAGAGCATTACGCCGACGGAGTAGATATCGCTCTTCTCGTCGGTAACTTCGCCTCTTGCCTGTTCCGGGCTGATATAATGCACGGAACCTATCGCCTTTTCGGAGATGGTCTTGTCGGTCTCACGGTTGAAGTGAGCAATGCCGAAATCCATGACCTTTATGGTACCGTCCGCGAGCAGCATAACATTCTGGGACTTTATATCGCGGTGAACTATGCCTCGGTCATGTGCGTGCTGGAGCGCACGGAGTATCTGTGTGGTAAAGTGAACGGCATCGCGCCATTTGAGCACTCCCTGGCGCTCGATATACTCCGTAAGAGTGATACCGTCTATATATTCCATTACGATGTACTGGATCTTGTCCGTAAAGCCGACATCGTAGATCTTTACTATGTTTTTATGAGAAAGAAGCGCGATAGCCTTTGACTCGTTGCGGAAGCGTCTTGTGAAATCCTCGCTTTTTGCAAATTCATTCTTGAGGATCTTGACTGCAACAGTCTTATTCTCTATTATATCGGTAGCTTTATATATATCAGCCATTCCGCCGACGCCGATGAGTTCGGTAAGCTCATACCGGTTGTCAAGCTTCTTGCCTATGTTTTTGTCCATTAAGCTCAGTTCCTTTCATGGGACAGTTCTCTTTGAGTTCGTCTGTGTGTCAGGACTTTCAGACCTCGACTACTGCAACGGAAACATTGTCCCGTCCGCCGTTTCCGAGTGCATAGTCTATGAGCAGATCACAGGCGCGGGAGATAGGATTGTTAACGATTATCTCCGCTATTTCCGCGTCATCGCCGTAAGAGTGAAGCCCGTCGGAAGAAAACAGAAGGATATGTCCCTCTTCAAGGTCGATCTCGAAATAATCCGGGGTAATATTGCGCTCAGCGCCTACAGCCCGGGTTATACGGTTGCGGTCGGGGTGGATGCGGCTTTCTTCTTCGGTGATCTCTCCGCGTTCCACAAGTTTTCTGACATATGTGTGATCCTTGGTGATCTGCTGGATACTGTCATCGAATATATGATACGCGCGGCTGTCGCCAACGTTGATTATGTAAGCTCTTCCGGCATAGATTATACCCGCCACGCAGGTCGTACCCATACCATACTTATCGGACTCCTTTGATGCGCGGTCAAAAACAAGGCTGTTTGCCGCAGTCACCGAGGTTATGAGCAGATTTCGTATGAAGTTGCGGTTGATGTTGCCGCGGAAGCCTTTTCTGATCCTGTCCGACATGAATTCAACAGTCATCTCGCTTGCGACGCTTCCCGCGTTCTCTCCGCCCATACCGTCACAGAGGATAACTGCGACCGCGTCTTCTTCGAGCATATCTGTCCACACTCTGTCCTGATTTTCGGTTCTTTTAAGACCGATATCGGTCTTGGAAAAGCATTTCATACCGACCCTTCTTTCATTTGGGTGTTACTATTGGCAAAATGCCACAAATCTCTATCCTATCTATTATACACTTTTTTTTCAAATAAATCAACTGTAAAATGATTACAAATTTATTACATTGGTGTAATATTTTTGGGCATTTGGTCAATTCTCCATACTATCGCGTCTGAGCTGACCGCAGGCGGCGTTTATATCTGCGCCGAGAGTACGGCGGACGGTAGCGTTGATACCGCTGTCGCAAAGCAGCTTCGTGAACTCCTTTACCCTGCTGCTCTTGCGGTATTCACGCTCTTTTATCTCGTTTACGGGGATAAGGTTGACATGGCACGGGGAGACCGGCTTCAGAAGCTTCACCAGCTCTTTCGCAGTCACCGCGTCATCGTTTACCCCGTCAATAAGTGCAAATTCAAAGCTTATGCGCCGTCCGGTCTGTGAAAAGTAATATTTGCAGGCATCTATGAGCTCGGCTGTATCGTACCGCTTGTTTATCGGCATTATCGCACTTCGCTTTTCGTCCGTCGGCGCGTGGAGCGAGACCGAAAGTGTGAGTCCGGTCTTCATATCCGCAAGCTCCCGTATGCGCGGTACTATCCCGCAGGTAGAAAGCGAAACGTGCCGCAGGCTCATGTTCTTCCCCTTTTCGGAGGACAGAAGCTGCAAAAAACGCAGAACGTTGCCGAAATTGTCGAGCGGCTCACCGATGCCCATTAGTACAAGGCTCTCGACTTTCCTGCCGCTTTCACGCTCACTCCCGTAAACCTGTGCAAGCATCTCCGACGGTGCGAGATCACGGACAAAGCCGGCTTTCGTAGATGCACAGAAGCTGCACCCCATTTTACAGCCCACCTGAGTTGAAATGCAAAGGGAGTTTCCGTGCTTATAGCTCATCATTACCGTTTCTGCACGCTCGCCGTCGGGAAATTCGTAGAGGAACTTCACAGTTCCGTCGATCTTTGATTCAAGCTTTCTTTTCACCGCCGGCACCATAATGAAATAATCGGCGTCGAGCTGCTCTATGAACGCTTTCGGGAGATTTGTGCATTCCGCGAACGATGTTATTTTCTTTTCGTGCAGCCAGCCAAAAAGCTGTCCCGCACGGAATTTCTTCTCGCCGAGAGCGGTGATCTCCGCTTCAAGCTCGGGGAGCGTCAATGATAGTATGTCTTTTTTGTCCATTTCACCTTTATCTGTATGTGATGTATTTTTCAGCTTTTCCTGTCAAAAGCAGCACAGAAAAATCCGTCGCCGCCGTCCTCACACGGGAAGAAGGTCTTCATCTCTTTCAGCTCAAATTCTCTGTTCTCCGCGGCAAACCACTCCGCAACGTCCTCATTTTCCGCCCGGTTCAGAGTACAGGTCGAATACACGAGCCGACCGCCTTTCTTCACATATCCCGCCCCGTTTTCCAGTATCTTGCGCTGAATCTCCGGGAGCCCCTCGATCTCAGCCTTCTTCTTGTACTTTATCTCGGGCTTGCGGCGGATAACACCAAGTCCCGAGCACGGCACATCGCACAGCACCCTGTCCGCTTCGGGAAGAGTATCGTTATGCACCGAGGCGTCCGCGACACGCGCATTCACTATGTCAAGTCCGAGCCGTGCCGCGCCGTCGGATATGAGCCTTACCCTGCTCTCGTACAGGTCGGACGAATACACAGCACCCTTGTTGTTCATAAGCTCCGCGACAGTGAAGCTCTTTCCTCCCGGCGCTGCGCACATATCAATGACCGTATCTCCCGGACGGGGCGCGAGCAGCTCACAGCACTTCTGCGACGAAAGATCCTGGATATGGAAAAGACCGTTTCTGTATGCACGAAGCTTTTCGATACTGCCGGAACCGGAGATGACCACACACCTCCCGCTTTCGTCGCATACATCGGACTTTATCCCGTCCTCCGCAAGCTCGTACACAAGATCCTCCGCGTCGCATACCAGAGTATTTACCCGGGCAAATACCGGAGGTCTGCCGAACGACGCGGCAAGAATCTTCTCTGTGCGTTCCGCTCCGTATTCGTTCACCCACATCTTTACTATCCAGCGGGCACAGGAATAACCTACCGAAAGTTTTCCGAGCTCGTCAAGCCCGTCAAGGACGATATGTTTTCCCGAACGTATGAACGCGCGCAGCACGGCGTTCACGAATCCCTTTGAACGCTCCGGCGCAAGCGCGACAGTCTCATTGACTGCGGCACTTTCCGGGATCTCCATATACAAAAGCTGATACAGCCCCATTCTCAGGAGCTGCAGCGTTTCGTTATCTATATCGTCGAACTCGGTCTTCGAGTGCGAACGTATTATATGATCGAGGGTCATTCTGCGCTCGGTCACACCGTAGAAAAGGGCGGTGATGAACGCTTTCTCGCTGCTGTTCTTAGCGAGTTCCGCGTCAAGCGCTATATTTGAGTATGACCCGTCTTTCTGCGCCCTCACAAGAAGCGAGAGCACCCGTTCTCTGCCGTTCATATCAGCTCCGCCTTCTTGAGAAATTGAGGATCAGTCTGAGCAGCTGTAAAAGCGACGTCAGGAAACTTGCAACATAAGTCATTGCAGCGGCGCTGAGCACTTTCCTCGCGCCGTCAAGCTCAGATCCGGTGAGAATGTTGTTGGCATAGATAGTATCTATCGCCCGCCTGCTCGCGTTGAATTCAACGGGAAGCGTTACGAGCTGGAACAGTACAACGAAAGAATAGAACGCGATCCCTGCCTCTATTGCAACAGCCCATTCAAGGAAAAATCCCAGCGCAAGAACCCAGAACCATGCTGTGGAACAAAAGCTCACCGCAGGATAGATAGTCTGCCTTATCTTTATGGGCGTATAATTTCTGGCATACTGTATCGCGTGACCGCATTCGTGGGCTGCAACTCCGATCGCGCCTATCGAGTTGATGTTGTAAGTGCTGTCGGAGAGACACACCGTATTGGTGCGGGGATCGTAGTGATCCGTAAGATTTCCCGGGACGTGTACGACTGCCACATTGTACAGCCCGTTGTCATCAAGTATCATTCTTGCTGCCTCGTGTGCGCGCATTCTGTTTGCAGGCGTTACAAGATTGTACTTGCTGAAGGTGGATTTTACCTTTATCTGGCAGAACACCGAAAATAAGAGCATTCCGATAAGCACAAGACCCGAGAATCTGCCCGCGAAAACATCGAACATAAGGTCTATCGCCATTTTTGCATTTGCAGCAGCTAAACCCATAATATCTCCTTATTCCCCGAAGACTGTTCCTGCGGGGACTTTCTTTCCTCTGAGATAATCGTCAGCGGACATTCTTTTGCTGCCCTCCGCCTGAACGTCCGTCAGTCGAAGCACATATCCGCCGCAGGATACGCCGAGCCTGTCATCAGCGGCTGTTCCCGCCGGAGCGTCTGTCTTTATATCCGTTTTCTCCGCAAAATACACTTTGAAGCGCTTACCGTCAAGGAACGTGAAGGCGCACGGGCTTGCGGACATTCCGCGTATAAGATCGTAAACTTTCTCTATCGGCTGGGAGAAATCTATCCTGCACATCTCTTTTGTTATCATTGAAGCGTAGCAGGTATTCTCATCTGTCTGCGCGATCCGGGGGGCGATACCCTTTCCGACTTCATCGAGCGTCTTCACTATAAGCGAAGCCCCCATTTCCGAGAGCCTGTCGTGCAGCTCAGATGCTGTCATCTTTTCATCTATAGCGATCCTGTCGGTGAGTATCATGTCTCCAGTATCGAGCCCCTCCGCCATGTACATGGTGGTGACTCCCGTTTCCTTCTCGCCGTTTATTATGCAGTGCTGGATAGGCGCTGCGCCGCGGTATCTCGGAAGAAGGGACGCGTGTACGTTTATGCAGCCGTACTCCGGCAGGTCAAGTACTTCTTTCGGCAATATCTGACCATATGCCACCACCACAATGCAGTCCGGCGCTATACTTTTAAGCGTATCGAACGCGGCTGCGGCGTCCTCGCTCTTATTTCTGCGCAGAGAAAGGGGCTGATATACGGGAATGCCGTGAAGAAGCGCGCATTCCTTTACCGGCGGCGGGGTCATCTTATGACCGCGGTTCTTGGGCTTATCGGGCTGGGTGAAGACAGCCGCTACTTCATGACCGGCATTTATGAGCGCATCAAGACAGGGAACTGCAAAATCGGGAGTCCCCATAAAAACGATCTTCATACTTTATCTCTTCTTTCTCTTTTCTTCAACTTCTTCCGGTTCTACCATTTCGTCCGCGAGATCGGTAAACAGAACGCCGTTGAGGTGGTCTATCTCATGGCACAGCGCCCTTGCGAGAAGCTCGGTCCCCTCTATCTTGAACTCCTTGCCGTAGCGGTTGAACGCGGTGACTTTAACTTTCGCGGGACGTTTTACATATCCCCACTGGTTGGGCGAGGAAAGACAGCCCTCAACTTCGCGCTGCTTGCCGTGCATAGATGTTATGACCGGGTTTATGAGCTCGATAGGTCCGTCGCCCACGTCTATGACCACAACTCTGCGGAGAATGCCGATCTGCGGGGCTGCAAGACCAACGCCGTCCGACGCCTTCATCGTTTCATACATATCATCGAGCATTACCCAGAGTTTATCGTTGAACTCCGTAACTTCCCTGCATTTCTTTCTGAGTCTCTCGTCTCCGAACTTCACTATGTTTCTGAGTGCCATTTTGATCTTTTCCTTTCCTTTTCCGGTATTGCTTATATAATTTCACCGTTGAAATCAACGTAAAAACTTACTTTCCTGAATTCATGCATTTTCTCCGCCGAATGCATCACCGTTCTCAACATATCGCGGAACTTTCTGTTATTGCGGCACTTCACGATTATTTTTGCACGGAAGCTGCCGTTTATCCGTCCGCCGGATGTGGGACCGAGTATTATGACAGGCATATCGCTGCCCTGATCCGCCGATACGCGCTTCAATATGTCACGGAACCTGACTGATGCAGTATTCACGGCATCTTCCTCCGCCGAAGAGAACGCGATCATGCAAAGATCACAGTACGGCGGGAAAATAAGCGCTTTGCGGACTTCGGATTCCTGCTCGTAAAAGCCTTTGTAATCCTGCTTTGCTGCAAGCTCAAGAACGTAGTGCTCGGGAGAAAATGTCTGGATATAAGCTCTGCCTTTCTTGTCACCGCGCCCCGAACGTCCGACGACCTGGGTTATAAGCGAGAAAGTCTTCTCATATCCGAGATAATCCCCCGCGTAAAGCGACCGGTCTATGAGCAGTACGCCCACAAGCGTGACATTTTCAAAATTCAGCCCTTTCGCGATCATCTGCGTACCGACCATTATATCGTACTCGTTGTCCGCAAACTCCCGAAACCGCTTCTCATACGAATATTTCGACATGGTCGTATCGGCGTCCATGCGAAGCACACGGGCACTCGGGAAAAACTGCTTTATCTCGTCCTCTATGCGCTGAGTGCCTGTGCCGGAGGAGTATATGAACCTGCTCCCGCACTTCTCACAGGCGACCGGCATCGGTTTCCGGAACCCGCAATAGTGACAGATCAGGCTGTTATTGACTTTATGGTAAGTGAGCGGGATATTGCAGTTCGGGCATTCCTCTACTGTCCCGCAGCTCACGCAGTTCACATAGGTATGATAACCGCGCCGGTTCAGCAGCAGCATGGACTGCTCACCCCGGTCGAGGTTGATAGTAAGCTGATGCAGCAGTTCCTCACTGAAATTACCGCGGTTGCCGCGCTCGGCTTCAACACGCATATCTATCATCTCAACGTCCGGCAGCACGGCTTTGCTGTATCGTTCGTTCATTTCAAACAGACTGTAACGTCCGCTGAGTGCGTTATAGTAGCTGTCAAATGACGGTGTCGCCGACGCGAGGAGCAGAAGCGCATTATGCCTGAAACAGCGCTGTTTTGCAATATCGCGGGCATGATACCGGGGCGACATCTCGGATTTGTATGTATGCTCGCCCTCTTCGTCGATAACGATTATCCCGATGTTGTCGCAGGGAGCAAAAACCGCGCTTCTCGTTCCGATAACTATGCGGGCTTCGCCGGAGCGTATGCGCTTGTACTCATCAGCCCGCTTTCCGAGGGAAAGACTGCTGTGAACAATAGCAACGGAACTTCCGAAAAGACTGCGGAACTTGCCGACAGTCTGGGGAGTAAGTGCTATTTCCGGCACGAGCAGTATCGAAGTCTTTCCGATATCCCGACAATGCTCGATAAGTTTTATGAACACGGAAGTCTTGCCGCTTCCGGTTATCCCGTGGAGCAGCGCACATTTCGGGCGTTCTGCGTCAAGCAATCCTAAAAGCCCGTCGTAGGTACGCTGCTGCAGCGGCGAAAAGACAATATCCGAGAGCTTTTCCGTTACCACGGCATTCACGCTTTCAGACCTCGACACCTTAGTCTCGGTTATGCATACGACACCTTTATCAGCAAGCCGCTTCACGACAGCATCTGTGACTCCGCAGAGATAACAGAGCTCCTTCAAAGAAGCGGCACCCACATCGGCAAGCGTGTCTGTCACAGCCCGCTGTTTTGGCGAAAGTTTCAGATCATCGTTTAACTGATCGACAAGAGTGACCGTCTTTTCGGTCTCGTCACCCACCCTACGCTTTACATTCTCATGCACCATGACGATGCGTTTTTCCGCGAGCAGCTTCACGACAGCGGCATTTTCGGGATCGGATAACATTTCCTCAAGAGCTTTCTCGTTCTCACAGCCCAAAGCCGCTTCCACAAGCTCAATTTCCTTATCAGACAGCTCACCGTCTGCCTGCGCAAGTCTCGCCGCACTCGTATTGAGAGTGTGAGTGCGGTTGATATATACAGCCAATCCCGGTGGCAGCATCGTGCGCACAGCGTCATAATATGTACAAAGTGTACTTTCATGCATATATCCGGCTATATCCAGCATTTCTTCCGTAAGGAAACTGCCGTCATCAGCCGCGGCAAAGATACGCTTGACTTCTCCTCCTGGCTTTTTATCGGTAAACCCGAAAACAACACCGATACGATGTTTGTTCACACGTCCGAACGGAACGATCACGCGCATACCGGTTTTAATGTCGAGTTCACCGGGAACTTCATATGTGAACAGAGAATCGAATGCAAACGTTGTCTTTTCTACTGCAACAAGAGCATACCGGGTATCTCCGGGATTCATTCGGAAAGAAGCTCCTCTATCGCTCCGGGCCTGTTCACACGGCGGCATTTTTCTGCACGAACCACGGAAAGAAAGTCATCAACGGCGTCCTCAAGAGCCGCGTTCGTTATCAGGTAATCATAGTTCTTCGCGTATCCAAGCTCTTTTCGCGCAGTCGCAAGCCTCTGCTTTATCACATCATCTGTCTCCGTACCGCGTTTGTGCAGTCTCCTGTCGAGTTCCGCAAAAGACGGCGGAAGTATGAACACCATCGTGCATTCGGGGAACATCTTCTTCACATTCGCCGCGCCCTCGATCTCGATCTTGAGTATAACGTCCTTACCCGCTTCAAGCATATCCGAAACAGCCTTTTTCGGTGTTCCGTAGTAATTTCCGACATACTCCGTATATTCGAGCAGTTCGCCGTTCTGTATCATTTCCTCGAACTGTTCACGGGTCTTGAAATAGTAGCTCACACCGTCGGTCTCGCCCGGACGCATCGCCCTCGAAGTAGCCGATACAGAGTAGAACAGGTTGTCGTTGGCTTTCAGAGCCTGTTCAAGTATCGTGTCTTTTCCGCATCCCGCGGGTGCCGATACGACTATAAGAATACCTTTTGACATAATTTCACTCCTAAGTATTATTTTTCACTTTTCGCATCATCATGAACATTTGCATATTTTGAATATATCTCAGTGTATCTGTTACCGAAATATATCATGTAAATGTCATCATACGGCAGTTTTACCATGCCGGATAGCCTGCATTCCGGGTCAAAATGTGAGATCTTCACTTTTTTCGATCCGACCTTTATTACATTTCCTATGTAAAATCCGTATTTCGTATCCATTGAAACGGGGATAGCGTTTTCAAGAAATGTTCCGAAAATACTGACAAATGAACGCATATCCACAGGCGGCACTGTATGAGAGTCAAGCACCTTTTCGCTTCGCATTATGCTGTCATACATCATGCCCTTTGTTTCAGCGCTTCTGACATCGCCGATACTGAAGATCACATAACCGTCGATCTGAAAATCCCTGTCTATGGCAGCCAGAACAAAGTCACCGTCTCTGCGGAGCGGGACAAGATTGAAATACACGTCGTCATGCTTCATAATGCAGCTGATGCTCTTCAGACCGAATATAGCTTTATCAATGAGCTTACTTATCTTTTCCTTCTTCATCAGCAGCGTTCCTCCTGCAAGAAAGCGTGAACATCACTCTTCTATCGTTCCGGGATCCTTAGCGGACATAACGATATGACCGCTGTCCATAACGATAACGGTCTTGGTCTTTTTTCCGCAAGTAGCATCTATAGCCATGTTCTTGTCCTTCGCAGAGGAAACAACGCGCTTTGCGGGCGCAGAATCCGCGCCGATGACCGCAACTATGCGATCACTGTTGATCCTGTTGCCGTAACCTACATCTATGAGTTTCAACTGCCTCACCGCCCTAAAACACCATAAATTATATTATACCATACTCTGAGCATAAAATCAACCAAATTTTTTCAATTCCCGGGCAAGTTTTCCCACAGGGAGCCCCATGACATTGTAGTAATCGCCGGTTATCCCGCTCACAAGCAGCGCTCCGAGCCCCTGGATACCATACGCGCCGGCTTTATCAAAAGGTTCGCCGGTCGAGGTGTATTCATTTAACTCCTGTTCGGTAAGCTCAAAAAAGCGAACTTTTGTTTCTTCACAGAACGCATTGTTCTTATCTCCGCACTTTATGCACACACTCGTGAATACTGAATGTTCACAGCCGGACAGAATCTTCAGCATTCTCTTTGCATCTGCCTCATCTTTCGGCTTTCCGAGGATCTCGCCGTTCACCGAGACTATCGTATCTGCTCCGATCACAATATCATCGGGATATGAACGAGCAACTTCTTCCGCTTTATGTCTTGCAAGCTCTGCAACATATTCTGACGGCGGAAGCGACCTGTCCGCGATCTCTTCGCCGACAGCCGGTATCACCTCAAAATCCCTTGTAATAAGCGAAAGAAGCTCCTTTCGCCGGGGAGACTTACTCGCAAGAATTATCATAAAAACACCGCTTTCCTGTAAGAATAACTTAATGTCTGCTCATCAACCGCGAAAAGTCTTCATAGCGCAGCTTGAAGGCTTTTCACGGTTGCAAAAGTGCAAGGAAAATTTATATATTTTAAGATTTTCCTTGCACTTTTGTTCGTCCGAAGAACGAAATGAGCCTGACATCAAGTAATGTGTCCGTTGATCCAATGAGCCGCAGTTGCATTGGAACAACATCTGAAAGTCTGTTTTACAGACTTTCAGGCAATAACTGCCAAAAGGCAGTTATTGAGGACATATTAACTTATTTTATCATTTTTCCTCTCTTTTGTCAAATGCATATATCACGATCTTTGCATCATATTTTGCAAAAAGTATTGACTGGAAGAATTAAATATGATAAAATATAGTGATAATGTGATATGAACGGAGGTATGCTCATGAGCAAGCTCATAGTTATCGAAGGCCTTGACGGAAGCGGCAAATCCACTCAGCTTGAACTGCTCCGTAAGAATTTGCCCGACGCTCATTTCATCACTTTCCCCTGCTATGAATCGGAAAGCGGACGTATCATAAGCGCGTATCTCCGCGGTGAATTTGACGAGAAAGACCCGAATAAAAGTGCATATTCCGCAAGCATTATGTACGCCGTTGACCGGTACACGAGCTTCAGAACGCACTGGGGAGCTCTTTATGAAAGCGGAAGACCCGTGATCTCGGCAAGATACGTTTCGTCAAACGCGGTCTATCAGATGACAAAGCTCGATGAAGCCGAATGGGAAAGCTATCTTGACTGGCTCACCGACCTTGAGTATAAGAAACTCGGTATGCCGGAACCCGATCTTACGATCTTTCTTGATATGCCCACCGATGTGTCACAGAAGCTTCTTTCCGGACGGTACGGCGGTGACGAGAGCAAAAAGGATATCCACGAGCGCGATACCGCATACCTCAGAAGATGCAGGGACGCCGCTCTGTATGCAGCCTCAAGATACGGCTGGGACGTGATACCCTGCAGCAAAGACGGCGAACCGAAGAGCATAGATGAGATCAACAGCACTCTCATGCAGAAGATAAGAAACTGCATCGGATAAACGAAAGGACGATAAAAATGGTACTTGTATTTCTCGCAAACGGTTTTGAAGAAACAGAGGCGATCGCGCCTATAGACATTCTCCGCAGAAACGGACAGAAGGTAGTCACAGTCGGCATCGGCGAAGAAGTCATCACCGGTTCTCACGGCGTAACTGTCGCTACCGACGCCACCGAGCTTGAACTTGCTTTAAGCGACGAGATAGATATGATCGTACTTCCCGGTGGTATGCCCGGAACACTCAATCTTGAGAAGTCGAAAGCTGTGCAGGACACCATAGATTACTGCGCGAAGAACGGAAAATATATCGGTGCTATCTGCGCCGCACCTTCGATAATCGGCAAGAAGGGTCTTCTCAAAGGCAGGAAAGCCACCTGTTTCCCGGGTTTCGAGGAATTTCTCGAAGGAGCTGACTTCACCGGCGGTCCTGTGGAGCAGGACGGCAACTTCATCACCGCACGCGGTGCGGGAGTTGCAGTCGAGTTCGGTCTGAAGCTGGTTGAAGTGCTTTCCGGCAAGCCCGCTTCCGACAAGATCAGAGAATCCATGCGCTGTGTCCGATAAAAAGTCACTCAGGGCGGAGCTCCTGCAGCTTCGCGCCGATATGGAAAAAAACGTCAGGAAAGAAATTGACGAAAGAATATATAATAATCTCAGAGGACTTGACTGTGTAAAAGAATGCGGGACGTTCCTCGTTTACGCTTCCTCTCCCGCCGAGGTGGACACAAGGCGTTTCATAGATGCGGCTCTTGCAGCCGGAAAGACCGTAGCCGTGCCGAAATGTGTCGGAAAAGATATGCGTTTTCTTGCAATAAACTCGCTTTCCTCGCTCGTCAGAAGCAGATTCGGCGTAGATGAGCCTGTTGACGGGAGCGAAATTGCCCACTTCTCCGATACCGTGTGCATCGTCCCTGCCCTGCGGTTTGACCGAAGCGGTCACAGGATCGGCTGGGGCGGCGGATTTTATGACAGGTTTCTTTCCGGCTACAGCGGCGTTTCCGTAGGTATATGCTATGAGCAGTGCTGCGGCGAAGTACCGAAAAACGATCACGATATCCCGGTAGATATGGTCATTACCGAAAACGGCATTTACAGCCTTTATAAATAGACAGATACTCTTACAGAAAGGGGTGATCCGGTTGAACGACAAAGAAAATATGAACAAAGCGGAAGAAACGGAATATAACGATATAGAAAGCCTTGCCGCTTTTTTACATAGCGGTAAGATGCAGGAAGAAAGATCAGCCGGAGAACGCGAGGAGATGGGACTTCCGCCCGAGTCGGAAGAAGTACGCGGCAGCAGCGAGCTCGAAGGCGTACTTTTCAGCATAGAGGGCAGGAACCGATCTCATGCATCACTTATGACGCCGGATCCCGAGCCCGATTTTTCGGAATCCCCGAAGCGCAGGAAAAATACGGTGAAAGCGGATCCGTCGGTTCCCGCCAACCCGATTATGCGAGCAGAAAACGGGACTGCGGAAAGGCATACCGCTGCCCGTCCGAGACCTAAAAAACAGGAACACGGCTCGTTTGCGGAGAATGCAAAGAAAAAGCTTGACTCCATAGTTTCCGGCGCAAAAAACAAGCTCGATGAAATAAAAGAGAACGCTTCGGAAAAAGAGCGGGAAAAGGCAGAATACGAGGAGATCACGGAGACCGAAAGCGCTCCCGTGAAGCACGAAAAGCCGGAGAGACCCGCAAAGTCTCCGAAACATGAAAGACCGCGACCTGCCGCAGACGAACCCCGGGAAGAGATACCCGCTCTTGCGGCAAGCCTTTCCGCAGCACTTGGTGAGAAGGCTGCGGAGATCGTAGAACAGAGAAGGAATGAGCTCCCGCCCGAGGATATCCCGGAAGTGTTCGATATCGAGGAAGGCAGCGATGAAGAAGAGGAGTTCGACAATACCGCTACCCGCCTGATGAACGCGGTAAACGATCCTCATGCAAGAAGCATCTCCATGAAGGACGATGCTGATGAAGAAGAAGAGGAAGAACGCGCCGAGAGGATCATGGCGGCACGGCTCCGTCTCAACTACGAACGTCAGAAACAAAGCACCCGCACCCTTGCGTATATCCTCATTGCTCTGCTGCTGTGCGCCGCGATACTCGGTGCTGCGGCATACGCATCGACGTATATCGTGAAATGGGCGCTCGATTTCACCGGAGTCGCATCTACCGAATTCCAGCTCGACGTGACCATACCCGACGACGCAAACATAGATACTGTTGCGGCTATCCTTTCCGAGAACAACATCATAAGCGACGCGAAATTCTTCAAGTTCTATTCCGAATTTGCAGACAAACTCAAAAAAGATGAAACTCCCGCTGAATTCATCGGTGGAAAATATACCGTAAGCTCAACCATGTCCTACAGCACCCTGCTTTCGATACTGCGCACGAAGGAATCGGTCAGAAAGACCATAAGCGTCCGCATAGTCGAGGGCATGACAGCTCATGACATAGCGGTGCTTCTCGAAGAAAATAACGTGTGCTTCGCGGAGGACTTTGAAAAATACTACAAGAATATCCAGAACAATTACGACTTTGAGCGCAGAGTAAAGGAAAACTCCCTTAAATTCAACCAGCTCGAAGGCTACCTCTTCCCCGATACCTACGAATTCTATGTGGTAAACGAAATGGAGAACGGCGGTAAGCCCGAAAAGGGTCAGACTGTCGAAGAAGCCTATGAGAAAACGAAGAAGGCCTCGGAAGAGAACGCTATGGAAGCCGCAAGAAAAATGTATTCCAACTTCAACAGCAAAATAACACGCTCTATGTACAAGAAAATGGGCGAGATGCATTTCACCCTCGACGACACCATTGCACTCGCGTCTATGGTACAGAAAGAAGCGGCTTCCGAAGAAGATATGGGCAACGTCGCAAGCGTTTTCCTGAACAGAATACGCAACTCCGGCGAGTTCCCATATCTCCAGTCTGACGTGACCGTGCTTTATGTCGAGAACGAGATAAAACCGTATATCAACGGTACAGACGCCTTCAAACAGCGCATTTTTGACGCATACAACACCTATACCTGCACCGGGATACCCGCTGGAGCAGTCTGCAACCCCGGTATCAGTGCGATAAATGCCGTACTATACGCGCCGGAAACACCGTATTTCTACTTCTGCGCGAATGAGGAGACCGGCGAGATCTACTACGCACAGACTCACGAAGAACATGAACAGAACCTGATACTTGCAGGTCTCACAGCGGGAGAACAGACATCTCCCGAGCCGTATGGGGAGGGCAGCGGAATTGAATAACAAGCCTGAGATACTCTCCCCCGCCGGCGACCGCGAATGCCTTGAAGCCGCGGTGGATTTCGGATGCGACGCAGTCTATGTCGGCGGTCAGACCTTCGGTATGCGCGCAGGTCCGAAGAATTTCGATATGCAGGGTCTTGCCGATGCGGTAAAATACGCTCACAACGGCGGCTCGAAGCTTTATCTGACCTGCAATACCGTTCCCACGAACGATGAAGCCGAGGCATACCCGAAGTTCATTGCCGAAGCTTATGATGCCGGTATCGACGCGGCAATAATAGCGGATATCGGCGTTATGGCGATGACGAAGAAGCACGCTCCCGGGCTCGACATACATATGTCAACACAGGTCGGGATAATGAACTATACCACTGCCAATGAACTTTACAGACTCGGCGCAAAGCGCATCGTTCTTGCAAGAGAAGTCCCGCTCAGAGACATAGCCGTGATACGCAGGAATATCCCCGAAGATATGGAAATAGAAGTGTTCGTGCATGGTGCGATGTGTGTGTCTTTCTCCGGAAGATGCCTGCTGTCAAAATACATGACCGGCCGTGACGCGAACCGCGGACAGTGCGCTCAGCCCTGCCGCTGGAACTATCACCTTATCGAGGAACAGCGCCCGGGCGTAAGCTACGACATAACCGAGGACGAGCGTGGGACCTATATACTCAACGCAAAGGATCTCTGCATGATAGACCACCTCGATGACCTTATAGATGCCGGTGTTTCAAGCATGAAGATCGAAGGACGGGCAAAATCCGCATACTATACCGCAACTATGACGAATGCGTACAAAAAGGCGCTCGGATATGCACTGGACGGTAAGAAAGTCCCGGAAAGCATTGTGAACGAAGTGTACAGAGTCAGCCACAGACCATACTGCACGGGCTTCTTCTACGATCATGACAATGCCGAACAGTATTACCCCGACAGCCAGTACTGCCGCGACTACGAATTCGCGGGAATTATTGACGGATACGAGAACGGAAGGCTTCTCATAACGCTCAGGAATTACTTCACCCTCGACCAGGAGCTTGAGGTGCTTCCGCCGAAAGGCGAACCGGTAGTATTCACTCCGTCCGAGATGTTCGACAAGAACGAGGAGCCGGTAAGAGCCGCGAACCGCGCAATGGACAGGTATTACATACCTTACGGGAGCGCGTTTCCCCCGAAGTCCATAATCAGAGCCAAAAACAACAGATGACAGAAAAGTGGTGCCGTCCGCCGGGAGCTTCACCCGTAACAGACGGCACCACAACTATTGATGAAACATGGAACTTACAAATATAAGCACGATCAAAGATGTTATGACCAGGAACGGAGTTTCGTTCACCAAATCCCTCGGACAGAACTTCCTCATCAACCCGGCTGTATGTCCGAAAATAGCGGAGCTCGGAGGCTGCAAAAAAGGCGCTGCTGCAATTGAGATAGGAACGGGCGTGGGAGTTCTCACCAAAGAACTCGCGATACGCTGTGACCGCGTTCTTGCAGTAGAGATAGACGAACGGCTGAAGCCGGTGCTCGATGAAACGCTCGCGGAATATGACAATATCGAGATCGTTTTTGCGGATATTCTCAAGACCGATGTGAATGCGCTCATAACCGAAAAGCTTTCAGGATACAGTGATATAGTGGTATGCGCGAATCTCCCCTACTACATCACTTCACCGGTGATAATGAAGCTTCTCGAAGAGCGTCCGCCCATACGCTCCGTCACAGTCATGGTGCAGAAAGAAGCGGCAGAACGCCTTTGCGCAAAGGTCGGCAGCAGAGAATGCGGCGCTGTTACGGCAGCGGTGAACTACTACAGCACACCGAAACTGCTCTTCAAGGTAGGGCGAGGGAGCTTCATGCCCTCCCCTAACGTTGACAGCGCGGTGATCCGGCTCGATATCCCCGAAAAGCCGAGATTTGACGTAACAGATGAGAAGCTCTTCTTCCGGATAGTTCGGTCGTCTTTCGCCCAGCGCCGCAAACAGATACTCAACCCGCTGAGTTCTGCACTCGGCATCGGGAAAGCGGAGCTTGCGAAGATGCTCGAAGAATGCGGCATAAAGCCGACCGCAAGACCCGAAGAGCTTAAAATGGAAGATATTGTCGCGCTCTGCGAAAAAATTTCATCGGCAAAATAAATTATCCCTTTCTTTGACATAATTTTCACAGCGTTTGTGCTATTATTGGCATACAGATACCAATAACAGCGAAAGGACGTTGAAAATGGAAAGAAGTATTTCGGAAAATACTGTCAGAGAAAGGGATATCGGCTTTTTAAAGGGGTGTGCTTTAAGCGCGGCGGGATTTTTCCTCGCGCTCACAAGACTTTTCGGTCTGCCTGCGCCTTTTGCAGCTGCCTCCATAAGTGCTCTCAGCGGTTTTGAGTGTGTTTTCATGTTTATAGGTGCCGCCGCGGGATATATAATAAACGGCGGTGTCGAGATATGCGTTCCGTACATAGCCGCCATGGGCGCACTTACGATAATGCAGCTCGCTTTCGGCGCGTTCGTTCACACGGAACGCTCGGAATTTTTGCGTATCATACGGGCTGCTGCTGCGGCGGTATGTGTTTTTGCGGCAAACATATTCAACGCCCGCAGTGTATATGAGATATTTCTGTCCGTCTCCTTCGCGGCAGTCTCACTCATTTTCTCATACTGTGCGGACAAGCTCAGATCATCGGGACTGCACGCTCTTTCGGAACAGAACAAAACAGCAGCCAAAGCCGCTCTGTGCGTATTGTTCGTACTTCTTACTGCGGCGCTTACGAGCCTTCAGGCAGGTGTCATAAATATAGGCGTGCTTGTCTCGGTGCTTGCAGTGCTGTACTCGTCGGAAATGAAAGCCGAGGCCTCCGCCGCGGTATGCGCTGTTCTGTCATCTGCGGGGATCGCCGCCGGAAACACGGATTATGCCGCTTCCTGCATCATGATATCGGTAACGGCACCGGTAATAATGCTTCTCGACCGGTTCGGGCGCATAACAAGAGCCTGTGCGTTCATTCTCACAGTCGGAACGGGGCTCATAATCACCGGTATGACCGAGACCAACGGCGCCGCAGCTACCTCAGCAGTTGCGGCAGCAGTCATCTACATGGCAATACCCGAGCGATACACACCCTTTTCGGCTGTCATAAGCCGCGCGGAGCTCGCAACAAACACACGACCGTTTTCTGCATTCAGCAAAAAACTGGACAGTATGGGCGACACGATCGAAGAGATGCGGGCTGCGGTTATCCGTACAGCTAACGCGCTCGACGCGGAGAACCTGAATGATATATCATGGGTCTATAACAAGACTGCCGACGAGATATGCAAGAAATGCCCGTCGAATATGAAGTGCTGGGGCCAGCTTTACAACGATACCACGGATATCATGAACAAGGCTTGTGAAACTCTCCGCAGCGGAAGCTTCATAAGCGAGGAGATGCTTGGCGGACATCTTCAAACATCATGCAGGGAACGCGGAAGGATCGCAGCAGCACTAAATAAGCAGTACGCGGTTTACTGCTCCGCCGAGAGCGCGTCAAGAAAGGTCTCGGAGATGCGGAGCGTGCTTACCGGTCAGCTCGGTGCGACCGGCACGATGCTGAAAAAGATGTCCGAGGAACTTGAACGCAACGATACATATGACGAAAGAGCGGCTCTTGAAGCAGAAAAAGTCTTCGGCGTATCCGGACTCGGTACGGTTTCGGTCATCGCCCTTATCATCAACAACAAACTGAGTATCGACGCTTACGGAACAGGGACCCTGACCATGGAGCCGGACGAGCTTGCCGACAGGCTCTCCTTCGCTCTGAGGCGCGAGTTCGACAGTCCGGTGATAAGTGTAACGAACGGCCGCACTCATGTCACCGTATCCGAAAGAGCCCGTTACGACGCACAGATAAAGACATTCCGCAAAAACAAAGGCGGGAGCCGCCACAGCGGAGACTGCACGGAATGCTTCAACGACGGGCGCGGGAACGTGTACATGATACTTTCCGACGGAATGGGAAGCGGGAGCCGTGCAAGGATCGACAGCGCTTTTTCCTGCGGTATGCTTGCGAAGCTGCTTAAAGCAGGGATAGATCTTGACGCGTCTCTTGAGATGCTCAACACTTCCCTGCTGGTAAAATCCTCGGACGAGAGCTTCGCAACGCTTGATCTGTGCAGGATAGACCTTAACACGGGCGACGTTATGCTGTGCAAGGCAGGCGGCGCGTCAACGTATATACGCTGCGGCGACACGTTCGCTAAGATAGATGAAGACGGTATGCCGCTCGGCGTAGGGTTTGAAGCGGATTACAAGGGCAAGCTTTTCCGCATATCCGACGGTGATGTTATAATAATGACAAGCGACGGAGCCCAGCTTGACGAAAAATGGCTTGAACAACTCGTGATGCGCGACAGACACGCGGATATAGAAAAGATCGTCGAAACTGCGGGTGAAGCAGTAAGACTGGCGGCAGACAAAGAGACCGAAGACGATGTTACGGTCATAGGAGTGAAGCTCGTAAGATGAATTAAGACCGGAAAACATTTGCTGATTTTATTGTTCAGCATTTAAATAATAATAAATAATTTTGTTCACAATGACAAATCACGTTTTTTTACCTAAAAAATTTCCTTACTTTATTGCAATATAACTTGTTTTGTGGTATAATGTATAAATGATATTATGCCTTGAAGCGTTTTCTTGCAGGAAAACGCCGTTCTGATGCATACATATCCGTATTTTAGAAGGAAATGTGGTGAGGAAGCGTGAACAACTGCAGTTGGTATCTGTGGCTCAGCGGGAGCCGGATATATAACATAAGACAGCTCAGAGAAAACTTCGATACAGCGCTCCTTACCGGTTATTTCCTGGGCGGAAGTCTCATGAAGTGGCTCTCCGACCTGGGTGAATATGAGATAATCAGGCGCCTTTCGACTATTGACCTCGGCGGCGATATCGGAAGACAGCTCGAATTCGCTTTCGGCGTTTCACCGGACAAAAAGCCGGAGATGCCGGCACCCGATCCGGCTGACGGACCTGGACCGGTAATAACCGTGCCCGCGGAAAGCATTCAGACCGGCGATACCGCTGTTTATACCGGCTCGTTTTTCGGTTTACCTTCCGTAAGTTCCTTTGCTGCTGCGACAGAAAGCTCATTCACCGCCGCTGTACTCGGTTCGTTCACTGCACTTTCGGAAAGCTCATTCAACTCCGTGATCGGAAACGCACTGTCTGCTTTGTCCGCATCGAGTTTTTCAAGCTTCAATCTTAGTTCATACTCCGCTTTCGTCAGCGGACAGGCTCTTAGTATCGCCTCTTCCGCATTCTCGTCCTCTGCCGGCAGCTTTTCGCTGTTATTCGGTCAGCATTGGCTCAACAGCGGCAAATACGGTTCATTTACGCTGTCTTCCTTCAGTTACGGAAGCTTCGCATGGCTCTTCGGCAAGTACGGAAGGCTCATAGGTTCTTCCGGCGGTTCTTACTATGGCTCGTTCCTGCTGGCGCTTCTCGGAAAGCTCGGGATGTACGGCAACGGCTCCGGCAGTTACGGAAGCTTCGGCAATATCCACGATTTCTTCGGCGAAGGAAGCTTCAGATACAATGCGGCAGGCATCACGATAACTGCCGAAGAATATCACAGGACGCTCATCAACCTCTCTTCCTGCCCGCTAAACGCCTACGGATACGGTATAAATCTGGTATGAACGGGATCCATGTAAACTCAACAGCGCCGTTTTTTGCAAGGAACCCCGGCGCGGAATACCGCATAGAGGACTTCGGTCTTTACTGCGAGGTCATATCCGCGCTTGAGTGGCGTAAGCATAACGGCGCTATATTTATGGTAACGGACAATGTTGCCGCGGAATACTACCGCAGGATCGGCATAGACAAGGTATGGGACAGCGTTACAGAAATACTGCCGACGGACACAGAAGGCATAGATCCGCTGATGTTCTGGGCGGCGGGTAAATTGCTGGCACTTCGCGACATTCCAGAAAACGCGGCTCTCGTAGATGAGGATCTCATAATCTGGAAGACGCTTGAGCTGTCGGATACGGCAGTGACCTGTGCGCACCGCGAATATATCTCTCCTGAGATCTATCCCGACCCGAGATGTTTCGGAGTTACAGAGTTCAGTCTTTTGGACAGGCTCGATATGAACGTTCTGCCCTGCAACACCGCTTTTCTGTATATTCCCGACAACTCACTTCGGCTTTTCTACGCGAACCAGTCCATTGCGTTCATGAAGGAATGCTCGGAGAAGAAAAGCGATGACAGGCTCTGCAGAATGGTGTTTGCGGAACAGAGGCTCCTTGCTATGCTGTGCGCGCTCACAGATACCCCGATAGAAGCGCTCATGGATATGAACAGGCTTTTCATTGCCCAGGAAGACTATACTCATCTCTGGGGTGCAAAACAGGCAATGCGGGACAACAGCGACCTGCGGAACGGATTTCTCGGACGCTGCAGGAAAAGGATCATGAGCGATTTCCCCGAATACGCCTACGTTATAGAAGCAATAGATGAACACACCAAAAACGACCCGTGAACATAAAGCTCACGGGCCGCGCTTATTTCCGTCATTCGCCGAGATAATTCTTTACGAGCGCCTGAAGCAGCTCATCACGGTCGATCCTTCTGATGAGACTTCTTGCATTGTTATAAGTGGTTATGTAAGTGGGATCCTCGGACAGGATATACCCGACAAGCTGATTTATGGGATTATATCCCTTTTCATTAAGCGCCTGATATACCGTCATAAGTATCTCTTTCATTTCATGATCGCGTTCATCCTTAACGGAGAATGTCATCGTTTTATCCTGCATATCCATTTCCTTCCTTACAGATATTCACGGGAACAGCTTTTCCGAAGACGTCCCGCAAAGCGGCACAGCAACGGGAAGCACCGTTTTCCGGATGTCAGAGCTTCCGGAACATACACATATATTATCCCTCTATTATATTATACACATTTTCTTGAAAATTACAATACTTTTTTTCAAAAAAACTGTTTTTCTTTTAAAAGATAAAAAATTATTGTGCATTTTTATCAATAATGACTATTGAAAGATAGATAATGTTTTGTTATAATATAAATATTAGGGAACTGTACCCCGTTTTTAGTTGTATCCGATCACGGGCGGTTCCGTTTTCTATGGAGGTAGCTTTATGGCAGACGCTAAACAGGATAATAACAAGAAAAAAGAGGTAAACAGTGAAGGTGCCGGCTTTAAGACCGTCATGGGCGGTTTTGACAAAAATGAAGTCAACCTGTACATAAACAAGCTCAGAAAGCAGATGAAGGAGCAGGCTGAAGAGTACGAAAAACGACTCAACAACCTCCAGACAAACCTTGAAGACGCAAACAAGGAAGTTGCAAAAGCAAAGGTCGATAAAAAGAGCGCAGAACAAGCTGCCGCTGCAGCGTCCGCTCCCATTATAAAGGATAGCTCCGCAGAGACAAAGAAACTTATAGATAACCTCAAGGCCGAGAGCGACAAGAAGATCATGGAGCTCCGCAAGAGCATTCTCGACGAGCGCAGAAATGTCGCTAAGTTCGACAAGGAATGCGCTATGGCGAAGATGTCCGAGAAAAAAGTTCGCGAAGAGTACGAAAAGCTCAAGGATAGGTACCTCACTCTCAAAAAGAGCGGCGGCGGTACCGTTTCCGGCAAGGCGGTCGCTAAAAGCAACGCAGATGAGGTCATGGCAGAGGCAAGCGCTTACGCAAAGGAGATAATCGCTGCGGCAAAGAGCTATTCCGCTGAGGCAGTACGCGCTGCGGACAAGTACAAGGCAGAAGTTGAAGCAGAGCTAAAGGAACGTTCCAATAAGCTCAATGACATAAAGAGCAGACTTGAAGCACAGATCAGGAAGACTGAGGCAGAACAGGCTGAGTCTGCAAAGAAAGTAAAGGAAGTAACGGGAAAGATCGGTGCGCTCACTTCCCTGTTCGACTCCTTCGCTTTACAGTTCAGCTCGGTAAACACACAGATCTCAGGTGTGACCGAAAACATCGACAGTATCTGCAAACAGTTCAACGAGACGACCGGTCAGATCGGCAGCGTTGCAAAGCAGATAAGCGATACCACATCACAGATCGACAGCGTTTCAAAGCAGATCAACGAGACTACTTCACAGATAGACAGTGTTTCCAAACAGATCAATGAGACATCATCGCAGATCACCGGATTTGCAAGAACGATAAGCGAGACCACCGAAAAGATCAATGACGCTTCCAGACAGATGAACGAAACTACCGGTATGATAACCGAAGCATCGAGAAAGATGAACGAGACTACCGGTATGATAAGCGAGACTTCAAAGAAGATAAGCGAAACTTCCGGTCTCATAGGCGAGGCTTCAAAGCAGATGAGTGGTTTCGGCGACAAGCTCAACAGCGCTAAGTCCGGTGTTGACGACATCACGAAGATCGTTGATGTAGCAAAATCAAAGCTCGATACCGCCAAGTCCGGTGTTGCCGAAGCACAGACAGCCGCAGACTCTCAGGCAAGTGCAGCAGACCTCTCCCCTATCGCAAAGATCGGCGAAGAGATCGCTCTTGCAGTCGGCTCCCTCAAGGCAAGATTCGTTATGCCTGAGTTTGACGACAGTAAATTCAGCGCAGATAAGTTCGATGCGATCAAGAGAAAGCTCAAAGTCGAAGCAACGATCGAATCCGACGGAAGCGCACCTGATGTTGCAGATGATGACGATTTCGAGGACAGCGACATCATTTCTTCGATCGAAATAGACTCTCCCGAAACAAATATCCCAAGCGACGATGATCTTATGGCAGATGTGCCCGACGTTATCACTGCTCCGGTATTCGAGGAGACCAAGCCCGAGCCCGAGCCCGAGCCCGCAAAGCCCGCAGTGAAGGAAGCACCCAGACCCGATAATTCTGCCAAGGCTGAAAGACCCGGTCTTGATGCAGACTTTGAGGACTTCTTCCTCACTGAACCCAAGGACGACGACCTGTCCGGCGACATTCCGCTCATCAATATGGAAGGTGTCGGCGTTGTCGATGACTTCTCTCTCGACGCGGCTCCCGAGCCCATTGGCGGTGATTTCGACATCACACCTATTGATAAGGCTTCAAAGCCCGACAAGGGAAGCGATCTCGGCGCGGACATATTCGATATCGCGATAGATCCTGCCGGAACGGACGACGATACTCTTGCAAATATGATGGCTGATGCGGCAAAGTCTGAACAGTCTGCAAACAGAGACTTCACTCCCGCAGACCTCAACTTCGACGAAGAGAATACCCTGCCGAGCAGCTCTATTGATGACGACTTCGGTGAATTTGCAGATCTGTTCGCTGCAGGCTCATCTCAGACAAGTTCTCAGCCCAAAAAGAATGAAAAACCCGCATTCAAGAGCTCATCAAGCAATGATGACTGGGGATTCGGCAGCGACCCCGGTGCGGATTCTGACCTTTCGGATCTTCTTATATGAGAAAAATTAATGTTGAACAGCTTAAGACCTTATCCCCCGAGCTCTGTGCCGGGGATAAGGTCATGCTTTCGGGAACGGTTTTCACCTCCCGTGACGCGGCACACAAAAGAATAACAGAGCTTATTGAAGCAGGAAAACCTATCCCCTATGAACTTAACGGCGCAGTGATCTATTACGTCGGCCCTACCGGAACAAAAGAAGGTATGGTCATAGGGAGCTGCGGTCCCACGACTTCCGGAAGAATGGACAAATTCGCACCGTATTTCCTTGACAGAGGTCTTGCCGCAATGATCGGTAAAGGCGAACGCAGTCAGGCTGTGATCGAAGCGATAGAACGCAACAAGGCAGTGTATTTCTGCGCTGTAGGCGGTGCAGGCGCGTTAGCCTGCAAATGCATCAAAAGCTGCGAAGTCATAGCGTTTGAAGATCTCGGCTGTGAAAGCGTCAAAAAGCTTTATATCGAGGATTTCCCGCTTACAGTGGCTATTGATTGCCACGGAGGCAACATATTTACCGAGGGTCGAAAAAAATATCGCCGAACATAAGAAAAAATCATAATTATGTTGACATTGTGATAATTTAGTGATATAATCAGCTTAGATGCTTCGGAAAGGGTGATTTCTATGAAAGTTTCCGATGAAGATCTTGTCGGCATTATCAGAGAACAACCCGATCCGATGCAAAGCAGTGAGATGGCGCTTCTAATATCACGCTACTCCCCTGTTATCCGCATAAAAGCCGCAAAACTGCGCACCAAAGATGTCGAATCCGAGGACTTGTGCCAGGAAGGGTATCTTGCTCTTTTTGATGCACTCCGTGCATTCGACAGAGATAAGGGCTCTTTTTCTGCTTTTGCAGGCACCTGCATCACAAACAGAATGAAGAACGCTGTGCTCAAAGCCCGCGGCAGACTTGAAAAGGAC
The DNA here is from genome assembly GCA_017635095.1 of Ruminiclostridium sp. Taxonomy (GTDB): domain Bacteria; phylum Bacillota; class Clostridia; order Oscillospirales; family Ruminococcaceae; genus Ruminiclostridium_E. Next base: position 5,390 of record JAGBMA010000125.1, on the reverse strand, counting down.
GACGACTTTGATCTTGCACAGATACCCGACGCAGGCTCCTCCGCAGATGATTACATCATCACCAAAGAGGATAACGAAGTCGTGGAGCATCTTCTCTCCTTTCTTTCCCAGAAAGAATACAGCGTTATGAAGCTTTTTCTCGACGGTTATTCTTATAAGCAGATCGCAGAAAAGCTTGATATTACTCCGAAATCCGCTGATAATGCACTTTCGAGGGCAAGAAAAAAACTAAAAGCGCTTTTATGACCGCTGCATAGAGTGCTGTGCGGTGCAAACCCGCAAACGGTCAATATTATATTTTATGGCGAGGTATATCGTATGTACACAGACAAAACGCTTGTATGCAAGGACTGCGGAAAAGAATTCATCTTCACCGCCGGTGAGCAGGAATTCTATGCAGAAAAAGGTTTCACAAACGAACCCCAGCGCTGCAAGCAGTGCAGAGATGCAAAGAAGAACGCTTCCAGAAACAGGGAGATGTTCACGGCAATATGCGCAAGCTGCGGCAAAGAAGCTGTTGTTCCGTTCAAACCGCGCGACGACAGGCCCGTATATTGCAGCGAGTGTTTCGCAAAGCAGAAGGGTGAATAATAGCCCGGACATCATTGATTTATGAGATATACTCCGCTTTCGCTCAGTTATTTCGTATTATACCAATGACATAAAAAACTCCCGGAGATCATCTTCGGGAGTTTTTCTTTTATTTCGATCTCATCGTTCTATCGCTCCGCCCCACTCCACAACAGTAAATCCGTTTCTTGCGGGAGCTTCCGCAAGCTGCTGGGCAGGAATAGCAACAGGCTCTTTTGACGGAGTAAATGCCATAAACACACGAATTACCGTATCGGGCATGGGTGTAATATCCAGCGCCGCATTATCTGTGTAATCCTCGCCCGCGAAGGTGATGACATTATATGCATTATCCCTCATCAGCGGCAGCCAGTATTCCATAAATTCCTCAGCTTCACTTTCATTCAGACCGAGGTATGAAAGCTTTTCCGAGAGGAACGCTTCCGTGTCTTCCCCGCTCACACAAAAGCCGTGAGAAGTATCGAGAGCGAACGCGTTCCTTCCCTCCCAGAACAGATACGGGTATTCCCTGCCCTCACATTCGAGCGTTCCGTCCGGGCTTGCTGTCACAGTCCAGCCGTCACGGTACTTCGGTATCGCAAGCGTCCATTCGCCGTTATAATCGAGCTTAACATCTACCTGAGTTCTCTTCTCGGGATATAGGTAAATGACAGGCTTAGCAGCAGCAGTAGTGCCGGCTGCCGACGGCATTTCCCGGGTACTGAACGCCACAGATGTGGGCATAATACGGAAGATACGCTCCGAGATCCTGTACATTACCGAGAAATCAACGTCAATATCATCACCGATGCAAAGATCTGGATAATCCGAAGTATCGCAGATAACAAAATACCTGTCAGGGTGCGGGAATGTAAGCGCGCACTCATACTTATCCGGCTGAATGTCAACGATGCGAAGCTTGATATAGCCGTTTTCCTCCGCGACCTCGTACTGAGGCTCACTGTCACTGTCCTCGACCTCGAACTCGGCGTAATAAGTATCGTAGCCACCTGGGGCAATCGAGCTTATCTGCTTTGCAACACGGTATTTTCCGGCAGTTATCGGCTCTGTATAAATTCCGTCCTCAAGACTTATCTCGAAAGTTGGTCTGGAATATGCCGAGATCTCGTATGCAAGCATGATCCAGTACTTCTCACCCGAGAAATCTATCGTTCTCCAGCACCCGTTCTCGTACTTTTCGAGGCTGTATTGCTCACCGGTAGTCAGTATCACATTACCGGGTCCGGTGTATTCTGTACGGAGCGTGATGTAATCCACGGCAGTCGTTATCCTGTCGGCACCGCTCTCAATTGTCAGCTTTACATCTTCCTTTGAGAACGTCGCGTCCGGTGCGGTTATCACAGGAGCATCTTCGCTTTCAGGCGCTTTCGTAGTTTCATAAAGACCGCTCGATGTAGTCATAACGATATAGCTCTCGCCATTTATCACTGTAGTTTCATAAGACTGCTGTGACGAAGGATCATAGGCAGAAGAAGCGGCTGCTCCCTCGTTATATACAGTCTCCACCGCAGGCTGTGTAAGAGTTTCAGCTTCATCTGATGCGGCAGCTCCTCCCTGCTTGCAGCCCGTAAGGGACAGCAGAATGGCGGCTGCACATAAAACGGATACTTTTCTTCGTATGTTCATAGGTTTCTCCTTTCATGGTGCAAAAGGTGCGTAGGCGGCATTTTATGTGGTGCATAAAGGCGCTTCGTATATAACACCATACAGCAGCATGAAAGGTTGCAAAAAAAAATACGCAGCCTATAACCGTACTTCGGCTGCGCGGAAAAGTTTTTACGAACAGAGAGAGAAATGCAAAGCAGTTCTCAGGATCAAAAAATGAATTTTCCTTAACACTGAACATAACCTTAAAACTTATAACAAAAAGGAATAAAGGAAAACCCGAACATTGAACAGCATTTAGTCAAAACAAAAAGGGTTCTGTCCGACGGAAAAATATTTATACCTCAATATCGAAAGTCACCGTATTGTTCACGGTATCGAGTGCAGTCTGAAGTTTCGCGAGAAGATCAGAGACTTCGTTGTAATCTTTCTCCACGGCAGCTATATCATAATTTGCGTAGCGATAATCAATGATATTGCTTGCCTTTCCGAACCGGTTTTCTTCACGGGCTTTCGGGAGAACGCTCTTCATTGTACGGAGCTTTTCACGGCGTCGTGAAAGCTGAGGCATATAGATGAGGGCCTGATCTATTGTCAGACCGAATCCAGGCAGTTTCTCCTTGGTATTGAAAACATTCAGAGCGTGTTTGAGCTTACGGATCTTATCCTCAAGCTCAACGATTTTAGCCTGTGTTTCGGAGTAGTTATATGCAGGACGGACGCTTTCTACGTCCTCACCTACCGCGGCAAGGAACTCACGGCTGAGGGTCTCATTTGAGATTATGCCTTCCATTTCATCTTCATACTTTCTCAGTATTTTTGCAGCCTGAGCAGATGTTACATTCATGGTTTACCTCCTTTGAACGTCCCGGTTCCGGATCTTCATGCAACACCGCCCAAAACCTTACGGGGGTTTCAGAGAGTGTCACCTATAACAATTTACCGCACAGAACAATCTGCGCGGTAAACCAATTCTATGGAGCGGATTACGAGGCTCGAACTCGCTACCTCCACCTTGGCAAGGTGGCGCTCTACCAGATGAGCTAAATCCGCAAATGGTGCTTCCGGTCGGAATCGAACCAACGACACGGGGATTTTCAGTCCCCTGCTCTACCGACTGAGCTACAGAAGCACATTTTCTCCGCCCGATAACGAACGGAATTGGCGACCCGAATGGGGCTCGAACCCATGACCTCTAGCGTGACAGGCTAGCGTTCTAACCAGCTGAACTACCGGGCCGTACATCGCTTGTAAACATGGTGGGAGTTACAGGGCTCGAACCTGTGACCCTCTGCTTGTAGGGCAGACGCTCTCCCAGCTGAGCTAAACTCCCATGTCTTCAAGCGACTGTTTCATTATACACGAAACTTCACGATTTGTCAAGTGTTTTTTGAAAATTTTTTAAAATTTTTGGAATATTTTTTTCGGTGCCGCATAAACAGGGCATTTCCCCGTGCATTTTGCTGCACGGGGAAAGGATAACCGTCACACGATATTGTCTATATTTCTGTAAACGCTGTCCGCTATGGTCGAGCATACACTGTAAACTCCGTCGTCATCGCGTGAGTGACTTGCACCGGTAGTAAGGACGACGACCGTATTCTTTGTTTCCGGATCGTATGATGCAAGGGCGATCACGCCGTAAGCATTTCCGGTATGATAATACACACCCGGAGTACCGTAGCGCTCTTTGCCGTAACGGAGAGCTATGCACTGCTTGAACTTACCGCCGTACTCTGTGGCGGTGAAGTATCTCTTTTCGAGTATCTCAACGGATTCGGGGGAAAGTATCTGCTCTGACTTGAACTTACCGTCATTTGCAAGCATAAAGAACATCTTCGCAACATCTCTTGCGGAGCCTGTGAGTCCGCCGACATAGTTTCCGGAGTTATTTCCAACCACACCGTCGGGCAGAACATACTTAGCCTCCCCCGGGAGCAGCTCAACGCCGTGATCCGCTTCATAGAGAGTCGCAAGGCGGGACTGTTTCTCGATATTTCCGGAGAAGAACGACATATCGACCCCGAGGGGTTTGAAGAGGTTTTCCTGTGCATAGTCCTCAAGGACAGTATCGGAAGCGATCTCAAGTGTAGCAGCCGCCACGGATATACCGTAGTTGTTATAATACCACGATGCTGCGGAACCTATTTTCTTATCGGTATAGTTGCCGGCTTTTGTGAGCTGATCGAGTATCTTCTCCTTGTCAGTCTTCATTGAAAGGTAGCCAAGGGTCGATGTATGGGTAAGGAGAGTCGCAAGCGATACCGGTTTCGGGAGCTTTTCTCCCCAGTATTTGCTTATCTTCTTGTTGATGTCAAGTATTCCCTGCTCCTGCATCTTTACCGCACAGATCGCGACAGCCACCTTGCTTATGGACGCGGTCCTTATTTTTGTGGCATTTCCGATAGCCTTTTCACCGTATTTTGAATATCCCCAAGTCCAGTCGATCACCTTGCCGTCGCTGCCTCGGATAGCCGCTACCTGCACACCGATGGCATTGGCGCTTACCGCGGTATCGGAAACGACTTTCATTATATCGGAGTATGCCGTTCCGTCGGAAACGTACTCCTCAACCGGGTCTATCTCCGGTCTTGCGGCCTTCTTCAGATACCGGCGGGAAAAATCACTTGATACCCAGCCGACTTTCCCGTTCTTGTCCTCAAACTTATACCACAGTATATCAAAATCATCGAACTGGGCACCGACATAGATGAAAGAACTTGCGCCCTTTGTCTTTGCAGTTATATCATAGCTTGTACCCGGACCGTTCCTTATGTTGACATTCTTTGTAAGTATCCGCACATAGTACGGTGTTTCATTCGACGTTTCACTTTCGGCAGAAACGACTGCAGACGAACTTATCGCGATGCTGCAGGCGAGAAATACCGATGCTATCGCTTTTTTTAACTTCATGTACTACCTCCTGTCGGTTTTGAAGAGATCATATCTTCACACCCGTGCTCCTTTCGACATTTCACGATATAATTATACCACCGACAGTACATATTGTCAATAGAGAAAGCGCGGCATACCATATATTGTTTTTTTGAGCCGGTTCTACTTCCAAAATCGTAAATAAGCCGCGATACTTTATGCCGCGAAAGCCTATTGACGGTGAGTTTATCTGTGATAGGCTGGTAGCCGGGCAGCAGCCCGTCAGGGGCGGTTGCCCGTGCTGCCTGACTATCACAAAT
>JAGBMA010000124.1 GCA_017635095.1 Ruminiclostridium sp. | reverse complement strand
CTGCAACAGCAGAGAGGGAAGTAACAGCAAGTGTTGCAGCGATTCCTGCTGCAAGGATCTTGTTAATCTTCATGATTAAAATTAACAAATGGCTTTTTATGCGGGTGAATTTTTGAAAATGTAGGAATAGACAACGAATGATTTTCGGGCGTAAAATTTTATTGACTGCATAAAAAATGTATTTTATACATCGCAATATACATTTTTCAAAAAACGGGGTAAAATCTCTTGTGCGGAATGACGAGGGACTTTTGTAAACGGTTACAGTGGTATACTATTTATAAAAAGCAGTTTTCCGCTCCTGCAAAAAATAAAACGATGCACAAGAAAACGAGAGAAACAAAGAGAAATAGAGAATAATGGAGAGAATGCGGGATATATTTTGAAAATGCAGTAAAAAACGGTTGACAAACCGCCGCAAAACCGCTATAATAGCACTTGTTCACGAAAAAATTCAGGAGGAAACGAATATGTCAACTACTTATATGCCCAAGGCAGAAAACGTAGAGCGCAAGTGGTATATCCTCGATGCGGCAGGCAAGCCCCTCGGACGTGTTGCAGCTCAGGCTGCTACGATCCTTCGCGGCAAGAACAAGCCCACATACGCACCCCACTGCGACTGCGGCGATCATGTGATCATCATTAACTGCGCGAAAGCAGTTTTAACAGGCAACAAGCTCCAGAAGAAGTTCTACAGATGGCACACCGGTTACATCGGTCATCTCAAGTCCATTCAGTATGAGAAGCTCATGGCTACACGTCCCGAGAAGGCTATGGAGCTCGCTGTCAACGGTATGCTCCCCAACACCACCCTCGGACGCAAGGCTCTTACGAGACTTCGTCTGTATGCAGGCGCAGAGCACAAGAACGCTGCTCAGAAGCCTGAAGTATTTGAATTTTAAGGAGGGGCACAGAAATGTCAATGTATGATACAAAATCCTACTACTACGGAACAGGAAGAAGAAAGCACTCTGTTGCCCGCGTCCGCGTTTATCCCGGCAGCGGTTCTATCACTATCAACGGCAGAGACATCGACGACTACTTCGGTCTTGATACTCTGAAGCTCATCGTTCGCCAGCCTCTTAACCTTGTTGGTGCAACCGATAAGTTCGATATAATCTGCACTGTTGCAGGCGGCGGCGTTACCGGTCAGGCAGGCGCTATCCGTCACGGCCTCTCGAGAGCACTTCTCCAGTACAGCGACGAACTCCGTCCGGTACTCAAGAAGGCAGGATTCCTCACAAGAGACCCGAGAATGAAGGAAAGAAAGAAGTACGGCTTAAAGGCTGCACGTCGCGCTCCTCAGTTCTCAAAGAGATAACGGATCATTGGTGTTTTCACCATTATCCCGGAAGATCGCAGGCTGTTTTGTTCAGCTTCGCGTGCCGAGGCTCTCGGCTTCTCGAACAGATAACTGTTTTCAGTTACAAGACCGCATCTGTTACGCAGGTGCGGTTTTTTGTATATATTTGCAAAAAACACTTGAAAAAATCATGGAATGGTGCTATAATAAGATGTTATAAATGCATAGACGATAGAAAGGAAATGCAAAATGCGTATTTTTGACGCTCACGTCCACATCTATCCCGATAAAATAGCGGAAAAAGCATCACTGCACGTTGGGGAATTCTACGGTATCTCCATGGCATTCGACGGGAAGATCGCGACCATGACAGAGAACTGGAAGAAATGCGGCGCAGAGCACTGCCTTGTGCATTCCGTAGCGACTACACATGACCAGGTCCCGAAAATAAACGACTTCATCAAGGCGAGCGTTGATGCGAGCGGCGGTATGTTCGTCGGCTTCTGCACGCTTCACCCCTCTATGGACACAAAAGAGATCGAGGCAGAGGTTGACCGCATCATTGCAATGGGATTAAAAGGGGTCAAGCTGCATCCGGACTGCCAGAAATTCCGTATCGACGACAAGCACGCTATGGAGATGTACGAGATAATCGACAACAGAGTTCCGATACTGTTCCATACAGGTGACAAGCGGTATGATTACTCAAATCCGGACAGAATGAAGGCGGCAGCGAAACAGTTCCCGAAACAGAGAATGATCGCGGCTCATCTCGGTGGCTATTCGGTCTGGGAAAAAGCCGTTCCCGTGCTTGCGGGGCTTGATAACGTGTGGTACGACGAAAGCAGCTCCCTCGCGTACATAACCCCGGAGCAGGCAAAAGAATACATACTCGCTTACGGTGAGGACAGGGTGTTCTTTGGAACAGATTACCCTATGTGGAGCATTTCCGACGAGCTTGAGCGCTTCGATCATATTGATCTTACCGACAGTCAGCGTGAGAAGATACTCTGGCAGAACATAACTGATTTTCTTGGAATGTAAATAATGCGGACACGCAAAAAATAAAGAGGTATAATTATGAAATGGACAGGTCTTAACGAATTAAGAGAAAGCTATCTGAAATTCTTTGAGAGCAAGGATCATCTGCGTATGGCATCGGCACCGCTGGTGCCCCAGGGTGACAACTCCGTGCTTCTCATAAACGCAGGCATGACCCCGCTCAAGAAGTTCTTCCAGGGTGTGGAGACTCCCCCGAGAAAGCGCGTGACAACCTGCCAGAAGTGCATTCGTACTCCCGATATCGAGAATGTCGGAAAGACTGCACGTCACGGCACATATTTCGAGATGCTCGGCAATTTCTCCTTCGGCGATTACTTCAAGCATGAAGCTACCGCATGGGCTTGGGAGTATCTCACAAAAGTCCTTGAGATCGAACCGGAAAAGCTCTGGGTCACTATCTATGAAGAGGATGATGAAGCCGGTGAGATATGGGCAAACGAGATCGGTGTTCCCCGTGATCGTATCATAAAACTCGGCAAAGCCGACAACTTCTGGGAGCACGGAAGCGGTCCCTGCGGGCCCTGCTCCGAGATACATTTCGACCGCGGCGAGAAGTACGGTCCCTTTGAGAGCTTCGAGCAGGCAGGCGAATGCGACCGCATCATAGAGATCTGGAACCTTGTTTTCACCCAGTTCGACAACGACGGCCACAACAACTACACCCAGCTCAAGAACAAGAATATCGACACCGGTATGGGTCTTGAACGTCTCGCCTGTGTAATGCAGGGCGTTGACAATATGTTCGAGGTAGATACTATACAGAATATAATCAAGCGCATCTGCACCGTTACGGGAAAGACCTACGGCGCAAACCACAACGACGATGTATCTATCCGCGTAATAACCGACCATGCCCGTGCAACTACATTCATGGTGGGCGACGGTGTGCGCCCGTCCAATGAGGGACGCGGATATGTTCTGCGCAGACTTCTCCGCAGAGCTGCAAGACACGGAAGACTTCTCGGAGTTACAAAGCCGTTCCTTACCGAGATCGTTGAGCAGGTCATCGAGGAAAACAAGGACGCTTATCCCGAGCTCGTTGAAAAGCGCGAATACATCAAGAAGGTGATTGCTACCGAGGAAGAGAGCTTCAACAAGACCGTTGAGAAGGGCTCTCAGCTCCTCACCGACCTTATCGCAAAGCTTGGTGAGGGCGGCGTGCTCAGCGGAGATGACGCATTCAGACTGCATGACACATACGGCTTCCCGCTCGACCTCACAAAGGAGATACTTGCGGAAAAAGGTCTCTCGCTTGACGAAGAGCGTTTCAAGGAGCTCATGGTGAAGCAGAAGCAGACTGCCCGCGCAAATCAGGTGTTCAAGGGCGGCTGGGACGAGGCTTCGATGAACGCGGTCTCCGGCTTCAAGACTGAATTTGTGGGCTATACAACGCTCACTTGCGATACAAAGCTCCTCGCACTTCTCAAGGACGGCGAGAGCGTGCAGAACTGCACCGAAGGCGACAGCGTTATCGCGGTCATCGAAAAGACCCCGTTCTATGCAGAAATGGGCGGTCAGGTAGGTGACAAGGGCACTATCTCCGCCGGCGGCAGCGTTCTCCGCGTGCTTGACACGAAGAAGACTGCGGGCGGTCAGTTCGTCTGCGAGTGTGAAGTCGAAGTCGGCGGTCTTTCCGTCGGCGATGCGGTTACTGCAGCCGTAGATGAGGATCTCCGTCTCGCCACCGAGCGCAACCACACTTGCTGCCACCTCTTGCAGGCGGCTCTGCGCAAGGTGCTTGGTGACCATGTTCACCAGGCAGGTTCGCTTGTTGACCCGACAAAGTGCCGTTTTGACTTCTCTCATTTCAGCGCTGTAACTCCCGAAGAACTCGCGAAAGTTGAACAGCTTGTCAACACCGAGATACTCAAGGGTGTGAAAGTCATCACCGAGGAACTTCCGATCGATGAAGCACGCAAGAAGGGCGCAATGGCTCTCTTCGGCGAGAAATACGGCGATGTGGTACGCGTAGTGAGCACAGAGGACGGCTTCTCCACAGAGTTCTGCGGCGGCACACACCTTGACAACACTGCAAAAGCAGGATTATTCAAGATAATCTCCGAGACGTCTGTAGCTTCCGGCGTCCGCCGTATTGAAGCAGTTACCGGCTTCGGTGTTCTTGATGCTCTTGACAGCGCAAAGAAGACGATAGCTGATGCAGCGGAAGTACTTAAAGTGCAGAATCACGCTGCACTTGTTCAGCGCTGTGAATCTGTCACAGCAGAGCTTGCCGATGCAAAGAAAGAGATCGACAAGCTTGAGCGTCAGCTCTCCCAGTCCGCTATGGGCGACATTTCCGAGGGCGCGTCCGAGATCAACGGAATAAAGGTATTCTCCGCAACGCTCGAAGGCACTGTCGGCGACAGTCTCCGCAAGGCGGGCGATGACATCAAGTCTAAGTACGACAGCTTTATTGCCGTTCTTGCAGGTCATGCTGACGGTAAGGGCAACTTCCTCTGCATCTGCAGCAAGGAAGCCATAGCCAAGGGTGCCAATGCCGGCAGCATCGTAAAGCAGATCGCTGCTATCGCAGGCGGCAAGGGCGGCGGAAAACCCGACAGCGCTATGGCGGGTATCGCGGATCTTTCCAAGATAAGCGAAGCTCTCTCCGCTCTTGACGGCATCGTCTCATCTATGCTCAAATAAAGCGCGTCCGCAGGGCTCCGCCCTGCACCTTCAGCGCGTCTGCGGACGCGCGTGTGGGGCTCTGCCCCACGCCCCGCGGGGGGAGAGAGAAAACCTTTTTTTGGAAAAAAAGGCTTTTCTCTCTCCCCTCGACCCCTCTCTCTTTCCAAAAAAACTTTAATAGCTGCTGCGCTGAGCGGGACAGTTTCTGCACAACATATAAAAACAGCAGACCCGAAAGTAACGAGTCTGCTGTTTTTATATGCTTTTATGATAACTGCCGGGTAAGTCGCGGCAGCTACGGGTG
>JAGBMA010000123.1 GCA_017635095.1 Ruminiclostridium sp. | reverse complement strand
TCAACACTGCACTCGTTCAGCTTCTCCAAAACATCATCGGGAGAGAGCAATCCTTTTTCAAGTAATCTCGCCGCAAGCTCAACAGACAGCGTATGACGGTTGACAGCTTCTATGATATTTATAACGATATCGCGGTGCTTGTCCGCATCGGAATACAGTTTGCCAAACATTTCAAACAGACCGTCAATATCGGAAATCTCATTAAGCGAATATGTATAGCCGCAGTCAAAATTGCTTCGTGTGGTAAATATCACTTTGCATTTATACTTCATCACAACATCAAGCAATTCTTCATCGGAAGCGATTGTATCAAAGTTATCAATTACTAAAAGAGTATCATCTTTGAGTGAGCGCAGATAACGGTTATGACGCTTGAACTTTTCGTCGTCGGTATCTTCCGGACGATCATCGGAAAAATCAATATCGGCAATAAGATTTTTCAGATCGGTGTCGTAGTAGAAATAAAGAATGTTTGTAAAGTCTTTTCTGTACTCTCTCGCAAATGCTTTCACAAACTCACTCTTACCAATACCACCGATTCCGCTCACGAACACTTTATTGTTTTCCGAAAGAATATCGTGCAGCTCCGCAAGCTCTTTATCTCTTCCCGAAAAATGCTTGCAGGGCGCTGGAATTTCCGCACCAAATATGCGTTCTGAAACAATAGGCGACAGCGCACCGGAAGATGTATGCTTCTCAATAATTTTCGTATCACGGGTGACAAATGGACGCGACATAGCAAATATCAGAATGTTGCAGATGAACTCTACGGCTTCGGATTTACTGTCACAGGGATAATAACCGAGCAATTCTTTTTTGGAATCATCGGATATGCTCACATCATTCAGGACGAGATCGTGCAGGGATTTCGTAAGATTATTGTAATCGTTGATTTGCGGCATAATCGACTTACTAAAATTTTTCATAAGATTATCCGCTTTATCATCAGCCCCGTAATACTTGATGATAGCCGAGCTTAACGGCTTTAATCCTCGCAGCCATCGGTTAGATAATCCAGCATTGAAAAAGAATAAATTAGCCCTTGCATAGTCGTCAAAGAGCATTTCAAGAAACTCCACTTGATTAAGTGAAGCGTTGTCTAATATCGTTCTGCACACGGAACTAAAATCGCATCTATCCATTCATCTCACCTCGCTGCCAGTAATTCAACTTATATCATTATAGCACAACAGACATAGAAAATCAACCAAAAGTTATGGGAACAGGAAATGTTTTTTCAGATTGGAGGATCAATGATCAGAAATGAACTCACCTTAAACACCAACAACAATGCGTCAGCCGAAATAAAGGTAACTATCCATTTACCGGAAGATGTTTCGGAAGTCGTAAGGCAGCAAAAGATAAATCATCTTTATGATGTATTGAAGCCCAAGCCGCCGAAACCGGAGAATGACACGGACGCAGCATAAGCCTTTCTTCTTTCGGCTTGCCCATAAGGGGATCAATGCACGAAGCATTGACTGCTTGCCCAAAAGGCGGCACGGACGCCGCCATTAAAGGCAAGCAAGAATTAGACCGAAGAAAGAACAGGAATGTGCTTGACAGCACCGCTAGAAATTTTAGAATTTGACACTTTACCACTTGAAAATTTATGCCGATTGTGCTATACTATAACATGTAAAAAGTATCGTACTATCGGCTATCTTTTATGGAGGCTGATATTATGAAGAAGATCACAGCAATTTATGTACGCCGTTCGGTAAGCGACAAGGACAAGGGCAATAACTCCCTGTCCATTGACTCGCAGAAAGCCGACTGCATACGCTATTTAGAGAACGGAGGTAAATTATCAAAAGACAGCTACCGCATTTATTGTGATGACGGTAAATCGGGAAAGGATATTGCACATCGTCCCGCATTTCAGCAGATGATGACCGACGCGAGAAACGGTCTTATAGACAAAATAATTGTTAAGAAGTATGACCGTTTCAGCCGCAATATGCGCGAATACCTCAATATCACGGACGAGCTCGACAAGTACGGAGTAGGTGTTATCTCACTCTCCGAGCCGTTCAACACGGAAACCAAAGAGGGCAGAATGATGAGGAATAATCTTCTGAACTTTGCGGAATTTGAGCGCGAAACCATAGCTGCGAGAGTTGCGGACGCTTATGTTACAAGGGCAATGGAAACAGGCTTTTATCAGGGCGGCAAGCGTTACTACGGGTACGAACCCGAACGCCGCACGATTAACGGTAAGACCGGATCGGTGCTTGTTCCGTCAGACAGAGCAAATGTTATTCAGATCGCTTATGAACTTTATCAGAAGCCCGATGTTTCGCTCAAAGATGTTATCGACTATTTCAAAGAAAATGCAGTTGATACATCTCGCCCTTCGTGTTCTCCGGAGCGCGATATATCGGTAATGGACAGGTCGCAGCTTAGCAAGCTGTTAAGAAGTCCGCTTTACGTTCGTGCAGATGTTGAGGTTTACAAGTATCTGTTGAGCAAGGGTTATCACCTTATTGATGATGTTGAAGCCTACGACGGCATTCACGGATTATTTATCCATAAGCATCAGGAGGGCGGATATTTCGTCAAGGTTGCCTATCACGAGGGGCTTGTAAGTTCAGATGTTTGGCTTGCGGTGCAGGATAAAAAGGAGCATAACCGCAAGATTCCAAACAATGGACATTCAACTAATTCGTGGCTCGTAGGTCTTGTGAAATGCGCTCACTGCGGTTACTCACTTCACGTTTATTACAACTGGAATGCCAGCCACACAAAGCGGTGGAGATATTACCGTGACGCAGGCGCGTACAACGCAGCAGGTTGTGTTTCTCAGTCGCTTAAAACCATTCATCCTGATGACCTTGAAAACATCGTCTATGACGCTATGAAAAAGCGTTTGGAAACCCTCACGATAATGAAGAACGAGCAGGAGCGTCCCGACAACGAAACGGAAAAGCTCAAAGTGGATATAGCGAGAATGGACGGAGAAATCCACAAGTTAATGGACAAACTCGCGGACGCTGATGAAGTCTTATTCGATTACATTCAGAAGCGCGTCAAGGAGCTTCACGCGAGGAAATCCGAGACCGAGGATAAGCTGAATACCCGCGAGCGTAAAAAGAAAGCTATCGACACTTCTCCGCTTGCAGAGCCGTTAGCGCATTGGGACGAATTGACCGTTGATGAAAAGCACGATGTAGCTGTCACGATAATCGACAATATCAGAGTTTCGGACGAAACCGGAGTTGATATTTCGTTCAGTATTTAAAACAAAAAGTCCTCGGCGCTTGACCGTTTTCAAGTGCCGAGGCAATAAAAAACCCCTTTCGGGGGATAGGTAAAATCATTGTTAAGGTGTGAATATGGGCGTTCCCGTTGCAAAGACGATACCTTTACCGCCAGTGATTTCGTCAAGATACTGACACTTCATATAGAGGTCAGCCGACTTCTGAGCTTCCGTCTGCTGAATACCTGCTACATTTCGCATTTTGGTGTAGAGGAACAAATTTTTGAATGAGTGAGCTTCGTCCACAAACATCTTGTCAATACCGAGTTCCTCAAAGGTAACTACATCGTCCCTTTTCGGATTTTCTGTAAGCTTTTTCAGCTTTGCTTCAAGGTTTCGCTTGGTTTTTTCAAGCTGTTTTACTGAAAATCTTGCACCCTGCGACCTGCCGAGCGACTCAATAGCGTGTTTATAATCTCCTTGGTAATTTCTATAATAGGAATCGCTGGATCGCTTGTATTTCAGCTTATTATAGATAATTTTGGTATCAGCACAGGATACTATTCTGTTGTCGAGGAAGAACATGACCACGAACATTCAGAAGAAGGACATGATCACGACCACTCTCATGAAGGCGATGAGCCTATAGAAGCATTTCTCGAAGAAGTGGCTGAACTCGTTGAGCATTCAAATTTCAGCATTGTTTTCTTAGCGCTTATTGGATTGTATCTTTTATCTGCTGTTATTCAGTATTTAAGAGGGTATCTGATAGTAACGGTTGCAAAAAAGATAGACATACGGCTCGTGCTTTCATATTACAACCATATAATGGACTTGCCGGTCAAAGATGTAATGAACAGACTGACCGGCGAATATCTGTCAAGGTTCTCGGACGCTTCAGCTATACGGGATGCTATATCTGGTGCAACGCTTACTCTCCTGCTTGATACGTTAATGGTCGTTGCGGCGGGTGTCATATTATGTCTGGAAAACAGCACTATGTTTTTAGTGTCAGTGATAATAATAGTGCTATATGCGATAATAGTTCTCTGTTTTAGAAAGCCTATCGAAACAGCAAACAGAACGGTTATGGAGGACGATGCGGTATTACAGTCTTATTTTAAAGAAAGTATAGACGGTGTAGAGACCATTAAAGCGGCTTGTGCAGAACAAGATGTCAAGAATAATACTACAAGTAAATTTAGCAAGTTTATAAATTCCGTTGTTAAAGCCAATATGATATCCATATCGCAAAATACACTGTCTGATGCAGCACAACTTATAGGTACGGCGGTTATTCTTTGGATAGGCTTTTCACTGGTATTGTCGCAGCAAATAACTATCGGTGCATTAATGTCATTCTATGCGCTTATGTCATACTTTACTACCCCAGTAAAAAACCTAATCGAACTCCAGCCAAAAATACAGACTGCATTTGTTGCCGCTGATCGTCTTGACGATATACTTGAGCAGGAGATAGAGAAGATTGACAGCAGTGTTACTGATATGCCCAAAATCAACAGATGGGAACTCAAAAACATAGATTTTAGATATGGAAATCGTGAACTTGTCCTACAAGATGTCAGCATTTCCATGCAGCGCGGACAGAAGATAGCGCTCGTTGGTGAAAGCGGAAGCGGCAAAACGACAATAGCAAAGCTTTTACTGAATTTCTATACTCCCGAAAAGGGCAACATAGAGGTAGGCGGTCAGCCTATCGAAAAAATAGGCATCAGAGCGCTGAGATCGTCCATAGCCTATGTAGATCAGAACACCTTTCTTTTTGCTGATACAATAAAAAACAATCTCAAGCTCGGCAATCCCGATGTTACCGATGATGAGATCATAAACGCCTGCAAGCTCGCCAATGCAGACGAATATATCTCTGCTCTTCCTTTGGGATATGACACACCGATATACGAAAACGGTTCCGATTTATCGGGCGGACAAAGACAGCGGCTTGCAATAGCTCGTGCAATACTACGCAAGCCCCAGCTTTTGATATTGGACGAGGCAACGAGTAATCTTGACACGATAACTGAAAATGCGATAAAGAACACCATTTTCAACCTTTCGGATGATATAAGCTGTGTTATCATAGCTCATAGATTATCTACAATAAGAAACTGTGACAAGATTTATGTTATGGACAATGGCAAGGTTATTGAGGAAGGAAGTCACGATGAACTTATAGACAAACAAGGAACTTATTATAAAATGTGGACTTCATCACAATTGTAAGCAGTATCAAATAAAACAAGCGGTTTTCCGTTTTATCGGGAAACCGCTTAATTAATATCAGCTCTCTATTAATACTTCAAGTGCAAGTATGAATCCGAGCTTAAAGCCTCTCTCAAAATCCTGCAAACTCTCGCAAGCTGCTGTGACGTGTATCGCGTCTGCATAGCTTTCAAGGAGTTCCTTGCAGTCGGGATACTTTGCGAGTATTTCTTCGCCGTACCGTTCAACCTCGTCTTTGGCTTGCAGGTACTGTTCCGTGGTAGGTGTAGGCTGGGAGCAAGGGCTTATTTCCCCATAGTAAAGCTTTTCAAGAATTGATTTCATTGTAGTTTTCCTCCGTAATCATAGTGTTACAAACCTATGTTGCCGCAACTTGTCTGTTGATACGGTTTAGGAAAACTTCTTAATGGGAGTTTAACGGGGGCGTGGGGCAGAGCCCCACACGCGCGTGAGCGCCGTACCGCTGCCCGCGTAGGGCAAAAACGCCGGACACTGGTGTGGGACGGAAAAAATTTATAAAAAACTGTTGACATATTCTGAAAAAGTGATATAATAGAGTTAGCACTCGGAGAGAAAGAGTGCTAAAGATTTTAAGGAGACGATGCAGTTATGGCAAAAAAACAGTTCAAGGCGGAATCCAAGCGCTTGCTTGAGATGATGATAAACTCGATATATACACACAAGGAGATCTTCCTCCGCGAGCTTATCTCTAATGCAAGCGACGCAATGGACAAGCTGTATTTTAAATCAATGCAGGAAAACCTCGGTATCACCCGTGACGATCTTGCAATAAACCTCTCGTTCAACAAGGACGCGCGCACCATCACCATTGAAGACAACGGTATCGGCATGGACAAGGACGAGCTCGAAAACAACCTCGGTGTCATCGCCCAGTCCGGCTCGTTCAGATTCAAACAGGACAACGCCGACGCAGATAAGGAAGAAGTCGATGTTATCGGTCAGTTCGGTGTCGGCTTCTACTCCGCTTTCATGGTTGCAAAAAAAGTCACTGTGCTTACCAAAAAATACGGCGATGAGAACGCTTACCTCTGGAGCAGCGAGGGCGTTGACGGCTATACCATTACAGATGCAGAAAAGGATAAGAACGGTTCCGTGATAACCCTCTTCCTGAAAGATGACACAGAGGACGAGGATTACAGCGAATTCCTTGCGGAATATAAGCTCAGAAGCCTTGTCAAGCGCTATTCGGATTACATCAGATACCCGATCAAGATGCCCGTCACAAAGCGTAAGCCCAAAGAAGGCAAAGAGGGCGAATACGATGAAACCACCGAGATCGAGACCCTCAACAGCATGGTCCCGATCTGGAAAAAATCCAAGCAGGAACTTACCGATGAGCAGTACAACGAGTACTACAAGGAAAAGTTCCTCGACTATATGGATCCGCTCACCCATATCCACTCAAAGACCGAGGGCACAGCAACATACAATGCCCTGCTCTTTATACCGAAAAAGGCACCTTTCGACTTCTACACGAAAGAATACGAGAAAGGTCTCCAGCTCTATTCGAGCGGCGTCATGATAATGGAGAAGTGCGCCGACCTGCTCCCGGATTACTTCAGCTTCGTCCGCGGACTTGTTGACAGCGAGGACCTCTCCCTCAACATCTCCCGTGAGATGCTCCAGCACGATAAGCAGCTCAAACTCATCGAGAAGAGCCTTGAAAGAACTATCAAGAACGAGCTGAAAAAGATGCTCAACAATGACCGCGAAAAGTACGAGGAGTTCTGGAAGAACTTCGGCCTGCAGATAAAATACGGTTTGTACAGCAGCTACGGCACACAGAAGGAATTCCTGCAGGATCTCCTGCTCTTCACTTCAAGCGCAGAAAAGAAGCTCACCACCCTCGAAGAATATGTCACAAGAATGAAAGAGGGTCAGGACGCTATCTATTTTGCAAGCGGCGAAAGTGTCGCAAAGCTCGATACCCTGCCCCAGACGGAGATGCTCAAGGATAAGGGCTATGAGATACTCTACCTCACCGATAACGTGGACGAGTTCATCGTGAAGATGCTCGTGGATTACGACGGCAAGGAATTCAAGTCTATCCAGTCCTCCGACGCGGATTTCGAGACAGAAGACGAAAAGAAGGAAAAGAAAGAAAAGAGCGAACAGAATAAGGATCTGCTTGCGGAGATGAAAAAGGCGCTCGAAGGAAAAGTCGCAGATGTGCGCATTTCCGCAAAGCTCCGCTCTCACCCGGTGTGCCTGACAAGCGACGGTGAAGTTTCCCTTGAAATGGAGAAGGTTCTCGGCGCGATGCCCGGAAATGAGATGAAGCCCAAGGCAGACAGAGTTCTCGAAGTGAACGCGGATCACCCGATCTTCGCGAAGCTTCAGTTCCTCTTCGACAACGACAAAGAAAAGCTCGCAGCTTACGCGGATATCCTCTACGACCAGGCGCTCCTCATCGAGGGTCTTGATATCGACGATCCGGTAGAATACTGCAACAAAGTCTGCGCACTTATGGTGAACTGAGACTCCGGAAACACAGAGCCGGACGTTGAGCGAAAAACAAATATGCTTGCGGAGGGAGAAAATATGACAGACGAAGAGATCCTTAAAAAAATAGACCACACGCTTTTATCGCCGACGGCAACTATAATGCAGATAAGAACGGTCTGCATCGAAGCGCTCGACTACAAGACCGCAAGCGTATGCATTCCGCCGTTCTATGTGAAGCAGGTGCACGAGGAGTTCCCTACCCTTAACATCTGCACCGTCATAGGGTTCCCCCTCGGTTATGAAGTCACCCGTGCAAAAGTCATCGAGGCTGAACAGGCTATCGCGGACGGCGCGAATGAGATCGACATGGTGGTAAATCTGGCTGCAGTTAAAAACCATGACTTCGACTTTGTTATGGAAGAGATACAGGCAGTCAAGAAAGCCTGCGGAAATCATATCCTCAAAGTTATCGTGGAGTGCTGTTACCTCAACGAAGACGAAAAGGTGATGCTGTGCCACTCGGTGACGACTGCGGGTGCCGACTTCATCAAGACTTCCACCGGCTTCGGTTCCGGCGGCGCAACAAAAGAGGACATTATCCTTTTCGGCAGGAATGTCGGCAAAAACGTGAAGATAAAGGCAGCAGGCGGCATAAAGTCCCGGGAGGATATGGAGGAATTCATAAACCTCGGCTGCTCGCGTCTCGGCACGAGTTCCGGCGTAAAGATCCTAAAGGGCAAGAAGAAGAAATAACTGTCCCACACAATTCGTTTATCTCCCCCGTCTGCGGTATGATACGCTGTAGTACGGGGGAAAATCGGTTAATGGGAAAAATACGGAAAGAAAGTGAGAAAAGACTATGGCAGAAAGAGTGTTTGTTATCGTTCTTGACAGCGTGGGTATCGGTGAGGCGCCGGACGCCGGGGACTACGGAGACACGGGGAGCAATACCGTGAAAGCCTGCTACGATACCGGAAAGCTCAGCGTGCCGAATATGAGGCGGCTCGGGCTTTTCAACATAGACGGAAACAGTTACGGCGGCTCTGTAGATGCACCCGAAGGCGCATTCGCGAGACTGAGAGAGCTGTCGAAAGGAAAGGACACTACAACGGGACACTGGGAGATGATGGGGATCATCTCGGAGAAGCCGTTCCCCACCTACCCGGAGGGCTTCCCGCCGGAAATAATACATGAATTCGAGGAAAAGACAGGCCGCCGGGTGATCTGCAACAAGCCCTACTCCGGTACCGCAGTCATTGCGGACTACGGAGAGGAGCACATGAAGACCGGCGCGCTCATCGTTTATACCTCCGCCGACAGCGTTTTCCAGATCGCCGCCCACGAGGACATTGTGCCGGTGGAAGAGCTGTACCGGTATTGTGAGATCGCGCGGGAGATACTCTGCGGTGAACACGCGGTAGGACGTGTTATTGCAAGACCTTTCACCGGTTCACACCCCTTCACCCGTACGACTCGGAGACACGATTTCTCCCTCACCCCCACAAAAAAGACTGTGCTCGACAGGGTGAATGAAGCCGGTCTTACCTGCTTCGGCGTAGGAAAGATAAACGACATCTTCGCCGGTGCGGGGCTCAACGGCTTTGTCCGTACCGAGGGCAATACCGACGGCATGAGAAAGACAGCGGAGTTCGCGGCAAAGAACGACTGGAAAGGGCTGTGCTTCGTGAACCTCGTGGATTTCGATATGCTTTACGGCCATAGGAACGATGTTGCAGGCTACACCGCGGGGCTGAACGAATTTGACGAATGGGTAGGCGGATTCATGAAGTCGATGCGCCCGGACGATGTTCTCATGATAACGGCGGATCACGGCTGTGACCCCACAACTCCCTCGACCGACCACTCCCGCGAGTATGTGCCGCTCCTCATTTACGGAAACAGCATCGAGCCCACAAACTACGGGACAATGGACGGATTCGACAACGTAGGTAAATTCGTGCTGAAATATCTCGGACTTGAATAATACAAAGGTTCTACTGCCAAAATCGTAAAAGCGAACGTCGATACTTTATGCCGCGAAAGCCTATTGACAATGAGCTTGAGTGTGGTAGGCTGGTAGCCGGGCAGCAGCCCTTCGGGGGGCGGCTGCCCGTGCTGCCGGACTGCC
>JAGBMA010000015.1 GCA_017635095.1 Ruminiclostridium sp. | reverse complement strand
CTGATACGCGATACGTTCAAGGCTCTGCGGCTTTCCGCTGCCACCCCTTAACGCATAGTCGATCATATCCTGCGTTACATTTGTTGCAGGATATATAAGGCGCAGCTTATCACGCTTTTTCGGCTTCGCCGGTGCTGCTATTTCCACAGGCTCACCGAAGAACGAGAGCTGTTCACCACCGGACACGGGTGTAGGTTTCGACTTTCTTGCAGTCTGCTTTTTCTTCGCAGGTGCGGGAACATCTATGACCGGAGCTTTATCGGGAATATACTCAAATCCCTGCTGTGTCAATGCTTCCTGCCAGTTATCATAAATGTTCTTATCCAGTATGCCTTCATCAGTCTCACGGGAAAGATGTATCATGTTGTCAGTCTTTTTCTCGACCCTCCACATCTCCCCGTCAAGTCGGATATTGTCACCCTCGTCGAGATCATCGGCATAATAACCGTTTTTATCGTGAACGATAGGCGAACGGTAAAGCTCGAACTGCTCCAGATCGTAGGTCTGATAATCATTCAGCTTGTACGGCTTTTTCCCGTCTGTGATATACGGAATACCCTCGGCAGTACGCTCTACTGCTGTTTCAAAACGCTTGCCGCCGAGTTCGCAGGAAGCGACTGTGACATCTTCTGCTTCATCAAATCGAAATGAATATATTATCAGCTTGTCCGGGCTTTCCTTGTTTTGTGCAGAACGTGTACTGCGGCTCTTTGTCTGTTGTTCAGAATCCAAATCCAGGTATTCATTCTTCCGTATCATGTCAGCGGTAAGGCTCTGCACGAGATCCCAGCTAAGTCCCGCTTCCTTGGTACGAGAGAGATAACTTCCCTCCCACACAACTATCCCGTCGGCAAAAGCCTTGTATCCTACACGTTTATCACCTATGTCAAGTTCACAGTATTCGGGATTTACAGCGGTTTTCATGTATTCGGCTCTTTTATCACTATCGGAATTTTCAAGGAAAAACTCTGTTATCTCGTCTTTCTTTGTATGGAAGAACCTGTCATTGCGAAGTATTTCACGGATAAGCTGTTCATCGGTCATAGGCGGTATATCGGAAGTCAGTATCATGCTGTTGTTTATGACCGTATGCTCGGTATCTTCCTCCGGTTCCATATCATCAACATCTGAAATAAGGCGTTCGTCTGCTTCTTCCTGCGATTCGGCTTTCTCCTCGGTGCGTTCAGGCTCGACCGATATTTCAGAATCGGCGTTCGGCAGTTCAACGACCTTGACAGGCTGTTCCTTACCTCTTTCAATATCACGATTACGGAGAGCAGTTTCAAGAATGGTTCGTATTTCCTCACCCTGCAGTGCAGAGTATCTGTCAGCAAAGAATTTATCAAACCATTCGACTGGAGTAATTTTTGCCCCCTCGGAATCGCCTAAAACCATTCCTGCTATTTCATAGCTGTCAAGTCTGCGGTTAAAATCGGAGTGAAGGTACATCTCCTTGAGCTTCTTTACCGTTATGTCCGAAGGCAAAATACCGTTTCTTCCATTATCTGATGTTCGATGTTCAGCAGGCGCATTTTTTCCCACACCTGTATCTCCGCGAACGTTGCCGGACGGGGATTGTCCCTGCGATACTGTTCGTCCAGTTCCGAGAACCTCGTCTCCGCTTCTCTGTCTATCAGACGGGGAATTATCTGCCACCGACCTTCCGTTATATACACCTGCACTTCCGTCGGGTACTCGGTTTTCACCCATTCCTGCCACATTCTGCCCCATCTGCCTATCGGCTTGCGAAGCAGCTCCGCTTCCTGTCTGTCGTCCGTGTACGCGATCTGTGTCAGATACTGCCCGGTCGCGTTCATTCTGTCGTTCATAAGTATATTCCTTCTTTCTTTTCCTGATTTGTACGATCTCGCGCTCGATCTCAAGCAATGCGCTTTTGGAAGCTCGCTGAACAATATCGCAGAAGCGTATAAAGTCCCGGCTGTTCTTGAACATATCTGCTGCATTAAGGTTTATGCCGCCGGATATTTTCATGTCGCCACCAAGTTCGCAGCGGTTGGATATCGTAAACCGTACAGCAGACACAAGTGAACGTTGATAATCGGATATTTCCGTTTCCGATAAATTCATCTGTCCGACCGCGTGTTCCACGTCTGCCATCAACGGCTTTATATTATCCACAGATACCGCAGCAATGGTCTCCTGTATGTTTTTGCAGCGTTTGCCGTACTTTTCGTTTATTGCCGCAGTTACCTCCGAAGCGAGCGAATCATCAAGATGCCACAGCTCCGGTATGCGTTTTCCGCTTGTCTGCGTAATATCGAACAAGTGTTTGCATTTATCTTCCTCGCCGAATACGGCAATACTATGTTCACCGCGATTGACGATACGACCAAGTCTGTTCCAGGTCTCAAGAGTAGCGACCTTTGTTGCACCGGGATCCTGATTGTATATAAGCACGGCATCTGAAAACGACTGTTTATACATACGCGCAGCAAATCTGAGAAAATGCGCAAATTCCTGCTTGTCGTGCATAAGACGTTCGGTAGCTTCTTTCCAACTATCACGAACACTTTTCAGTCTGCTCAATCAAATTACCTCCTTTTTCTGTTTCCATTACTGAACTCGATCAGTTTAAGGTTTACGAATTTCCCGGTATCCTCCATACCGAATACAGCACTATATTTGTTTCCCTTTGATGAAGTGCAGTTGTTTAGCGTGACCTTGCCGGTTGACAGCAGCTCGGATATTTCCGCAGCCGTGTAAATCCTGCCTATCAGCTTGCTCTGCTTGAATATGCAGAATCCGCATTTGTCCCTGCCTTTCGTGCAATAGAATGTTTTAGGGCTTTCAGCGACCGGGCTGCCGCAGCGCGGACAATTACCTATGACGGTTTTATCCGTTACCGGGATACGGTCTGTCCTGCTTTTTTCATAGTTTATTGTTTCACGGAGATTATCGCATATCTCGTTCATAAGCGCATCGGGACTTTCTTTTCCGTTTTCAATATCCGTCAGCATACGCTCCCAATGTGCGGTAAGCTCCGCTGATTTTACACGATCGGGCAGAGAAGCAACAAATTTTCTGCCGTAATCTGTCGATATGAGCTGCTTATTATTTCTTGTGATATATCCTGCTGAAATAAGCTCCTCAATTATCGAAGCTCTTGTAGCCGGTGTGCCAAGACCACGCTCTTTCACAAATCCTTTCAGCGCTTTGTCGTCGATAAGTCTGTCGATATTCTCCATGATTGCAAGCAGACTGCTCTCTGTAAAGCGCTTCGGCGGAGTAGTCTCACATTCCTTTATCATCATATTATCAGTGCTGAATGTGTCGTTTTCGGAACAGATATATCTTCTGACGCTTTCATCGTCCCAACCCTTGCTGTACCTGCGCCAGCCCAATTCTACCGTCGTTTTGACTGTCAGCCTGAACACCTCATCGCATACCGAAAATTCATACTTGTATTCGGTATATGTATATGGCTTGTCGAGAGCGCATAAAAAGCGGTTTATAACAAGATTTATGATATTGTTTTCCTGCTCCGTGAGCGGTTCGATTTCGAGTCTGCTGATAAGATTTGTCGGTATCAGAGCGTGATGATCCGACACCTTGCTGTTATCAATAATGCGCTTGTCGATATTAAGTCCCTGTTTCTGCAAATAAGATATTCTTTCGGCATCATATCCCGAAAGACACTTGACAACACTCTCGACAAATGGTATCATATCATCAGTAAGATAATTACTGTCCGTGCGCGGGTAGGTCAGCAGCTTCTTTTCATACAATGACTGCGCGGCTTTTAACGTATCCGCCGCCGTCATTCCATACACGTCATTGGCCTCCTGCTGTAATGATGTCAGACTATGCAGCAGCGGATGCTGTTCCTTTTTCTGCTCCGACTTTGCCGAAACTACAGTTACCGTCTGACCGCTGCATTTATCCATGACCGCCTGCGCTTCATCTCTTGTATCGAATGTGGTTTCACACTCCGCACCGTTTGAAAGCAATACCTTGAAATACGGCTTTTTGACGAAGTTTTCTATAGCCTCGTCACGCTTTGCAATGATGTTGAGCACAGGTGTTTTTACACGACCGACCCGGTGCTTGCTGTTATCAAGGATACTGTACAATCTTGACAGCGACATTCCAAGTATCCAGTCTGCTTTTGCTCTTGTGAAGCCTGCCGCGTACAGGTTATCCTTTTCCTTCCCGTCAAGCAGGTTATTCATTCCCTGCTTTATGCTCTCGTCCGTGAGCGAGCTTATCCACAGTCTTTTCACAGGCTTCTTGCAACTGAGATAGTCGTAGATATATCTGAAAATGCACTCGCCCTCGCGCCCGGCATCGCAGGCATTTATGATCTCGGAAACATCATCACGGGCGAAAAGCGTTCTCAACAGCTTTATCTGCCCGCCGTACCCGTTTATCGGTATCAGCTTGAATTTCTCCGGGATAAGCGGGAGCGTATCAAGCTCCCATTTATCCCAGCCGTAATCTTCGGGCATTCCTATCCCGATAAGATGCCCGAGCGCATTAGTGACAATGTACCCGTTGCCCTTACGATAGAATGAATTACCCTCCGTTATCTTCTCCGTTGCGCCCACGCAGTAAGCTATGGACGCTGCCACAGACGGCTTTTCAGCCAGTATTAAGCGCATATATCTCACACTCCCTTATTTTTGTTTTCGTGAGCCTTTATCAGTCTTGTGCATATCTGCGCCGCAAGCCCGTACACGAATCCCTCAAGACTGAAATCCTCAAACATATCAGTGCGAACGCGGTACACGGTCGTTATATCAGAATCTCCGTCAGTATCCGCAGCAACTATGTACAGCAAAACGATCTCATCCGCCGCAGGATCATATATTATGTCATATCCGGTGAACAGTATCGTATCTCCGCGCTCAATATATGAATCATCATCAATCAGGAATGAACCGAGCCATATACCTTCCGGGCAGATAACGGAATTGTCGTGCATATCGTTATAGAGCAGTTCGTCCATTTTTTTGCCGTCTATTATGACGGTATAGCTAAGCACCTTCTCGGAATAAAACCGCGGAGACGGACACTTCATTATCATTCTTAATCCGTCTGCCACGACTGCATTTATTCTCTCGATGCCGACCCTGCCGTTTGACTGCTGTACACAGAACTCTACCAGTGCGTCATAGATCTTTGATACCTTTATTGTTGTCATCTTTTGTCCTCCTTTGTTGTGACCACGTTTTCCGTTTCCACCGGTACTTCGGCTGCATCTTTCTTTTTAACGTCAACCCCGGCGATACCGAATTTTCCTGTTGCTACCGCATTGCAGATAGCATCGAGATCAAGCCCGTTCTTGTTTATAGATGTTTTTAACGCCGCGAGCTTCTCATCTTCGAGCTTTGCAACGAGCCTTCCTTCTTTAGCTTCATAGATACGCAGCATCTTCTTGTGGTGCTCTATGTAGCCCTTTGTTTTCTGAATATTTCTCCTGCACCTTTCAAGTGCAGACGAATACTTTATTGCTTTATTTCCCACCATTTCTCCTCCTGTTGATCCTTATTATTATGTAAACTATAAACAGCAGACCTATCACGATAGCGTCCACGATACTGAACCGGAAACTGAAAACATCTGCGATGTTCACCTCAGTTTCGGTACTGCCGGACGTTACGAACCCGATAACCAGCCCTGCGATCAGCACGACCGCGACTATTATCTTACTTATCAGTTTTCGCTTATCGGATACCTCGCCGCTGTGTTTCCTCGCCCTGAAATAATCAAACAAATTTAACCACCCCCAAATGCCGCGACCTGTCCGTAGAACACATCGAACATATTTCGCTCGTCCTCGGTAAATCCATAGCTTGCGAGAACATCATCAAGCGAATAGTTAATGACCTCCCCGTGCAGCCATTCATGCTCCACGTCGCAATAGATGTAAGTACCGCCGCCCTCGGCGCGGCCCTCCTTGCAGCCGTCGCAGTTACCGTAAGTGTAGTAATAGTTGAAGTCGTAGTATCTCTCTATGACATCCGCGATCTCTGCGTCCGTGAACATCATCTCGCTGATTCCCACATCGGTATTAACATCACGGTAACGAAGCGTCGCCAGTATCGCTATGACCTCGTTGCTGTCGATGTCGTTCAGCACCTTGTTCCCGAACTGATTGAGCTCCGTTATTTCCTCATACGGCGGGAACTGCCGCCTGTCACATACGAACTCGTCAACTATCTGATGAATACTCTCCCGAATATCATCTATCTTTGCATCTACCGTTGCAGTATATCCCGAAACGACCTCCTCCGCGTTTCGTTGCGAACCGCCGCCGGACGAATCTCCGAGCCAGCCGAAAAGACTGTTGACAAGTGCCACGATAACTGTTACAATAAGCATAATAAGGAAAATTATCAGTAAAATTATACCGGCGGCAAGCAATATATACTTTCCGACAGGTGATGTCAGAATTTTTCCTATGACCTTGCCGACGTTCTGAACCGTCTTTTTGGCTCTTTTGGCATTTTTCTTGATATTTTTCATCTGCCGTTTGGTGTCGCGCGGCATATTCTTTATTGCTCTGCCGGCTTTAACCGTAGTGCGCGCGGTATTCAGAACTGCTTTCCGAGCATTATCGGCATAGCGTATTTCTGTAAGCCCCTGCTTTATCGTTTCTGTACCGGTATCGGTTATCTTGGATTTATCTATCTTTGTCCGTATGAGCTGCTGCCCGGTATCCTTTGCAACATTCGCAACACCGCTTGTCACCGCAGTTGCTATATGCCCGAAGTCCTTAATTGAGCTTTTCCGCGAAAAGATGTGTCCGGTCTTTACCGCTGTTGCTATCTTTCCGGCAGCCTTTCCCGTACCGCCGACCGCCGTTCTGATATATCCGCCGATCTGTCCGGCAGTTGCCACACTTGCAGCAACGGTCTGAGCTGCTTCTATAGCAACAGAGTCATCGGAATCCGCTTTTGCAATGATATATTTCTGATTTTTAAGATCTGCGGCAGGCTTATTTCTATTCCTGTCCTCCTTTCGCTTTTCATCCCGCCGCTTGACCTCAGCTTTCCGGCGTTCCTGCTTTTTTGTTTCAGAAGAAACAACCATTTTAAGGCGCTGTTTCCGCAATTCCTCATTATACCGTGTTTCCGCTGCCCTCGCTTCATCAACGACCCTTTTAGCATCACCCGTGAACCGGAGCTGTGCGGTATGGATATATCCGTTGCTGCGTTTGGATTTTATGTAATTGTTATCGACCCGCTTCCGGACAGACAGGACGGCTTCACCGCCCGTCTGTATCGGATTGAATTTCAAGGGAATTTCTTCCTCGGAATTATCGCCATATTCAACATCATTGTCATAGCTCCGGATAGCGTTGTGCTTGTAAACGCGGCGAAGCGGCTGTCTGTACTGCTCCGCAGTCATTTCGAGCTGCAATTCTTTCAGTATAGCCTTGCGGTGTCCGTCGGAGATAACATTGGATCTGAGCTGCACGGCGTAGTTGTTGACAACACGGTTCTGCGAATGTATATCGCGCTCCTGCCGCTCAATTCTTGTCTTAATGCCCATTTATCACATCTCCTTTTCACCCCTCCTGCTTTTTAGCATTGATCTCGGACAGCTCAGACAGGTTCGTGGTCATAAACTCATAGAGCTCGTTATGTGGGAACTTGTCCTTGAACGGAATTATCGAACCGCCGCAGCAGATAAGTCCCTGTCCGCTTTCACTGCTTGTGACATACGCCAGCAGGTTATCGGAAATATTCAGCAGTTTCGCAAGCTGTATCCTGTCCGAAGTCGCCTGATTGAGCATCATCACAAAGTCCGTGTTTGAAAGCATTGAACGCGCTGTTTCGGATTTAAGCATATCCTCGACATTCTGCGTGATACCGGTCGGCACACCACCCCATTTTCTCGCTCTCTTGTAGAGCTCAAACAGGAAGTTTGCGGAATACTCATTTGCGAACAGGAGATATATTTCGTCCATATATATCCATGTGCGCTTGCCCTTTGCACGGTTCTCTGTGATCTTGTTCCAGATAAAGTCAAGCACTATCAGCATACCGATAGTTTTGAGCTGCTTGCCCAAGTCCTTAATATCGAACGAAACAACTCTGTTCGTAAGATTGATGTTTGTCTTATGTGCAAACACATTCAGATTGCCCTTTATATACAGCTCGAATGACAGCGCCAATCCCTGCGCTTCCTTTTCCGGCTGCTTTTTAAGGTTCTCATAAAAATCCATAAGTGTCGGGAGCTTGTCCGGGTCAAAGTTATGCAAGTATGAGCCATAAGTCATTGTCAGGCAGCGGTCGATGATACCGCGCTCCTTCGCGGATAATCCCTGCTTACCGACAAGGCACTCACAGAACGAAAGAATAAAGTCGGACTTCATGACAAGCGGGGATTCATCATCGGAGTAATCCTTTGACATATCCAGCGGATTTATATAGTTCTTGCTGCTCGGACCGACATATATCGTCGAGCCGTTCATAGCCGCGACAAGGTTCGTGTACTCGCGTTCGGGGTCTATGATGATTATGTCATCGCCTGTCGCGAGGAACACATTGAGCATCTCACGTTTTGCCGCAAATGATTTACCGGAACCCGGTGAGCCGAGAATAAAGCCATTCGGATTTTTCAGCGAAAGTCTGCTGAATATTATCAGGTTATTTGACAGAGCGTTCAGACCGTAGTACATACCGTTTTCCTGCGATATTTCCTTTGCCGAGAACGGCAGGAACACCGCTGTACTCTCGGTAGTCATTGTGCGCCGCAGCTTCAATGTGCAGTTACCGAGCGGAAGAACCGACTGCATACCTGCTTCCTGCTGAAATTTCAGCGTCGATACCGAGCAAATATGTTTGCGGATAACTCCCTCAACAGCTTCGGTATTGTTTTCAAGCTCGTCAAAATCCTTGCCCGTAACCATTATGATGATGTTATTCAGAAACATCTTCTGATTCTTTGAGCGCAGATCGTCAAGCAGCTCCTCGGCTTCGACCAGCGAATGTTTCAGATCTTCGTTGATAACGTCGGAGGTGTAGCCGGACTGTATCGCTTTTTTCTCTGCCTGCAGTTTATTTGCGCGCATTGAGGTGAGCTGATGATTTACGATTTTCAGCGCCTTGTACGGGTCAACCGGAGCGATATTTACGGAAACCATAACGTCAAGGTTAGTATTCGTAATATCCGTCAGCAGCGTATCTTTCAGGCTTGCCGGCAAATCCTTGATAAACATCGTTCTCGCGTACTTGTCACCCCACATGAAATAATCCTTTTTGAACTCAAAGTAGTCGGGGCAACAGTACGCTCTTTCAGAGCCGCGCGTGAAGTCGTCCTGATTGAACACCGGTATCTTTTCATCAACGTTTCTGAAAATATCCTTTAACATCACCACGCGCTCATTGGAGGTAAGCGGAGTAACGATAGAACCTATCTTCTTGAAAGCGTTATAGAGGTCTATGTCGATAGTATTGAACTTTGCCCTTGCACTTTCGAGATCAGCCGCCTGCACGGAAACCGTAAGATACTTGTTTCTGATGATACCGTTCTGTCCCTGCTCCATCTTCTCGACCAGCATTT
>JAGBMA010000014.1 GCA_017635095.1 Ruminiclostridium sp. | reverse complement strand
CTGCGTGATGATAGGCTCTTGCGTATTTTCAAAAATCTGCCATTCGTCCTGTGGGTTGTAGACGATCTTATGCACCTTGTAGGACTTCATTTTCGTTCTGAAATTGACCGTGTGACCGCAGTATTCAAGCCTTTCAAGAATATGGGCAATCGTGTTTGCTCCCCAGCGATATGTTTTAGCGTTGTGTCTGCCATTGTCCCTGCCCTGCGAGAGAGCGTAGGCGGTCGGCGTAGGGATACCCTGTTCGGTCAAGATACGGGCAATCTGCACCGGACCGTAGCCGTCAATGCAGAGCTTGAAAATCTTGCGTACCACCTCAGCGGCAGGCTCATCAATTACCCACAGGTTCTTGTCGGTATCTGACTTCTTGTAGCCGTACACGGGCGGACACAGGTGCTTGCCCGACTGTCCCTTTGCCCTGAACACCGCACGAATCTTCTTACTGCAATCACGAGCATACCAGTCATTGAAGATATTTTTGAAAGCAAGCAGTTCGTTCTCGGATTTCGCTGTATCAACATTATCGTTTACGGCGATATATCTCACATCGTAGTCGGGGAAAACCATTTCGATCAGCTCACCTGTTTTCAGGTAGTCACGACCGAGCCTTGAAAGGTCTTTGGTGATGACCGTTGCGACCTTGCCGTCCTCAATGTCCGACATCATCGCTTTGAAGCCCTCACGCTCCCAAGTCGTGCCGCTCACTCCATCATCGACATAGAAAGTCGGATTGGGAAAGCCGTTGTCCTCAGCGAATTTCTGTAAAATTGCTTTCTGGTTGGTGATACTGTTGCTCTCGCCGTCCAACATATCGTCCTGCGAAAGGCGGCAGTATAAAGCTGTTATCTTGTCTGTCATTTTAACCTCACTTTCCGACAGGATACAGCAAGCTATTATCATTATAGCGCACCCTGTTTCTTTTTTCAATGCGCCGATATTCCAAAATCAAACAGCCTGCTTGTCCTGTTCTTGTCCGGATTCACCGAGCATTTTCTCACAGTCCTCTGTGATGAGCCTTGCAAGTATATCGCTCAGGCTCTCCCGAAAAGCTGGGTTAAAGACAGTTTTCACTCTGTATGTTGTATGCCCGATATGATATTCGGACACACTTCCCGATACCGCAACAGCGGCAGTTGTAGTTTCATTCATAGCGAATTTTTCTCCTTTAGCTTGTCTTTATCTACGCATTTGGATTTGAGGGTTTCGCTTTATCTCTCTGCCCTCATATTCATAGCCGTGCGGAACGGCAGAGCCGTCCCACTCACAGCTATCGTTTTGTTGTCGGAAATATGTTAATCCTTGTAGGAATCATCTCCGAAGAAAGAAGTCTGCCCGACAAATTCATCATCGGCAGAGTCACTGTCGGCATCATCGCCCGACTTGCTGTCTGCACCGTCAGAGCTATCGACCAGCCCCTCAATGTCAGCGTAGGACATTCCGCTGTCGGTCAGCTTGCCGATCAGCGTATGCTCCGCAGTCACAGCATCGAGAAGTGCCTGCCCCTCAGCACCGCCGTAAAGCTGTGAGAGCTTATCGTAGGTGTAGAGCTTGCTTTCGATGATGACCTTACGTCTGCGCTCCTGCGCTGCCTTGATAGACTTTTCGTAGCTATCGAGCTTCGCCTGATTCTCGGCAAGCACGGCATCCGTAATGATAACG
>JAGBMA010000122.1 GCA_017635095.1 Ruminiclostridium sp. | reverse complement strand
TGAAAAGAGAAAATGAGATAGCTGCGTCGGATACAAGGAAAGCCGACGAAGCCGGGCTGGCGCCCGGTTAGGAGGTTTGACGCAGTAGACGGCGTGGCTAGCTCTTTTTCTCTCAAATTGGGTTTTTAGAGGTTCCCTATAGGTATCTGCTGCGTTATGCAGTGTATATTCCCGCCGCCCTTGATGATCTCGATCGCGTCTATAGGGATAATTTTCCGGTCGGGCAGCAGTCCGCGCATGATGTCAAGCGCGCGTTTGTCGCTCTCCGCATTCTCACCGCCAAACTGCGGGAGGAGAACGATATCGTTCGCAAAAAAGAAGTTGACGTATGATGCCGCAAGCCGTTCTCCGGCTTCACGGACGTCCTCGCCGTCCTCAAACGTGTACCCTGCAAGATCGTGCTCCGTCACGCACACGGGAATGTCCGGTATCGGGAGCTTGTGGACGGTGATCTTCCGGCCTTTCGCGTCGGTGCAGTTTTCAAGCGCTTCGAGACACGCCGCCGACAGTTCATACTGCGGGTCATTAGTATCGTCAGTCCACGCAAGAACCACCTCGGCAGGGCGAATGAAACAGCACACATTGTCAACGTGCTCGTTCGTTTCGTCGTTGTAAATCCCCCGGGGCAGCCAAATCACCTTTTCGCCGCCGAGAAATCCGCACAGCGTCCGCTCTATCTCTGTTTTTGTCATGCCGGGATTGCGCCCGCCGCTGAGCAGGCAGCTTTCCGTGGTGAGTATAGTACCTTCGCCGTCGGAGTGTATCGAGCCGCCCTCAAGCACAAAGTCACCGGCGCTTATGCAGCCGAATCCCGCCTGCTTGCAGAACTCCTCCGCAAGCGCGTCGTCAAGCTCCCAGTGCGCGTACAGGCCGTCGTACTCCCCGCCCCACGCGTTGAACCGCCAGCTTATACCGCGCACCTCGCCGGTCACGTTGTCTTTCACGAATGTCGGCGCGGTATCTCTCGCCCACGCGTCATTTGTGGGGATATCGAGGAGCCGGATATTCTCCGACCGGTCGAGCATATTTTCCGCAGCGGCACGGGTGTTTTCGCTGACTATGACATAAACAGTCTCATGCTGCGCAATAGTGTTGATTATCTGCGCAAATGCCCGCTGCGCCGGAACTGCGCCGTAACCCCATGAGCCGGGGCGCTCGGGGAATATCAGTATCGCGGCTTGCTGCCGTTCAAACTCGCCGGGCATATAAAAGCTCATGACAGTCTCCCCTTGAAATCCTCATACACGAAACGCTTCACAAGCTCGTAAGAGCTGCGAAGTATGCCGATGTCGGGCAGCGGCATACCGTTGAAGGTGTTGTTCTTGACCATTGTATAAAGCGCCATGTCCTCGAAGCAAAGCCTGTCGCCCTCTTTAAGCGGTTCATCGAAGCTGTAGTCGCCGATGATATCTCCCGCAAGGCAAGTCCGTGAGGAAAGGCGGTATGTGTATCTTTTTTCGCCGGGCTGTCCGCTGTTAAAAAGCGGCGGACGGTACGGCATTTCAAGCACGTCCGGCATATGACAGGCTGCGCTCGCATCGAGTATAGCGATATCCATTCCGTTATGCACGATCTCCAGTACCTCTGTGACCAGCCACCCCGCGTTCAGGACAACGGCCTCACCGGGTTCGAGATAGACCTGTACCCCGTACTTTTCGGAGAACCGCTTTATCAGCGATACAAGCCCCTCCGTGTCGTATCCGGGCTTCGTGATATGATGCCCGCCGCCGAAGTTCACCCATTTGCATTTGTGCAGGTACTTGCCGAACTTCTGCTCCACAGCTTCCACGGTTTTTGCAAGCGGCTCGAAGCCCTGTTCGCAGAGTGTGTGGAAGTGTATGCCGTCAACCCCCTCGAACTCCGCTTCATCAAAATCCGTAAGTGTAACGCCGAGCCGTGAGCCCTCGGCGCAGGGGTCGTATATAGGCTCGTCCTGCGTGGAACATTCGGGGTTTACGCGAATACCGAGACTTTTGCCTTTGCAGTACCCGCGGAACTTCCGCAGCTGCGCAAATGAGTTGAACACGATATGGTCGGCATACTTTGCTATGTCACATATCTCGTTTTCCTTGTATGCCGGGCTGAATACATGGACGTCCCCGCCGAACTCTTCACGTCCGAGCCTTGCTTCATACAGTCCGCTTGCAGTAGTTCCCGCGAGATACTCGCTTATAATCGGATAGATCGCAAACATGGAAAAAGCTTTCTGCGCAAGAAGTATCTTACAGCCGGAACGCTGCTGAACATCAAGGAGTATCTTCAGATTGCGGCGCAGCGCGCTCTCGTCGAGAACATACGCGGGGGTCATCATCTCGCCCAGCTCTGTTCTCGGCAGCAGTCTTTGGTTCATCATCTCAGTCCACCAGTACGGGGTTCTCGTTCACCTGCCACGGCAGACCGTACTTGTTAAGAGCCTCCATATACGGGTCGGGGTCGAACTCCTCGACATTGAACACGCCCGCGCCGCTCCATGTGCCGCCTGCTACCATAGCCGTGCCGATCATAGCGGGAACGCCGGTGGTGTAGGACACAGCCTGTGCGCCGGTCTCCTTGTAGCATTCCTGGTGATCGCAGACGTTGTAAATATAGATGTTACGCTCTTTTCCGCCCTTTATTCCGCGGAATATGCAGCCGATATTCGTCTTGCCCACAGTTCTCGGACCGAGGGAAGCCGGGTCGGGAAGAAGCGCCTTGAGGAACTTTATCGGAACGATCTCTCTGCCCTCGAACATTACCGGAGCAGTGCCGAGCATACCTACGTTCTGCAGGCAGTTCATGTGCGTAAGATACGACTGACCGAAAGTCATGAAGAAGCGTATGCGCTTAACGTGGGGGATATTCTTTGCAAGCGACTCTATCTCTTCGTGGTGGAGCAGGTACATATCCTTCATGCCAACGCCGTCGAAATCGTACTCGCGCTTTATCTCCATGGGCTTTGTCTCTACCCAGTGGCCGTCCTCCCAGTAAGAGCCGTTTGCCGACACTTCACGGAGATTTATCTCGGGATTGAAGTTGGTTGCGAACGGATAGCCGTGGTCGCCGCCGTTGCAGTCGAGAATGTCGATATAGTGTATCTCGTCAAAGTAGTGTTTCTGGGCGTAAGCAGTGTAAACGCTTGTAACGCCGGGGTCGAAGCCCGTGCCGAGAAGAGCTGTGAGCCCTGCGTTTTTAAACTTGTCCTGATAAGCCCACTGCCACGAGTAGTCGAAGTAAGCGGTGAAGCCCTTTTCCTTGCAGCGCTTTTCGTATATCGCTCTCCACTCCGGATCATCGGTGTTCTCTGCCTCGTAGTTTGCAGTATCGACGTAGTTCGCGCCGCATTCGAGACAAGCGTCCATGATCGTGAGATCCTGATAAGGGAGCGCGACATTGAGCACGGTGTGGGGCTTGAACTGCTTCATAAGTGCGCAGAGGGAATCGAAGCTGTCCGCATCGACGGCGGCGGTGGTGAGCACAGCCTTTGTCCTGTCTCTGAGCTTATCCGCAAGTGCGTCGCACTTGCTCTTTGTTCTGCTTGCTATGAGTATTTCCGTGAATATCGGGTTTTCGCAGCACTTGTGTATTGCAACGGTCGCAACGCCGCCGCAGCCTATTACCATTAACTTCATTGTATTTTCCTCCTGTTATATCTTATTCCCGCAGTTCGGGCAGAAATTTCCGCTTTCCGGCAGCCTTGCTCCGCAGTTTGCGCAGAATTTCGGGCGGGGTTGAGACGGTAAGTCCTGCAGAGCCGGCACGACACCTGCCGCCGCTGACGGCGGTACCGCAAGCGATCCATTCATTGCTGTCTGCTTCATCTGCTCGAACTGTGCGGTTATCGCCTTTGCGCGCGCCAACGGGTCGTCGGTCTCCGGGAGCGGAGGGAGATCGGGCATGGGCGCATTCTGCAAATTCTGTATATCCTGCATCGACATACCGTTTTTCAGAGCCGTTTCCTGCGCCTGTTTCATTGCACGTTCGAGCTCAGCTGCGGCAAAAGCGGGGTCCGAGAACTTTTTCATCTTATCTATGTCGTCGATGATCTTTCGTGAGCGATCATCCGGTAGAAAGTAGTCGAATTTCATGATAAAGTCGGTGCCGGTCGTGCGGGTAAGCTCTTCGGTGACTTCCTGCTCGACATTTATGGCCATATCCGGGAGCTCTTCGAGCGAGGTCTTTCCGCTGTAGGGCAGTAAATGTGACTGCACGGACAAAAGCACATCTGCCTTTAAACGGCTTGCTATACTTTCGTCATCAGTCATGACATCTATGATGCCGCCCGTTTCAAGCATGATGTGACAGTTATATCCGGCAAGCATGAACGGTACACCGTTTAAGGAAAACTCTTTTCTTATCATTTCTTATCCGCTCCTTCCTCTTCTTTCAGCATATCCTCAACATATTTGGGCAGCATGAATGAGCCGGTATGAAGATTGGTGGTGTAGTACCAGGTCTTGATGTTCCGCGCGTTCCAGCGTTTCGCGTCGAGATCGCGCAGCGGGTGGTATTTCTTCGACGCGAACCCGAACAGCCAGTAACCTGACGGACAGGTAGGTATATGCGCCTGATACACGCGGCTTATGGGAAACGACTTGTACGCTTTGCGGTGCATCGCCCTGCAAGTCTCCTCGTCCTCATCGAAGAAGGGGCTCCCGTGCTGATAGACCATTATTCCGTCGTCACGGAGCGCCTTGTAGCAGCTTCCGTAGAACTCCTTTGTGAAGAGCCCGGCGGTATGACCGAGGGGATCCGTGCTGTCGTTTATGATGAGGTCATATTCTCCCTGCATACCGCGCAGGAAGCGCAGACCGTCCCGGTTGGACACCTCGACTCTCGGGTCATCGAGACCGCGGGCGTTGTCGGGGAAGAACTCCCTGCACACATCTACGAACATCTCGTCGGGCTCAACGACATCTATATGCTCGATCTCATCGTAGTAGGAAAGCTCGCGGGCAACTCCGCCGTCGCCGCCGCCGATGACGAGCACCCTGCGGACATTCGGGTGGACTGCCATGGGGACATGGACGATCATCTCGTCGTAGGTGAATTCATCTTTCTCGGAGAAGATGACCGAGCCGTCGGAAGTTAAGAACCGTCCGAATTCCTCCGACTCGAAGACATCTATTCTCTGAAAATCGCTGGTACCGCTGAAAAGCTGTTTTTCAACGCGTATAGACATTTTCACGTTATTGGTATGCATTTCCGAAAACCAGAAATCCATTATCGCATCACCGACCTTTGTTTGATCGTCGCCCGGAGCACGGGAGATGCCGCCGGACGCGGTTTATCATTTCAGAACATTGAGCTTTGAAATATCCGGATCTTCCGGACCCTGCATCGAACAGCCCTTTTCCTTTGCATAAAGAATGTAGCTTATTATCTCGTCGGTGATCTGCTCACCGGGGGCGAGGATCGGGATCCCGGGCGGATAGCACATAACGAACTCGCCGCATATCCTGCCGGCGGTCTCGCGTATCGGGACGAGTTCCTTGTCCGAGTAAAAAGCTTTCTGCGGAGTCGCGGCAACGATAGGGGAGATATACTCCGCGTTGTGCAGTTTCGAGCTTGTGCGCGAATACAGACGCTTGATATCCTCAAGGGCACCCACGAGGCGCTCGATGTCCTGAATGCGGTCGCCGATCGAGATGTACGCAAGGATATTGCCTATATCGCCGAATTCTATCTGAATGTCATATTCGTCGCGGAGCAGGTCATATACTTCTATGCCCGTAAGACCCATATCGCGGGTATAAACGGAAAGCTTGGTGACATCGAAGTCATATATGCTTCCGCCGTTTACTATGTCACGGCCGTAAGCGTAATATCCGCCGATGGAATTGATCTCACTGCGGGCGTATTCCGCCATGGACGATACTTTCTCGAAGGATTCATGCCCTCGGAGAGCGAGATTTCGGCGGGATATGTCAAGACTCGACAAAAGAAGGTACGAAGCGCTGGTAGTCTGGGTGAGATTGATTATCTGCTCGACGTAGCGGGTGTTGACCGTGGAGTTGAGGAGCAGCAGCGAGCTTTGTGTAAGGCTGCCGCCGGACTTGTGCATGGACACGGCTGCCATATCCGCGCCGGCTTCCATAGCGGAGACCGGCAGGTTTTCGTGGAAGTACAGGTGGGTGCCGTGGGCTTCGTCCGCGAGAACGAGCATATTCCGGTCATGAGCGAGTTTTACTATTGAGCGCAGGTCGGAGCAGATGCCGTAGTATGTGGGATTGTTCACGAAGACCGCGACAGCGTCGGGGTTGTCGTTCATTGCCTTTTCAACGAGGCTTGTCTCCATTCCGAGGGCGATGCCGATGTGATTATCGACATCGGGATTGACATAAACGGGCTCTGCGCCGCAGAGGACGAGTGCGTTGATGACGCTCTTGTGAACGTTGCGGGGGAGGATTATCTTGTCTCCTGCCTTACAGGCTGTGAGTATCATGCTCTGTACAGCGGAAGTGGTGCCGCCCACCATGAAGTACGCGTGAGCCGCGCCGAAAGCGTCTGCCGCGAGCTGTTCCGCGTCGTAGATGACGGAAACGGGGTGGCAGAGGTTGTCGAGGGGCTTCATCGAGTTTACGTCGAGGCTCACGCACTGTTCGCCGAGGAGCTTCACGAGCTCGGGGTTGCCGCGGCCGCGCTTATGACCGGGAACGTCAAAGGGCACCACGCGCTGTTTTCTGAATCTTTCGAGCGCCTCATACACGGGCGCTGATTTTTGTCTTTCAATATCCATGATCTGTTACCGTAAACAAAAAGAGTGATACTTTCCGTATCACTCATCATAGTCTTATCCTTGGGATATAGCTCTCCCGCCGATGCTTCTCGGACGCTGCCGTTTCTTATTGACCGTTTCACAAGTGATTGGAATTGATTATAAAGTAATCATCTTATAAAATTTGAGCTTTTAACTCAATCAATAATGCAGCCCTACCGCTGCCGTCGGCATCTGACCCACCCGTCCGTTGGCATTATTTTCAGGTCGAGTATATTATAACACAATACTTCGGATTTGTCAAGCGGCATAAAAAGTGCGTCTTATCCTCGTTCCGACGGTGCCCGCAGGTATTTTCTGCGGGATAATTTTCTTTGCGAAATAACTTGAAATATGGGGGGAGCTGTGATATAATGATTCTATAATGCCCGCGGAGAGGGAAAAGATGCACGCGGACACAACGATAAAAGGAGAAATGCGGATTTGAAGACCGTTGTTACAGACAAGACACTCTCGTATATGAGGTTTGATGCCGGGCACACGTCCCCGGAAGCTCTGAATGCCTACGCGAAGGCGGTATTTGCCTGCGGCGCGGATTATATAGAGCTTACTTCCGAGGCGGCTTCCGTCATGGAGCTTGACGACTTCTCGGAAAAATACATACTTCGCGTAAGGAATTCCTACGACTGCGGCTACTGCAGTGTGAACAGGTTCGCTTACGCACTCGTGCGGCTTTCCACCGTGGGGCTCATAGACCGTCTCCCGGAGGACCAGCCGGTGATACTTGAGGTGAACGCCGATGAGTACAGCGCCCAGGCGATAGTGCTCTATCTTCACCGTTTCTCGTTCATAAGGCGCATAGCTGCGATAAGGCTCACGGGACTTTTCGGAGACGATATCGAAGCGCTTGTGAAGTGGTGCAGGTCGAACCTGTTCCTGCCGGTGGATATCTGCCCGCTCAACACTATGATGACCGGCTCCTCCGACGCTCTTGCTGCACAGGCTGCAGGCGCGAATATGCTCACGCTCTCGTTCGGGCGCGGTTACTACTACACTTCGCTTGAGCAGTATATAATAAGCCTTCACATAATGAAACGCTCCGCCCTGCACAACGACGTAATAAAGGCGATATGCATAGCGAGCTTCGTGTTCACGGACATTTTCGGCGTGATACCTGCAGGGCTTGCGAGAATGCTGGACACCGACGGCGAAGTCACGGCGGCAGTATATGATACGGAGACAGGGATAATGTACAGACCTTACAGAACTTCCGGCAGAAAACAGCCTCTGCCCCAGGAAAACATGATAGACAAAAAGATAAAGAGCATAGGTCTTGAGCACGAGATAGAGACCGCAATAATAGATATGCTCAAGAAAGTCAATTTCAGCTTTTACAAGGATATCACCAAACGAAACATCATAGACTGATCGGAGAACGACATGGAAAACGGCATAGTAGCATACAAATGCCCGGCGTGCGGAGCAAGCCTTCCGTATTCCGCGGGGTCGATGGATTTCCACTGTGAATACTGCGGCTCCCACTTCACGAAGGCACAGCTCGACGGTCCAATGAACGGCAGCTCCGAAGAAGCGCTCCCTCAGAGCGGGCGCGAGAACGGACTTGACGAGAAGCAGCGACGCTTCGGCGATGAGAATATGCTTTATATGTGTCCGAGTTGCGGGGCGTCGGTCATGACCGATTCCGAGCTCGATGCGTCGGCGGAATGTTACTACTGCCACAGCCCGGTGGTGCTCTCCGGACGGCTTTCGGGAGAGTTCCGACCCGATCTCATCATACCGTTCAAAAAGACGAAGAATGATGCCATAGAGCAGTTCGGTCAGTGGATCTCGAAAAAGAAGTTCTTTGTTGCGAAGGGCTTCGGCTCACCGCAGAACATCAACAAGATACAGGGCATCTATATCCCGTTCTGGCTTGCGGACTGCTGTGTCGAGGGGAAGATGACGGCGACCTGCTTCAAGAGGGTCTCTTCCGTCCGCAAGGGCGATTACACCTACGTCACCGAGGCGAAGACGATCGCCGAGAGAGACGGAAGCATGGTGTTCCGCCGTGTTCCTGCGGACGCGTCGTCACAGGCGGACGATGCGCTTATGGACAGCATCGAGCCTTTCGACTACTCCCAGCTCGAAGAGTTCGATATGTCCTATCTTTCCGGTCATAATGCCCAGCGCTATGATGTAAGCAAGGAACAGGTCATACCGCGTATAAATGTACGCGTCACCGAAACTGCCGAAGAAGCTTTCCGTAAGAGCATAAGGGGCTTCGACAGGGTAGATGTGACCTACAAGGATTTCCGCATCACCAACCTCAATTATAAGCAGGCCATGTTCCCGATGTGGTTCCTGACTTTTTTCTACAAAGACAAGATGTACTACTTTGCCATGAACGGTCAGACGGGGAAATTCGGCGGCACCATACCGCTCAACAAGCTGAAGCTTGCGCTTGTTTCATTCGGGATCCCCATAGGTATCCTGTGGATAGTGCAAATTCTTATGTTCCTGGGGGTACTGTGATGAAGCGAAAGATATTTGCTCTTGCTGCAGTTTATCTGTTCTGCTTTGTTTTCTTCGGCATACCCGCAGCGGCGGTAACTCCCGACGGCCCGTCCATAGTTCTGGACTACGCCGGTGTGATACCCGACGGAAGTGAGGCTGCGATAGCAGCTGCGGCTGCACGGGCAGCGGAGAATACCGGATTCAATATCGCGGTCGTGACTTCAGATGATATAGGCGAGCCGAAGACCGACGCTCATGTCGTTGAATACGCGGACGACCTTTACGAGGAGCTTTACGGCATAAATACCGACGGGATCCTGCTCCTGATAAACTGCGACACCAAGTACGACTACATCTCCACCAGCGGCTCATGCATCAATTATTTCAGCGATGCGAGGATAGACGCGATATTTGACGGCATCTGGGACGATCTTGTGGACGGCAATTACGGAGATGCCGCGTATATGTTCGTAGGGTATGTGGAGACGTTCTACGAAAGCGGCAAAGCCAACAACCAGCATGAAGTGCTCGGCCGGGAAGTGGATCGGGATCCGGCTGTCGTTGGAGCCGCCTTTTTCCCGATAACTCTGATAGGGCTGGTAATAGGTATAGCGATATTTGCCGGAGTCGGCTCACAGTACAAGATTCAGAAGCCGGGCACAAGGAATTATATACTCGAAAACTCCCTCGTATATGACATAAACAAGAACACTTTTGCCGGCAATATCGTAAACCGCATATATACCCCGAGAAGCAGCGGTTCCTCCTCCTCCGGGCGCCACAGCAGCGGCGGCAGCCACAGAAGCTCCACGCATCATTCACGAAGCGGCGGACGTCATGGCGGCGGCGGAAGACACAGATAAACTTACGGAAAGAGACCCAATGAACAGAAAAAAATGTATAGCCGCGCTCGTTATGTCGGCTGCAGTTCTCTGCGGCTGTGACGGAAGCGGAAAGGCCGGCGGGAACGAGATACCGGTATTTTACGGAGACACGGGCGCGAGCTTCACGACTGCTGCGGCTGAGCGGTACGACGTTGAGGAGTACACCACCATAGGTGCGTCGGTGGAGTATCTGTATGCACAGACGCTCACCGTACCATACGACACCAACGTCACCGAGTACAATGTCCGCCGTGGCG
The DNA here is from genome assembly GCA_017635095.1 of Ruminiclostridium sp. Taxonomy (GTDB): domain Bacteria; phylum Bacillota; class Clostridia; order Oscillospirales; family Ruminococcaceae; genus Ruminiclostridium_E. The sequence continues at coordinate 932 of JAGBMA010000122.1, read as the reverse complement.
ACAAACTCAGTGCGGGCGATGTCATAGCGGCGTTCGATCACTCCGACTTTGATTACGAATACCAGAACCAGAAGATACTTGCGGACAGCGCCTATTCCCGCTGGCAGTCCTCCGGGAGCGAGCTGCTCCGGCTTGAGTATGAGCAGGAAGCGAAGAAACTTGAGCTCATACAGTACCGCATAGATCTCTGTACGGTGAAAGCCCCGTATGACTGCATCATTACCGCGGTCGAGCCCATGAAAGCAGGCGAGGCGGTAGAAGCGGGGAAGAAGATATGCAGCATCGCGAAGCCCGACGAAGTTTACGTCACGGTCAAAGAGCAGAAAGATCTGTTCGCGTTCGGAATGCCGGTTCAGCTTAAATTCGGCACGAGCAGCACTTTCAGCGGCACTGTGGTCATGGTCCCGGACGGGACCCGCGGCGGCATAAACAGCGTTGTTATAGCGCTTGACGACGGCGAGCGCGAACGCGCCGACGCGGAAGCCGGCAGCATAGTTTCCGCCGGCTGGGGCAGCGTCATAGTCACCGATTATCGGGATTACAACGTGCTTTGCGTCCCGGAAAAGTCTGTCATGACCTACTCCGGCGAGACTTACTGCTATATTGAGGACAACGGTGAACGGGTTCGTGTGCCTGTAGAAGCCGGCAAGACCGTGAACGGGCTTACCGTCGTCCTCAGCGGTCTTTCTGACGGCGACGTCGTCTCCTACTGATGTGGGGCTCTGCCCCACGCCCCGTCAGTCCGGCGCTCCCGCGCTTTACTCTCCCGAGTGGGGCCAGCCTACGCGGCTGGATCGCGGCAGGGCAAGCCCTGCACCCGTAGCTGCCGCGACTTACCCGTCAGTTATCATAAAAGCATATAAAAACAGCAGACTCGATTGTTACGGGTCTGCTGTTTTTTACGTTATGCGCAGAAACTGTCCCGCTCAGTG
>JAGBMA010000013.1 GCA_017635095.1 Ruminiclostridium sp. | reverse complement strand
GTTAGGAGGTTTGACGCAGTAGACGGTCACGGCAGGAAGCCGTGGTATTGCCGCCAAAAGCGCGCAGGACGCGCGCATACAAAGCGGCATAAAGTGGATAGCTCTTTTTCTCTCAAATTGGGTTTTTAGAGGTTCCCTTATATGTATTTCAGAAGCTCGGGTCTTATATCGTCAAGCCGCTTATCGGAAAGGCCGTAATCCATTTCCTTATAGCTCCAAGCGCATCTTCCTATATTATGCTTTTCAAATACCGCGTTTATCGCCTTGTACCAGCCGAGCATATCCTCGGGCTTTGCCTTGTCGATAACTCCATATTCGCCGCAGTACAGGATCGTGTTGTTATCCTTCGCCTTCTGTATAGCACCGGCGAACAGCTTTTCAAAGTACGCTTCGGTAGCGCCGCTCTCTTCGTATGATACGTCCTTGCTCACATCGAACATGGAAGGATCGACCCAGTACGCGTGCTGGTGGGTAAACTGTATCGGATCGTAGCAATGGAAGTTGTACACGATCTTATCATCATATGGAGCATCGAGATCCTTGACAGCCTCAACGCTGTTGTTCCAGTAGCTTCCCACAAGGATCACGGTGTCGGGTGCTATAGCTCGGATATGTTTTATGCACTCGTTTGCGATCCGGTTCCAGACGGGGCCGAATTCCTTGTCGGTAACCTCGTTGAGCAGCTCGAAAACTATATGCTCGCTGTCGTTGCCGAATCTGCGGGCGATCTCTTCCCAAAGGCGGTAAAATCGCTGCTGCAGCTCATCGCTGTCGAAGAACCCGGTCTCATTCTCGCCTTTGTCGAAGGAGAAGCCTGCTGTTTTATGCAGATCTATGACGATATTGAGTCCGTGACGTTTGCACATATCAACGGCTCCGCTCACATACCCGAAGCCGGTATCGCTGTAGCCGCCCTTTCCGTCCTCAAGAATGTTGAAATCTATCGGGACGCGGACATGATCTGCTCCCCAGGAAGCAATAGTTTCGATATCCTTTTCGGTTATGAATCCCTCAAGCCGCTCCTTGCTGTAATCACACTGAGAAAGCCAGCCGCCGAGGTCTATTCCTTTTTTAAAGCCTTTAAATTCTTTCATAATGACCACCCTTTCCTGAACTATGACACAATTATATCATATTTGCCGCCAATATAATATCATATTTTTATTGTATGTATCAATATTTTAATCAGCAAATGACAATAAAATGATATAAAATGCAAATTTAAGATATTATTTGCAGCCCAGGAATGTTATAATATTATCAGAACAAGACATACAGGAGGTACTGCAATGAAACGTATATACAAATTTTCACCGATCATAATTGCCGCAGCCCTGCTCTGCTCCTGCGGTCAGACTTCCGCTCAGCCCGCAGCTGCAACGGCTGCACCCGCACAAACGACTGCTGCTCAGGTAACGGAAGCCGCACCGGAAACGACGTCAGCCGAACCCGCTCCGCTCACAGCCGTACCCGAGGGCGCTCAGTACTCGGATTTTCACAGCGGTATGCCGGCGGGCTTTGAAGCATCTGACGGCTGGACGAACGGAAGTATGTTCAACGTAACATGGCGCAAGTCGAATGTGACATTAGACGGCGGTGATATGCAGCTCATCATAGATAAGGACGCGAGCCCGAAAGGCGGCATTCCTTACTCCGGCGGCGAATTCCGGAGCAAGGATTTCTACGGCTACGGGCTTTACGAAGTAAGCATGAAAGCAATAAAGAACGACGGCGTTGTATCATCGTTCTTCACATACACCGGGCCGTCCGACAACAACCCGTGGGACGAGATCGACGTTGAGATCCTCGGCAAGGACACCACTCAGGTGCAGTTCAACTATTTCGTCAACGGAAAGGGCGGTCACGAGTTCATGTACGATCTCGGGTTCGACGCGTCCGAGGACTTCCACACCTACGCGTTCGACTGGCGCGAGGACAGCATCACATGGCTCGTTGACGGTGAAGAAGTTCACAAAGTCGAGAAAGAGCCCTCGAAGCTCCCCTCAACTCCGAGCAAGATCATGATGAACGCCTGGTGCGGAACCGGTGTTGACGGCTGGCTCAACGCCTTCAATGACACCAACCTCCCTCTTACTGCCGAGTACCGTTGGCTCATGTTCACTCCCGCAGGCTGACCGGCGCGTCCGGCGCTCCCGCGCTTGTGGGGCTCTGCCCCACGCCCCGCGGGGGTGAGAGAAAACCTTTTTTTGTAAAAAAAGGCTTTTCTCTCTCCCCTCGACCCCTCTCTCTTTCCAAAAAAACTTTTGCAGCTGTCGCGCTGAGTGAGACAGTTTCTGCACAACATATAAAAACAGCAGACCCGTTACGTTCGAGTCTGCTGTATCTTTTTGCTGTGTAGAGACTGTCGGGAAAGTCGCGGCAGCTACGGGTGCAGGGCTTGCCCTGCCGCGGTCCAGCTGCGTAAGCTGGCCCCACTCGGGAGAGTAAAGCGCGAAAGCGCCGTACCGCCGCCCGCGTAGGGCGAAAGCGCCGTACCGCTGCCCGCGTAGGGCAAAAAGCCGATCTTACTCTGCGCGGCCGGTGCGGCTTTCCTTGAGGATAACGTCGTGGGAACCGCCCTCAACGATGCTGGTAGAGGAAACGAGGGTGAGCTTTGCCTTTTCGCGGAACTCGGGAATGCTGAGACTGCCGCAGTTGCACATAGTAGAGCGGACTTTTGCGAGCGTGTTGGCAACATTCGACTTGAGGGGACCCGCGTAAGGAACATAGCTGTCAACGCCCTCTTCAAACGAAAGCTTCTTGTCGCCGCCCATGTCGTATCTCTGCCAGTTGCGGGCTCTGTTTGAACCTTCGCCCCAGTACTCCTTGACATATGTACCGCCCATCATGAGCTTGTTTGTCGGTGATTCGTCGAAACGCGAGAAATAACGGCCGAGCATTACGAAATCCGCGCCCATTGCAAGAGCAAGGGTGATGTGATAATCCTGTACGATACCGCCGTCAGAGCATACGGGAACATAGATACCGGTCTCCTCGAAGTACTTGTCGCGCTCTGCGCATACCTCGATAAGCGCGGTAGCCTGTCCGCGGCCGATACCCTTCTGCTCACGGGTGATGCAGATAGAACCGCCGCCTATGCCGACCTTGATGAAGTCTGCGCCGCAGTCTGCAAGGAATCTGAAACCTTCCTTGTCAACAACGTTGCCCGCGCCGACCTTGACGCTGTCGCCATACTTGGCTCTTATCCAGTCGATAGTGAGCTTCTGCCATTCGCTGAAGCCTTCGGAGCTGTCGATACAGAGAACGTCCGCGCCTGCCTCTATGAGGGCGGGAACGCGCTCGGCGTAGTCACGGGTGTTGATGCCCGCGCCGACAACATAGCGCTTCTGTGCGTCGAGGAGCTCGTTCTTGTTCTCCTTGTGTGAATCGTAGTCCTTTCTGAACACGAAGTAAAGGAGCTTGCCGTCCTTGTCGATTATCGGCAGAGAATTGAGCTTGTGATCCCAGATTATATCATTTGCTTCCTTGAGAGTCGTCTCTGCGGGAGCAGTTATGAGCTTATCGAAGGGTGTCATGAATTCACGCACCTTAACATCTCTCTCCATGCGGGAAACTCTGTAGTCACGGCTCGTCACGACACCGAGGAGCTTTGAGTCGGGAGTTCCGTCCTCTGTGACAGCCATAGTGGAATGACCCGTCTTTTCCTTGAGTGCAAGCACGTCCGCAAGCGTCATATCGGGGCTGAGGTTTGAGTCGCTCGTTACATAGCCGGCCTTATGAGCCTTAACTCTTGCTACCATTGCCGCTTCATCCTCTACGGTCTGGGAGCCGTAAATAAACGAGATACCGCCTTCTTTTGCAAGAGCGATAGCCATTTTCTCACCGGAAACGGACTGCATTATAGCCGATACCATCGGGATATTCATATTGATCGCGCTTTCTTCGCCCTTTCTGAATTTAACAACAGGCGTTCTAAGAGACACATTTGCGGGGATACACTGTGAGGAAGAGTAACCCGGAATAATGAGGTACTCGCCGAAAGTATGCGAGGGTTCGGAATAAATAAATGCCATATCTTTGTTCTCCTTTTCTTTAATCTTACATTATATTATATCTTTTTCGCGCCCTAAAGTCAACCTTTTTTTAAAATTTTTGCGGTCTTGCAATATTTGCAAGCTGGACAGATCAAAATTGCATTTTGGGCTTGATTTTTTCATTGAAAAGATGTATAATAATATGAAAATGCATATTTCTGTTGAAGGAGAAGAGGAAAAATGTCATCAAATCTTATCGCGGACATTGAACGAAGAATGCCCGAATTTTCCAAAAGCCAGAAGTACATTGCAAAATATATCACCGAGCATTACGAAAAAGCGGCGTTCATGACCGCCGCAAAGCTCGGAGTGGCTGTCGGGGTGAGCGAGAGCACCGTGGTGCGTTTCGCCGACGAAATGGGGTTCGACGGCTACCCGGAGATGCAGCGCGCCCTCAGGAGCTACGGAAGGAACCGTCTCACCACGCTCCAGAGACTCAATATCTCTGCGGACAGGCTCGAAGGCGGGAACCTGCTCAAAAACGTAATGACACAGGATATAGAGAGGATCCGATATACCCTCGAAAATATGTCCGAAGAGAGCTTCAATGCCGCAGTCGAGAAGATCATCGCCGCAAAGCGCGTTTATATCTTCGGCGCTATGAGCAGCGATATCCTCGCCCGCTTCCTGAGTAACTACCTGAGCCTTTCCTGCGACAGCGTAGTTCATGTCCAGCCCATAAACTCCAGCGGTATTCTCCAACAGCTCATCAATCTCGGCAAAGATGATGTGTTCATCTCTATCTCGTTCCCAAGATATTTCAAGAACACCCTCACCGCTACCGCATACGCCAAGGAATGCGGCGCGGATATAATCGCCATAACGGATTCCGAGGCTTCGCCCCTCGCCGAGTATGCCGACCAGCTTCTCCTCGCGAGAAGCGACATAATAAGCTATGCCGACAGTCTTGCCGCCCCTCTCAGCCTCATAAACGCGCTTGTCGCCGAAGTAGGTATGAGGAACAGCGACAAGCTCGAAAAAACTCTTGCGCGTCTCGAAGATCTCTGGGAAAAGAACGAGGCGTATAAAAAAGATGACGACATCGAACCTGCAGCCGATGAAATATCCGAGGAGAAAAAATGATCTTTCTGAGAATACTGTTTATCCTGCTCGATACAGCCATACTGCTTGCAATACCGGGAGCCTGCCTTTTTATAGGTGCTTCCGGTTTTTCCGTGGTTGCAGTCACCGTGGCGGTCCCATTACTCTTTGTCCCGTTCACTGCACTTAACGTTTTCCCCGGCATTTACCGGCTTCGCTCACTTCGTCCGACGGTGCTTGCGGGCGGGGCTGATCTTCTCACGGCGTTTCTTTTGGGGTTTTACGCGGAGACTGCATTCGGAATATACCGTGCGGCAGCAGGCCTTTTCCGTCCCGAAGCCGATGTGCCCTACATCATACTTGCCCTCATCACCTGCTTCATATATCTTTGGAACGGCGTTATACGCGTTATTGTCACGTCCACGCGGCTTGGCGTGGTGCTGAAGGTGCTTGCCGCGGTATTCTGCATGATCCCTGTGGTGCACATACCGTTCCTGCTTGTGCTTATAATTTCGGCGAACGGTGAATGTGCCTATGAAGCCCGGTATATTGCACACGAAAAGGAGCTTGCAGCTTCCCGGGTCTGTGCGACGAAATACCCGATACTGCTCGTTCACGGCGTATTTTTCCGCGACAGCAGCGTTCTCAACTACTGGGGGCGCGTTCCTGCAGCCCTTACCCGCTGCGGCGCCGTCATACGCTATGGCAATCAGCAGTCGGCTCTGTCTGTGAGAGAAAGCGCTGCCGAGCTTGCAGAGCGCATAGAAGACGTGGTGAAGGAGCTCGGGTGTGAAAAGGTGAACATAATAGCCCACTCAAAGGGCGGTCTTGATGCGCGGTACGCGGTTTCACGTCTCGGCTCCGACAAGTATGTCGCATCGCTTACTACCATCAACACACCTCATCGCGGCTGCATATTCGTTGAGAGTATTTACAACAAGTTTTCTGCGGAAGCCCGGGAGCGCATGGCAAAGATGTACAATGCGGCAGCCCGCCGGGTAGGCGACACGGAGCCGGATTTTCTTGCGGCAGTAGCCGACTTGCGCGAGAGCGCCTGTTCCGCGCTCAATGCGGAAACTCCCGACAGCCCCGACGTTTACTATCAGAGCATAGGAACATCTGCCAAATATGCATACAACGGCCGTTTTCCGCTCAATGTCTCGCTCCCGTTTGTCCGCAGGACTGACGGTGAAAACGACGGTCTTGTTTCGCTTGCATCTATGGCATGGGGCGCAGACTTCCGTGTTTTCCGCGTAAACGGCCGCCGCGGCATCACCCATGCCGACATGATCGACCTCAACCGCGAAAACATTCCCGATTTCAACGTCCGCAGCTTCTATATCGACCTCGTCAGCGATCTTCGCCTTAAAGGCTTCTGAAGCGCGTCTGCGGACGCGCGTGTGGAGCTCCGCCCCACACCCCGGCAGGGCTCTGCCCTGCACCCTCGGCGCGTCTGCGGACGCGCGTGTGGGGCT
>JAGBMA010000012.1 GCA_017635095.1 Ruminiclostridium sp. | reverse complement strand
ATAACAGAGAATTTTTGATTTTCGCCGGAAAAGACGTCCTGTTTTTGGCATTTTTTGTAGGTACTTATGAAGGGACTATTTTTTCAACGCAAGGAGGTGAGTCTAATGACAGGAAGAGCCCGCAGGGGCAAAATCACGAAACAGCCGTTATCCGTACACCGGCTTAAAAAACTTGCTAACGCAAGCAGAGAAAGTGTACGTACACTTTCCGGATTTTTGAGCTCACCCCTCAAAAATCCACGGCAGTATTGATGCTCAAAACTGCCTTGTTCCATAGGTTCAGACTACCGACTGAACCTATGATACGCCGCAAACCGCGGCACAGAAAACAACCGGAAAAAGAAAGGAAAGAGATAATGCCGATAGTAAAGTCAATTGCGATACACGATAATGTCAAGGAGTATGCTTATGGAAATTGCAAAAGAAATGAAATAACATATAAAACGCAAACACGGTCAGCCCGATATTACCGGGCTGACTTTACTTTTATAAGTTTTTCTTATCACATTCATTAGAAATATGAATTGATTTATTACAGAATATATGGTAAGATAATAAAAAAGCGGTGGTCATACCATGTCCGCTTTAACAGCATTTTTCTTAATGAAGAGCGAAGCTCAAGCACTTGTGAATGATTGGACAGCAGGCTGATGAAACAAAAACTTATTTTCAAAATAACAGTAGATATTGCAATGACAGGCGTGGTGCTGTTTCTGATGTCGTACTCGATGATAGGCGATATGACGCACGAGATCCTCGGCACGGCAATGCTGGTGCTGCTGATACTGCACCATATTCTGAATGTGCAGTGGCATAAAAATCTGTTCAAAGGGAGATACACTGCGTTGCGTCTGCTTCAACTTATTGAGGTGAATCATGCTAAAACAGTTACGATATTTCCGGTCGGCAGTACGGCACGGCAACCATGATACCATGTATGAAATGATTCGCTCAGACCCGATACTTCGCCTGAGTTATTAGAGTTGTAGGCAGAACCGGCAGACAGACAAATGATCTGTGCGGAAATGCACAGTATTTATAAGGAGGAACACATTATGCAGAATTTCGACTACATGACCCCAACAAGGCTCATCTTCGGCAAGGGGGTTATCTCAAAGCTGCCGGAAGTCATGAGCAGCTTCGGTAAGAAGATACTGCTCACTTACGGCGGCGGCAGCATCAAAAAAATCGGGCTTTACGACAAGGTAAAGGAACTGCTGAAAGACAGCGAGATCTATGAGCTGCCCGGTATCCAGCCCAATCCGAAGTACGACCCGAGTGTGCTTGACGGCGTGAGGATTTGCAAGGAAAAGAACATTGATGTTATCCTTTCAGTCGGCGGCGGCAGTGTTCTCGACTGCACAAAGGCTATCGCGGCAGGCGCAAAGTACGACGGCGACCCGTGGGATCTCATCTCATACAAGGTAAAGGCGAAGGCTGCACTGCCGATAGTTGACATCATCACTCTCGCGGCTACCGGGAGCGAATACGACAGCGGCGGCGTTATCTCCCGCACCGAAACCAATGACAAGATCGGATATGTTGACTCACTTCTTTATCCGGCAGTATCTTTCCTCGACCCGACCTACACCTTCACTGTATCGAAGAAGCAGACCGCGGCAGGCTGCGCCGATGCGATGAACCACATTATGGAACAGTATTTCTGTGAAGATTCAACACTGCTGAACGATGGATTTATGGAGGCAGGACTGAAGAGCCTTATGGTGAATGCACGCAAGTGTCTCGATAATCCGGAGGATTATACCGCAAGAGCCGAGATGATGCTGGACTGCACCTACGGCTGCAACGGGATATACGCACTCGGAAACAGCGCTTCCGGCTGGCCGTGTCACGGAATGGAGCACGCACTTTCCGCGTACTATGACATCACCCACGGCGAGGGGCTTGCGATCATCACGCCCCGCTGGATGAAGCATATTCTCAGCGATAAGACCGTTGACCGCTTCGTAAAATACGGCGTGAATGTATTCGGCATTGACAGCAATCTCGACAAATTCGATATTGCAAATAAGGCAATAGACGAGACATACAAGTTCTTTGAGTCTATCGGTATCCCGATGCACCTGAAAGATGTCGGAATTGACGAGAGCCGCCTCGGTGAAATGGCACATCACGTTGCCGAGAACGAGGGACTTGAAAATGCATGGGCTCCGCTGAATGAACAGGATATTCTTGATATTTTCAAGGCTTCGCTTTAATTGCAAAACAAACAAAATACCACCCGACAGAGTTCAATACTCCGTCGGGCGGTTTTTCAGTTCAGAATATATTCGGCTTTATCCTGTCCATTCGTTTATCTTTGCAGGCGCATCCGGGATATCCTTCCAGTAAAGCGTCAGAACACTGTCTGAGACATTAGCGCCGGGCTGCAAGCTCTTGACAGTTGACAGGGTAGCTGAAGCTCCGCTCCCGCCGTGGCATACGAAAACATTTACATTTTTTCCGGAGAAATCATTCTGTTCAAGAAAAATGTACAGCGCCATAGGCATATCTCCCCACCAGTTCGGATAACCGAGATATATCGTGTCATAGCCGCTCAGATCAATGCTGTTTTTCAGCTCAGGACGGGCATTTGCGCGCTGTTCGTCAAGCGCCTGATTAATTGTGGGATCATACGCCGCCGGGTACGGTTCAACAGTCTCTATGCGGAACATATCCCCTCCGACTTTCGCCTGTATCAGCTCTGCGGCATACTCCACATTGCCTTTGAGAGAACCGCTTTCAAGGTTGCCATTTTCAAGTACCTCCGTTATGTTTTATTGATATTATTATATCACAGATATTGTGATAAATCAATTCTGATTTCTTATGTATGTCACAAGGAAAACTTATGAACAAATCCATGCATTATCAATACCACGAAAACCGTTCGTCCTTTTCAAGTGCCGACATACTCCGCATCTCCTCGTCTGAAAGCTCGAAGTCCCATATATCATAATCCTCGATTATATGCTGCTCGTTTGACGAGCCGGGTATCGCGATCTGACCTGCCTGCAGATGCCAGCGTAGTATGACCTGCGCCGAGGATTTTTCATGAGCTGAAGCAATACTGCTGATAGTCTCGTCATTGAACAGCGTCTGCGTGTTTCCGCGTCCGCCGAGCGGGAACCAGCTTTCAAGCACAGTTCCATACTGCGCGATATGCTCCTTCATCAGACCGCTCTGATGATACGGGTGTGTCTCGTTTTGCAGGAGCGCGGGCTTGATAGTTGTCGCATTCACAACTCTGTCGAAGTCCTCCGGCTCATAGTAATTCGACAGTCCTATCGAGCGGAGCTTTCCGTCCCTGACAGCCTGTTCCATAGCTTTGTAAGCGTCAACATCATTGCTCGGCTGGGAATGGTGCAGTATCATCAGGTCGATGTAGTCAAGTCCGAGCCGTGACAGTGAAGCGTCGATTGCCGCCGCACCGTCACTGTAATCGGAAGTCCACATCTTTGTTGTTATGAATATCTCGCCGCGGGTCACATAACCCTCGTCAATTGCACGCTTTATCCCTCTGCCGACAGCTTCTTCGTTGCCGTATATACGCGCCGTGTCGATAAGCCGGAAGCCGTGCTTTAATGCCCAGTAGGTCGAGTTTTCGGCTTCACTGTCGGAAAGTGAGAACATTCCGAGACCGAGTATCGGCATAGCCTTTGCTTTCCCGCCTATCTTACCGTGACCTGATCGACGGCTGGGACTTTGAGGACGATAACAGCGGTAACTGGACGATCGAGACTGAGGACAACTTTTACAGCTTCACGCTCCTGAACGGTACTTGGCAGATGATCGACCGCAACGGCGATACCGTGGACACTTTTCCTCCGTTCAGTACCCTGAAAGACGAACCCGGAGAAAGCACAGGCGGTCATCAGATCAACGATAACGGCGAGGACAGTCCGAGAGTGATCGGAGAGGTCGCAGGAGGAACGGAGAACGACCGCCTTGCAGAGCAAGGCTATGAGGGTGATTCTTCCGCAGCGGGTAACGATACCCCCGACAGTCCGTCAAGTGTTTCTGAGGACGATTCCAAGCGTTCTGGAGCCAATCCGCTTGCGATCATCGCAGGAGTGGCAGTTTTCGCAGGAGTCGGCGGTATCGGCTACTATATGACGAAGAAAAGGAAGTGACGGCGATGTTATTCAAGAGCAAACAGACCGTGGGCGGCGCTCCTGTGTGGGAACTTGATACCGACACGCAGACGGTACGCCACTGTAACCCCAGGACAGGCGAAACGGAGCGTTATGTGTTCCACACCGACCACATTCGCTACTATCTGCACCACATCGAGGAAAAGCGACCCGATCTCTTGCAGGAGATCGTGGACAAGGGCGAAATTTACAAGCACCTTGACGAGCTTGATACAAAGGTCACGGACGCTGTGAACCGTCAGACCGAGCTTCTGATGCGGTCGAGCCGTGACTATCAGGCTGCGGTCATGTCAGGCAGGATCAACCAGTCAGGAGCAATCGGCAATCTGCTCCGTATGCAGGCGCAGAGAGCCGTGTACGATGCAATGATCTACTTATGGAGGGACGAGTAATGTTTTGTGCGAACTGTTACAAGGAAATTCCGGCGGGCAAGAGCTATTACAAGCATCAGGACACCAATCAGAGCTACTGCTCCCTGGACTGCCTGAATGACCACATGATCTATACCCACACGATCACCCTTGAAACGAGCGAGGGTGCGGAAACCACCGAGGAACAGGACAATGACGAGTGAGGACTTCATCGAGGACTTGCGGAGAAACGGCGTAAAGCTCATAAAAAACGACGGCTCTCTTGTGGAGATTCCGTCCGACTTCCTGAAACGAGCCACAGAGCTTTGTAGTCAGCTCAGGTGCAGCTCGATCAGCTATGATATTGTTGATCCGCAGAACAGTGAGCATACAACGCTCAGGGTGCTTGATTGTGGGTATGCGGAATAAGAAACGGATAGCCGTCTGATAAGGACGGT
>JAGBMA010000121.1 GCA_017635095.1 Ruminiclostridium sp. | reverse complement strand
TTGAAAAGAGAAAATGAGATAGCTGCGTCGGATACAAGGAAAGCCGACGAAGCCGGGCTGGCGCCCGGTTAGGAGGTTTGACGCAGTAGACGGCGTGGATAGCTCTTTTTCTCTCAAATTGGGTTTTTAGAGGTTCCCATAAGAAAGGAAGCCAAAAGCTATGGATATGATGTGTTCAAGATGCCACAAACGTCCCGCTGTAGTATTTATGTCGGGCATGAGCGGCACACAGAAATTTGAGAACGGATATTGTCTCAAATGCGCAAAGGAGCTGGATATCCCGCAGGTAAACGACTACCTCAAACAAATGGGACTGTCCGACCTTGATCTGGACAATATCTCGAATATGCCGTTCCTCAACTCGCCTATGGGAAATGAGGAATACGACGACGGAGATGTTGACGAATACGACGATCTTGACGAAGAAGATTTTGACGATGAAACAGACGACGATGAGGACGATGACGCCGTTGACGGCTTCAAGGAGGGCGGCACCGTTCCCGCGTTCTTCGAGCGCTTCTTCGCAACTAACATGGACGATAAACGAGGCGACGCTCCGAAGGATAAGGACAAGACTTCGGATAAGAAAAAGCGTGCGGAGGAGAAGAAAAAGGCGGCTGCAAAAAAACGCAAGTTCCTCAACACGTTCTGCACCAACATCACCGAAAAGGCAAAGAACGGCAAGCTCGACAGGATCGTCGGACGTGACAAGGAGATCGAGCGCGTGATCCAGATACTCTCCCGCCGCTCCAAGAATAATCCCTGTCTCATAGGCGAACCCGGCGTCGGAAAGACCGCGATAGCAGAGGGAATTGCCCAGAGACTCGCGGACGGGAACGTGCCATTCCGTCTGCAGGGCAAGGAGCTTTACCTGCTCGACCTCACAGCCCTTGTTGCCGGCACTCAGTTCCGCGGTCAGTTCGAGAGCCGTGTGAAGTCACTTATCGAGGAGATCAAGAATCTCGGCAACATAATCATCTTCATTGACGAAGTGCATAACCTCGTCGGCACGGGCGACAGCGAGGGCACCATGAACGCGGCGAATATGTTCAAGCCTGCCCTTTCCCGCGGAGAGCTCCAGGTCATCGGTGCCACCACGTTCAACGAATACAGAAAGCACATAGAGAAGGACAGCGCCCTTGAGCGCCGTTTCCAGCCCGTGACCGTTACGGAACCCACTATTGACGAGACAGCCGAGCTCCTTCGCGGCATAAAGGGCTATTACGAGGAACATCACAAGATAAAGATCGGCGACGATATGATAATGCCCTGCGTTACGCTTTCCGAGCGGTATATAACCGACAGATACCTGCCGGACAAGGCAATAGACCTGCTTGATGAAGCAAGCGCCTGCGCAAGCATAAAGAGCGACGATCTCACCGCATATGAGAAGTGCTGTCAGCTCGAAAAAGAGCTTGACAGACGCGAGGAAGAGCTTAAAGAAGCGTCCGAGCCGGACTATGAGAAGCTCGCGGAAGTCAAGACCGAACGTGCAAAGAATGAGGCAGAGATCAAGCGTCTCGAACCGCTGGTCGCGGAAGTGCATCTTACCGCAGCCGATATCTCAAAGGTCATCGAGATGTGGACGGGTATCCCTGCACAGAAGATAATGGAGACGGAATTCTCGAAGATCGCAAAGCTTGAAAGCATTCTCAAGGAAAAGATCATCGGTCAGGACGAGGCCTGTGAAAAAGTCGCAAAAGCCATCAAGCGCACCCGCGTCAACCTCACCACAAAGCGCAGACCCGCATCTTTCATCTTCGTCGGACCTACCGGCGTCGGAAAGACCCAGCTCGTCAAGGTGCTTTCGGAGGAGCTGTTCAGCGGAGTTGACCCGCTCATAAGGCTCGATATGTCCGAGTATATGGAGCAGCACAGCGTTTCAAAGATCATCGGCTCGCCTCCCGGATATGTGGGCTTCGACGATGCAGGTCAGCTCACCGAAAAAGTCCGCAGACGCCCCTACTCCGTTATCCTTTTCGACGAGATCGAAAAAGCGCACCCGGACGTAATGAACATTCTTCTCCAGATACTCGACGAGGGCAGGATCACCGACTCCCACGGCAAGAAGGTGAACTTCGAGAACACCATAATCTGCATGACATCGAACGCCGGCTCATCGACGGGCGAATCCGGAATGGGATTCGGAAAAACTACCGGCGATCTCTCAAAAGAAAAGGCTATGAAGGCGCTCCGCCAGTTCCTCAGACCCGAATTTCTCGGCCGTGTCGATGACGTGGTGGTATTCTCACCGCTCACAGAGGAGAACTACGCGGATATTGCAAAACTACAGCTCGCGGATACCGTCAAGGCTCTCTCGGAGAACGGCACGAAGCTCGTGATCGACGACTCTGCGTATAAGTACATCGCAAAGAAAGCTCACGGCGGAAAATACGGCGGCCGTGACATTCTCCGCGTTATCCGCGAGGAAGTTGACGACAGCATCGCCGACCTCATAATAGAAAGCGGAGCTGTCGCGCCGGAAGAGATAGCTCTCTCGGCAAACGACGACGGGATACTTCTTGAAAAAACAAAGTAATACCGGTCAGGCAGGCTTAAATATAATTATATGAAAACGGCAATAATAACAGGCGGGAGCGGTGCTATCGGCTCGGCTCTCGTAAGGGAATTCGCGTCAGACTACCGCGTTGTGTTCACCTACCTGAATAACGGCTCAGCCGCGGAAATACTCGCGGAAGAGACAGATGCGGTACCGGTGCGCTGCGATCTTTCGGACAGAGATCAGATGCACGCTCTTGACCCGTATATGCGGGACTGCACCCTTCTCATAAACAACGCGGGCATCTCGCAGATAAAGCTTTTCGGCGACACGACGGACGAGGAACTTCACCGCATGACCGACACGGATCTTGTTTCGGTGATGAGGCTCACCCGTGATGTCACACGGGAAATGATACGCAGGAAAAACGGCTGCGTCGTCAATATATCCTCGGTGTGGGGAGTTTACGGCGCTTCCTGCGAAGTGGCGTACTCGGCTGCAAAAGCCGGGATCATCGGCTTCACAAAGGCGCTTGCAAAAGAACTCGGCCCGTCGGGGATAAGAGTGAACTGCATAGCTCCGGGGGTCATCGAAAGCCCCATGAACGGGCATCTTACCGAAGAAGAGATGCGGGAACTGAAAGACGCGACACCGCTTATGCGCATCGGAAAACCGGAACACGTCGCGCACGCTGCAAGATTTTTCGAGCAGAACGATTTCACCACCGGTCAGACCCTCGGCGTTGACGGAGGTTTCTGCTGAAGCGGAAGTTTCTTTGCGCCAAACTCAGTTTCATCGTGAAAACTATTGTCACAGCAGCCGCTGCTGCTGATTTTCGGAGGAAAAAGAAATGGAAGTAAACGAGACCGCTATGTTCAATTCCCTCAGACCGCTCATGCAGGAGGATGAAAAGATCCTTTGTCCCGTTTTCGGTATGGTGAACAAGCAGGTCAAAAGAATGACCCACGCTTCAAGCGAATTTGCTTACATAACCGTTACATCAAAAGGCAGGCTCGTGCTCTACCGCTTCGATAACTACACAAGCTATACGGAGAGCTATCTTCTCAGCACCGTGATCTTCGGTGAGCTCCACAAGACCCAGACTACCGGAGTTTACGCAGCCGAACTCAGCTTTCTCGACGAAAAGGGTCAGCAGAAAGACCTGAACCTCAGCGTCGAGCCTCAGCCAAAAGGAAGAGCCCATGAACTGCCCGATCAGTCAAAATACGCAGAGAAACTTTTCAATATTCTCGGAAAGCTGGTATGACCTTGGATAAATTCAATGAACTTCGCTCGGAACACCCCGAATTCATCTACCACAGTTACTCCGTTACCGACGGCGGTTTCTCATTTCACTTCTCTGTTGACAGTTACGAGTTCCGCCCCGAATGGAAGTTCTGCGGGATAACGGTTCCCGACGGTATCGACCGGAAGCTGTACGAATATATCGTGTTCTCGATAGGAATGGTAGAGCTCGTGAGCTACTGGAAATGCGCCTGTCCGCCCCGCGTTAAGGTGCAGT
This sequence comes from Ruminiclostridium sp., assembly GCA_017635095.1. Classification (GTDB taxonomy): domain Bacteria; phylum Bacillota; class Clostridia; order Oscillospirales; family Ruminococcaceae; genus Ruminiclostridium_E. Next base: position 15,194 of record JAGBMA010000121.1, on the reverse strand, counting down.
GCGGTGCTCTTTCCGACGAACAGATACAGTGGTGGAAGAAACTGTACTGGGGCGGTCTCGGCGAGTTCTTCTACCGCAACGGTATCAGCACAGACTTTGACAGCTTCATGACGATCGAGTGCGAAAGCAGGGAGCAGCCCGCATTTTCCGATATCTTCGCCGGCAGCCGCAAAGGTGCTCTTATTCCCGTAGGCGGCGGAAAAGACAGCATCGTTACGCTTGAACTGCTGAAGAATATGCAGCAGGATAACCTGTGCTTCCTTATAAATCCGAGAAAGACCACCACCGACTGCGCCCATACGGCAGGCTACGATGACGGTCACATAGTCGGATTTACACGCACCATTGACCCCGAGCTGCTGAAACGCAACGCCGACGGCTGGCTCAACGGACATACGCCGTTCTCGGCTATAGTTGCATTCTCGTCCTACCTCGCGGCTGTGCTCACCGGGAAGAAATATATCGCGCTTTCCAACGAGAGCAGCGCCAATGAGGGCAATGTGGGCGGAAGCGACGTGAACCACCAGTACAGCAAAAGCACGGCGTTTGAGCGGGATTTCCGTGAATACTGCGGGAAATGGCTTCTCCCGGAGCCCGTATATTTCAGTCTGCTGCGCCCGTGGACGGAGTGGCAGATAGCGAAGAAGTTCGTGCAGTATCCCCGGTACTTCCCCGTTTTCAGGAGCTGCAACTTAGGCTCGAAAAAGGACGTGTGGTGCTGCGACTGTGCTAAGTGCCTGTATGTTTACATCATGCTCGCGGCGTTTCTTGACGATGATACACTCGTGAGCATTTTCGGCACGGATATGCTCGATAACACCGATCATCGCCGGCTTTTCATGGCACTTGAAAATCCCGATCTCGACAAACCTTTCGAGTGCGTAGGAACGCGCGCGGAGATAAAGCTCGCGCTTCACCGCGCCTGTGAACGGAGAACAGGAAAGAAAATGCCCGCGCTGCTTGCGGAATATATGAGAGAGGAACACGGCACTCCGGAAGATCTTGACGGGTATTTTGATGAAGACAACTTCGTTCCCGCAGAGCTTATCGGACTGCTCAAAGAAGGAAAATGAGCGGATTTTACAATAGTTTGCAGGACTTTTTCACGGGGAAGAACGTACTTATCCTCGGCTTCGGGCGCGAGGGTCGCTCAACTCTGAAACTGCTGAAAAAGTTTGAGTGCAGTATCACAATCGCGGACAGGAACGATGTTTCCTGCGCCGAGACAGAGGGGATCGAAGTCATAAGCGGTGAGAACTATCTCGGCTGTCTCGGTCAGTTCGATGTGATAATGAAAGCGCCGGGCATAGCCCTTTTCGACAGCGTCCCCGATACTGTGAAAAAGAAGATAACGAGCCAGACGGATCTGCTGCTCCGGTACTGCACCAACAGGATCATCGGCATCACCGGCACCAAGGGCAAATCCACCACTTCTTCCCTCACCCACCATATTCTCACACACTGCGGGAAAAAGGCGCTCCTTATAGGAAACATCGGCGTTCCGCCCCTTGAATGCATTCCCGATCTTGACGCGGACACGATCATAGTCTGTGAAATGTCCTGTCACCAGCTCGAATATGTTCAGGCTTCACCGGAGATCGCCGTGTATCTCAATCTCTTTGAGGAGCACCTCGACCACTACACCGGGTTTGACGCATACCGCGCCGCAAAGGAGAACATATACCTGCATCAGAAAGACGGCGACACCCTCATCGTAAACAAAGACCTCGCACCTGCAAACGCACGATCCCGTATCATCACCGCTTCTCTTACTGATGCCGCCGATATCTGCCTTAACGGTGATTCTCTGGTCATCGAAGGATATCATTTCGATATACAGACTAAGCTCCTTGGACGGCACAATCTATACAACATCGGCATCGCCATGAAAGCGGCGCAGATGTGCGGGTGTGACAACGCGGATATACTCGCGGCTGTCAGTACCTTTGACGGGCTTCGCCACCGCCTTGAGAACGTGGGGACCATAAACGGAGTAACTTATATCAACGACAGCATAAGCACCTGCCCGAGCACCGCGATAGCTGCTGTGCGCGCTTTCGGGAACGTGGATACCATTATCGTGGGCGGTATGGACAGAGGTATCGACTACACCGGGCTCGTGGATTTTCTCAACGCGTCGGATATAGCAAATGTCATACTTCTCCCCGACAGCGGCCACAAGATCGAACCACAGCTCGATCACAGCAAACGAAGCATCTATCACGCGGCAGATCTCAACGATGCTGTAGCGCACGCAAAAACTGTGACGAAACAGCTCTGTCTCCTCTCCCCTGCGGCTGCAAGCTACGGATTCTACAAGAATTTCGAGGAGCGCGGAGATCATTTCAGAGAGCTTGTGAACGGGTCGGTAAGCTGATAAAAAAGACGCTTTACGGCTTAGGAACAGACCATGCTGCACATTTTTGGCGCTGATCTTTCCGAGTATGTCCCTGTATGTCCTTGAATGTCCTTAAAAAACATGATATACTGCTATCATAGACTTGTGCGGAAACTGCACAGGTCTATAATTTTTACGGAAACGAAAGGAGTAATACATGACAGATGCAAAACAGAAAAAGATCGCCGACAAGGAAGAGATAATGGAATTCCTCACTAATGTGATGCGGAGCAGTGAGGTCGGCGAAAAAGACCGCATCGGGGCTGCATTCAGGCTCGGGAGATATCTCGGGCTCGAAGGAAAGGACTCGGAACGGGAATCCCTCCCACAGGTGATAATCTATGACGGAACAAAACAGGATAAACTTCCTTGACCTTATCCCGCCGTCATTTCACAGCGTCCACCGCGATATCGGGGAATGCGCGCACACTCACTACGCGCTTTGCGGAGGACGTGGGAGCTGTAAATCTTCCTTCGTAAGCCTTGAGATGATCCGCGGGATAATGGCGGACAGGAACGCCAACGGCTGCGCGGTCCGCAAGGTCGGGAAAAATCTCAGAGAGTCCGTTTTTGAGCAGCTCGTGTGGGCAGTGGAAAAGCTCGGTGCCGCCGACTTATGGGACAGCCGCGTGAGCATACCCGAGCTCGTCTATAAGCCCACCGGTCAGAAGATAATATTCCGCGGCGCCGATGACCCGCGCAAATTCAGATCGGTAAAATGCTCGTCGGGATATATGAAGTACATCTGGTACGAAGAAGCCGATGAATTTTCGGGAATTGAAGAAATAGATATGATAAACCAGTCGCTCATGAGAGGAAACGGCCGGTTTTTTGTTTTCTACTCGTATAATCCCCCGCGCTCGGGTGCAAGCTGGATAAATACTTTCTTCGCAAAACCTCGTGACGACAGGCTCGTTCACAGGAGCGATTACAGGGACGTTCCCCGCGAATGGCTCGGAGAAGCTTTCATAGCGGAAGCCGGTTATCTTGCAAAGACAGACCCGAAGCGATATGCAAACGAATACCTCGGCGAGATAACCGGAACGGGTGCGGAGGTCTTCACAAATATTCTGCTCCAGCCGATAGACGATGATAAGCTCAGTTCATTCGACCGCATCTGCCGCGGGATAGACTGGGGTTATGGCGCCGACCCCTTCGTATTCATAGGAACGGCTCATGAGGGCGGAAGGCGGCTTTACATCTTCGAGGAATACTTCCGCTGCGGCGCAGGGTTCGATGAGATAGCGGAAGAGATACGGAAATTCGGCGTCGGACGCTCGGTCATTACTGCCGACAGCGCCGAACCGCGCTCAAACGATGAACTCAGGGCACGGGGCTTCAACATACGCCCTGCAAAAAAAGGTCAGGGCTCGGTGGAATACGGGATACGGAGATTATGCAGTCTCGACCGCATAATAATAGACCCGGTGCGCTGCCCAAACGCCGCAAGAGAATTCACGGGATACAGGTTCACCCCCGACGGCAACGGTGGGTTCAGAAGCGGCTATCCCGACAAGGACAATCACACGATAGATGCAGTAAGATATGCTCTCGAAGAGCATTTCAGAAATCGCACGATAGGCTGCATCGACCGCAGGAAACTCGGACTCTGACCGCACATCGGAGCCCGGGAAACTGCATCGGAACAAGAAAGGAGAATTTATGTTCACAATACCGGAAAACACAAAGATAACACCTAAACTCGCGGCTAAATTCATGCTGCGCCACTCGGTGGAAAATGAAAGGCTCGACAGGCTTTACAGCTACTACATCGGCGAACACGATATTCTTTCCCGCACAAGACACGGGAACACCCCGGATAACAGGCTCGTCTGCAATCACGCGAAATACATTACGGACTGCACCACCGGATATTTCCTCGGTGAGCCCGTAAAATACACCAGCAGGAGCGGCAGGGACATTTCGGGGATAAAAACCGCCCTCGCCCGCTGTGACAGCGAGACACAGGACATCGACCTTGCCCGCTACAGCTCGATATTCGGCGTTTCATACGAGATGCTCTATCTCACGGAGAACGGCGAGATAATGCTGGCGAGCCTTGACCCGAGGAACGCTTTCGTGGTCTATGACGATACTGTTGCAAGAGAGCCTGTCTTCGGCGTTTACTATATGCCGCTCTCGGAAAACGACGGTTTCCGCTCGGGCTACAGAGTTTATCTCTGCGACAGGGAGACGGTATGCGAATTCGTCGTTACGCCGTCGTTCTCCGTCACAAAAGTCTCGAAGCCTTACGAGCATTTCTTCGGCGGCGTGCCGATCATAGAATACTACAACAACTGGGACAGACAGGGCGATTTCGAGCAGGTCACTTCCCTTATCGACGCGTACAATACGCTGCAGTCCGACAGGGTCAACGATAAGGAGCAGTTCGTTGATTCTCTCCTCATCATCAAAGGACAGATCCTCGGCGATACCGCGGAAGAAGAAAGCGAAACGCTCAGCTCGATAAAGAAATACGGGATCATGACCATGGACGATACCGGCGACGCAAAATGGCTCACAAGACAGTTCGACGAAAGCTCCGTAGATATCCTCAGACGCGCTATCGAGAATGATATCCACAAGTTCAGCGGAGTTCCCTGTCTTACCGACGAAAGCTTCTCGGGAAACAGTTCCGGAGTCGCGCTTAAATACAAGCTCCTCGCTTTTGAGCAGCTCACGAAGATCAAGGAACGCTATTTCACCGAGGGGCTGAAGATCAGGCTTCAGCTCATGGCAAATGCGCTCAATATGCTCGGTTCATGCAGGACCGACGTGAACGACATACAGATCACCTATACCCACAAGCTCCCGTCAAACGAGACCGAAAAGGCAGAGATCGTGAACCTGCTCAAGGATATCGTTCCCGCGGAAAAGCTCGTAACGCTTCTTCCCTACGAGCTCGGATAAAATATCCGCCCGATCCGTTCATCTTTCCGAGCTCTCGTGATAATGCAGGGCAGATACGGCTTTTTACCGCGTCTGCCCTGTTCTTTTTTTGCTTGACTTTTCTCTTTCACAGGTATATAATATAAGTTGGTATTTTATAATCATGGAGTGATTTTAATGATCGAGACCGTTTTTATCGACAGCATCGACGGCGTTATGAAGCTAATATCGGAGCAGAAGTTCAACCCCGATATCAGGCGCGTCAGAAGCCCATATTTCTACAGAGGTATGCCGGACGCCAACTATAAGCTCACCACAAGCCTGCGGCTCAACTGCAAACATCTGCACAAGGAGCTTGAAAGCTCGGTCCTCAGGAACTTCAGCAAGTACGCCTGTATCGAAGACCCTACCCTGAGCTCGTCTATCTGGAAACAGATGATGATAGGTCAGCATCACGGACTTCCCACAAGGCTCCTGGACTGGACTTACTCGCCGCTTATCGCCCTGCACTTCGCAAACACCGAGAATAACTTCGACAAGCTCGACAAGCGTGACTGCGTGGTCTGGAGATTCGATATGCAGGCCGCAAACAAAAACCTTCCGAGCCGCTACCGCGAAGCTCTCCGCCGCCAGCATTCCTTCGTTTTTTCCGTGGATACCCTCACTTCCATAGTTGACAGCATCGACCAGTACGATATCGACATGGGCTCGGAGGCTTTCGTAAACATAGAACCTCCCTCTGTGGATCAGCGCATCATAAATCAGTACTCCTTCTTCTCCATAATCCCCTCCGGTATCTCCGATATCGAGGATTTCCTTGAAAAGCGCACAGATCATACCATGAAATACATAATCAGCAAAGAGATCCGCTGGCAGGTAAGAGATATGCTCGACCAGTTCAATATAAGCGAACGCATTCTCTATCCCGGTCTCGACGGGCTTTCACGCTCGCTCGCAAGACACTACTTCGTAAGAAAAGACAACCACTGAACAGGAAAGGTCAGCCATGAAGATAACACTAAAAAACCTCACAAAGCGTTTTCCGAACCGCACAAAGAATATGCCCGACGTTACCGCGGTAGATAACTTCGATCTTGAGATACCCGACGGCAAGCTCATAGGGCTCCTCGGTCCTTCGGGCTGTGGAAAAAGCACGGCGCTCAACCTTATTTCCGGACTTGAAACTCCCACCGAAGGCAAGATCTTTTTCGACAGCGATGATGTCACCGACGTTCCCCCGGAGCTCCGCGGCATCGGGCTCGTTTTCCAGAACTACGCTCTTTATCCTCACCTTACGGTAATGCAGAATATCATCTTCCCCCTTGAGAATCTCAAAGGTAACAAGAAGCTCACAAAGGAACAGATGAAGCGCAAAGCCGAAGAAGCCGCAAAGCTCGTGCAGATAGACGGTCTCATGGAACGCAGACCCAGCGAGCTCTCCGGCGGTCAGCAGCAGAGAGTCGCTATCGCAAGAGCCCTCGTAAAAACACCGAGAGTGCTTCTTCTCGACGAGCCCCTCTCCAACCTCGACGCGAGACTCAGACTCCGCACCCGCGAGGAGATACGCAGGATCCAGCGTGAAACAGGCATAACCACGATCTTCGTTACCCACGACCAGGAAGAGGCTATGAGCATCTCCGACCTCATAATCGTCATGAAAGACGGAAAGATCCAGCAGACGGACAAGCCCCAGAAAGTATATGATGACCCGAAGAACCTGTTTGTTGCAAAATTCCTCGGTACCCCCGCGATCAACGTTTTTGTCGGCTCAATAAAGCACGGGAAAGTGTTCATAGGCGATGACCCGGTAATGCCGGTAAAGGGCATAGAGAACAGACCGGTGTATGTGGGGATCCGCCCGGAAGGATTTATCCCCGATGAGAACGGAGGACTTAAATGCAAGCTCGTGGGCGTGGAGGTAATGGGACGCGATACGAGCATCATCTCAAACCACTATGCACTCGAAGGCGAAACGATACGCGCCATAGTGGATTCCGACCAGGCGCCAGACAGTGAGAGCGGCGAGATACGCTTCTCGGTAAAGCCCCACAAGCTCTTCATTTTCGATAAGGAAACCGAAGAACGCATCTACATAAACAATGAAGACTAAAGGAGGATCCATGAAAAAGAACGGCTTCAAAGCGTGGCTCTATCTGCTTCCCGCGGTGATCTTCCTCGGCGTGTTCATGCTCTACCCGCTGATAGATGTTTTCGTCTATTCTTTCGAGGAGGGCTATAATTCAGCTTCACAGACATATTACGGCGTCGGCGGCTACAACTACGATTATGTGCTCCACGACCCGTATTTCATGCAGGCTCTCCGGAACACGTTCATTCTCGTTATCATCACCGTACCGCTTTCAACAGGGTTAGCGCTTCTCATCTCCCTCGCCCTCAACTCCATAAAAAAGCTCAGAATGGCATTCCAGACGATATACTTCCTGCCCTACGTCACCAATACCCTTGCGGTGGGTCTTGTGTTCATGATACTCTTCAAGAAGACCGCTTACTCGGACGGACTGGTGAATGTGCTCATAAACCTGTTCGGCGGCGGGAGCGTTGACTTCATAGACGGTCCGTACTGGGCGAAAATGTTCGTGCTCTGCTTCTACACGATATGGATAGTGCTCCCCTTCAAGATACTTATTCTCACAAGCGCGCTCGCGTCCGTGAACGAGACGTACTATAAAGCTGCACGCATAGACGGGACTTCAAGGTGGAGAATGTTCACAAAGATAACGCTCCCTATGATCTCACCCATGATCTTCTACCTCGTTATCACCGGATTTATTGGCGCGTTCAAGGCGTACAGCGACTCGGTCGCGCTCTTCGGCACCGATCTTAATGCCGCGGGCATGAACACTATCGTGGGTTATGTTTACGATATGCTCTACGGCGACAGCGGCGGTTATCCCTCCTACGCGTCCGCGGCGGCGATAATCCTCTTCGTCATAGTTCTCACGATAACCGTCATCAACCTCATGATAAGCAAAAAGAAAGTGCATTATTAAGGAGCCGGTATGAAAGCAAGAAAACATATACTCACTGTTCTGATCTATATTCTGCTCTCGGTTTGGGGGATAATGGTGCTGTTCCCGTTTTACTGGATGCTGCTCACATCGGTTAAGAGCTACGGCGCGTACAACTCGGAGTACATACCCGAGTTCTTCACCCTCGCCCCTACCCTTGAAAACTACATCGAAGCGTTCACGGCAGTGGATCTCGCAAGGTATTTCCTCAACACCCTTATCTTCACAGTCGTTACGACAGCGATCATGCTGGTGGTGATCGTTCCGGCTGCATTCGCTTTTTCGAGACTTGATTTCCGCGGGAAAAACGCTGTGTTCACACTCTTCCTCGCGCTCATGATGATACCGAATGAGCTCGTTATAATCACCAACTTCCAGACCATAACCGATATGGGACTTCGCAATACTTTCACCGGTCTTATACTGCCCTCGGTCACTTCGGTATTCTACATATATCTGCTGAAAGAAAACTTCGAGCAGATACCCGACGAGCTTTACAAAGCGGCAAAGGTGGACGGTACGAGCGACATGAAGTACCTTCTCAAAGTGATGATACCGATATGCAAGCCCACGATAATCACAATCGTTATCCTCAAAGTCATCGAGTGCTGGAACTCCTTCGTATGGCCGCGGCTCATAACCGACGACAAGGCTTACTTCCTCGTTTCAAACGGTATCGAGGAAATACGCGAAAACGGCTTCGGCCGTGAGAATATCCCGGCTATGATGGCTGCTGTCGTGGTGATATCGCTTCCTCTGATCGTTCTGTTCATAGTGTTCAGAAAGAAGATCATGGAGGGCGTTTCGAGAGGAGGTACAAAGGGATGATCCGCAAAAAGCGCATTTTTGCAGCAGCTCTGTGTACTGCAGCCGCGGTATCTTCCCTTTCGGGCTGCCACGGTCAGAGGAAGACCACCGAGTTTTCCGTTCCCGCCGCTTTCAACGAGAACAGCAGCATAGAGATCACTTTCTGGGCAAAGAACGACACGAACCGCACCCAGACCGATATCTACCGCAAGGCTATCGAGGATTTCAACATTTACTACCCGAATGTGACCGTTGACCTGCGGCTCTACACAGACTACGGGAAGATCTACAACGATGTCATCACCAATATCCCCACAAAGACTACACCAAACGTCTGCATCACCTACCCGGATCACATCGCCACATACATGACCGGTCAGAATACCGTCGTACCCCTCGACCCGCTCATGGAAGACCCGGTTTACGGGCTGGGCGGGAGCGGAGTGAAGTTCGATGCGCCCACATTCGACGAGGTGATACCGAAATTCCTTGACGAGTGCATTCTCGGCGGCCGGCATTACGCCGTGCCGTATATGCGCTCGACCGAAGCCTGCTACATCAACAAGGATATGGTGGAAAAGCTCGGCTACACTATACCGGATCAGCTCACATGGGACTTTATCTGGGAAGTCTCGGACGCTGCAACCGAAAAGAACGCGGACGGGACTTTCAAAGTCAACGGTCAGAAGGTAATGATACCGTTCATCTACAAGTCCACCGACAATATGATGATACAGATGCTTAAACAGCTCGGTGCAGGCTACTCCGACGAGAGCGGCAATATAAAGATATTCAACGACGACACAAGAAAGATACTGTTCACTATTGCGGATCATGTGAAAAACGGCGCGTTCTCCACATTCAAGATATCAAGCTACCCCGGAAATTTCCTGAACGCGGGACAATGCATCTTCGCTATAGATTCCACCGCCGGTGCGACATGGATGGGAAGTCACGCCAGCCACCACGATATCGCCGAGGATTCCATAATCGAGTTTGAGACTGTTGTAAAACCGATACCTCAGTTCGACCCCGCCAACCCGCAGATGATCTCACAGGGTCCGTCGATATGCGTCTTCAACAAGGACGATCCCCAGGAAGTGCTTGCGTCATGGCTGTTCACTCAGTTCCTGCTCACCAACAGCGTGCAGACCGCATACGCGGAAACAGAGGGATATGTGCCCGTTACGTCGAAGGCTCAGCAGTCTCCCGAATACACCGAGTACCTCGCTCTCGGCGGCACCGACAATGACCTGCACTACCAGGTCAAGACCGACGCCACCAAGCTTCTCATCGAGAACACCGCAAACACTTTCATAACCCCTGTGTTCAACGGCTCGGCTTCCCTAAGAGACGCTTCCGGTCAGCTCATTGAGGCTGTGGCAAAATCCACCCGCCGCAAAGAGACCGTTGATGACGCGTATATCGACAAGCTCTACACCGACACTGCCTCGCTTTACAGGCTCGACAGCATCTCTGCCTCGGGCAAGGCTGAGCTCGGAGAGCTTCCAGACGGCGCAAAAGCGCTCATCATCACGCTTATCGTCATCTGGGTGCTCATAGGAGCATACTTCGTTACCACAACACTCATAAAACGCGGTAAGAAAAAGACTGGTCAAAATCACTAAAGAATGATATGCGATATGCCGAAAAGCCGCGGAAATGCATTATTTCCGTTGACCTTTCGGCATATTTATGGTATAATAGATGTACTGCAATTTCCACCGAAAGGCTGATGACAAATGGCTACAAGAAGGCTTTCTGCCGGTATAGATACAAAAGCTAAAACAATAATAATCTCGATCGCCGCCGCAGTCGTTGTTCTGGGAGGGATCCTCGTTTATCTTGCAGTAAAGGCGAACGAGGACAACAAGATAGCTGCGCTCAAATACAATTTCAACAAGTTCTATCCCGATACATACAACACTGTCGAGGAGTTGGACGCAGACGCGGACTACGACGGGGACGGTTACCTCAACTCGGAGGAGGCTTCCGGCAAGACCGGGGTAATATCCGCCGACACAGACGGTGACGGTCTCACCGACAAGGACGAGGAAAAGTACGGCACCGATGCTGTCAACGCCGATTCCGACGGCGACGGCATCAAGGACGGCATTGAGATAAGAGCGGGACTCGATCCTCTTTCGCTCATCACAGACGGCAAGACGCCGGACGCAGACAGAAAATTCACAAGGCTCATGTCTTTCGAGAGCGGCAATATCTCGGTATCGGGGTCTGCAGATATCTACGGTGCCACACTCGATAAACTCACACTTAACTCCGTAGCTTCAAACGCGGGCGCGCTTACCTCGCCTTTTGAGTTCCACTGCGACGGCGGGTTTGAAAGCGCTGTGCTCAACTTCATGTACGACAAGCAGACCCTCGATATTGCAGGGATAAAGGAGGACGAACTCAGGATCTACAAGTTCGACCCCTACCTCAAAAAATACAACCCCGTAGAAAGCACCGCTTCCAACGGAAAAGCGACCTGTGATCTTGCAGAGAACGGCGTATATGTACTCGGAGCGGAGACTGTGATCCACAGGGCTGCGGAAGCCTACGACAGTGAGAATATGAACATTCATCTTCTCATAGACAACTCCGGCTCTATGTACCCTAAGTCAGTTCAGTCCACCTCCAATGAGAACGACGTGAACTTCAAGCGTCTCTCCTTTGCAAACAATTTCGTCACTGCACTCGGAAACAACGTCAAATTCGCGATCTCCGTTTTCACATACGACTTCAAAACGCTCATAGATTTCAACTCAGACAAGTCAAGGATCCTCCCCGCCATAAACTCCATAAGATCTCTCGGTGCGGGCTTCGACGGAACGAGCGTTGAAAGAGCGCTCATGCTCGGTCTTGACAAGTTCACAGACGAGATGAGGGCGGAAAGAAACATAATCATACTGCTCACGGACGGTATTTCCACCGATACCGCGGGATATACCCTCATTGACATCATTCGTCTTGCAAAAGCAAAGAACGTCACGATCATGACTATCGGTCTCGGCGACGAAGTCGATACCGATCTTCTCGGCACAATTGCAGGCGCTACCGGCGGAAGTTACTACCCTATTTCCGAGGCAAATATCCTCGAAGGTCTTTACTCCACTATGATAGCGTCCATGGAAGATGATATCGTTGATGACGACTACGACGGAACGCCCGACAGCTACACTCTCTACGACACCGGATTTGACCCCGACTTCAACGGCTACAGCTTCCAGAACTTCAAATCCAAGACCAACGGCACCCTCGACTTCGGTATGGTAACGCTTGCAAGAGACTGGTTCAGGGGCGGCGTTGCACACGAGGGAAACAGCTCGGCGTCTGACATATCGTACACATTTGAAGGCTCCACCATAAACACCGATGAACCGCTCAGAAAGGTGATACTGCAGATAATGCAGGAGACATGGACGCGGCCCGATGCTTACCTCAACTTCCTCAGCGGCGGCGAAACGCTCAAAGTGCTCAGCGAGGACGCGCAGAGATCGCAGGACATGGGCTGGTTCAAGATAAATATCCCCTACACCGACGCGGGAACGGACTGGAAAAATGCCGAGATACTTGTTCCGAACCATACAGCCTCAACTATGCGCACAAAGTACAGCGAAAACGACTACGCCATGGTGCGCGCCATACACTACTACGAATCCTTCCGGGGCACCGGAGAGAACTTCTCCCTCAACAGTGAGGCGGATTTCAACAGAGTCAAGTCGATTCTTGCTACCGGTACTCCGATTGTAACGAAGATACTGTGGGAGAATGAAGACGGTAGCTGCTCAAGCCGCTATGTGCTCATGACAATGCTCCGGCGCGATCTTGAAGACCCCAATATCTTCAAGATAAAGGTCTATGATGTGAACTCGAAGTTCATCAACACAATAATCGTGAACCGTTCCCCCCGTGTTGCGGGCAGGTCGGACAACGACTTCATCTACACGGCTTCGTGGGAAGGTAAGCAGGTATCTCTCTCCTGCTGGCTCACGGAAGTTGAATAAAGGGAACCTCTAAAATAAAAACACGGTCTTGCTTCAAGGCCGTGTTTTTTTGCAGTCCGGAATCACTCCTGACTTCTTGGGTTCAATCTGCGATCACCTTATAATCCAGCTCTTCCACTGCTTTTTTCAGGGTTTCAAACGGCGTTTCCGCGGAGAGCTTCACAACAGCTTCTCCCCTCTCGTGGCTTGCTTCCGCAGACTCCACCGTGGGTATAGCTTCGAGCGCCTTTTTTACTGCAGCTTCACAATGAGGGCACATCATACCCTCGATCTTCATTTTAAGTTCCATTTTTTATCCTCACTTTCGTTTCTTATAATAGTCGCGCAGCTTGACGGCTAACATCATCACCGCCGCCACCGCACAGACGAATGCGACCATTATGATACGCTGAACCGTGCCCGTCTGAGCGTTGATATTGCCGACTTCATGGGTCTCCCAGTTCAGCGCGGACATATCACGCGCGACCATGTCACTTGAAGCAATATAGATCTCCTTGATATACGCCGTATCATTTACTCCGGTCACGGTCAGACACATTTTCTTTACGTTATCCGGAAGCCCCGAGTACATTTCGTCACTTCCTATGCTCCAGCGATGAAACACTCCGTCCGCAGGTATCATGATAAGCGGGTCGGCGTGCAGCACAACGACCACTTCCCCGTTCTCATCGAAGAATGTCATTTTCACCGTACATACGCGGTTCACCCCATTATCCGTGACACCATTCGCGGGACTGCGATAGCCTCCGGCTGTTACATAAGCGTAAATACCGCCGGAAACAGGTATCTCGGCCGACACGCTTCCCGCTTTCGTAAAGTGGTATATCTTCTGTTCGGACATATACTCAAGACAGTCACCGTCAAGCTCCTGCATATTCTCCGCGGTAAGCCGGAAGCTATTATTGTCTGCAAAAGCCGTAACATTCAGCACAAACAGGGATACCGCACAAATAAAAGCGGCTATAACACGTTTCACCTGTTTCTCTCCTTGATCTCACGGTCAATGGTGCGCTTTGCGTCACGCTCCGCCATGGACGCCCGCTTATCGTAGAGCTTCTTGCCCTTGCATAGCCCGACCTGCATCTTCACACGGCTGCCCTTGAAATAAAGGGACACCGGAATAAGCGTAAGACCGCCCTGTTTAACCTGACCGAAAAGCCGCATGATCTCACGCTTGTGCATCAGGAGCCTACGCTCGCGCAGCGGATCCTTGTTGAATATGTTTCCCTTTTCGTAGGGCGATATATGCATCTGTTTCACATATGCTTCGCCGTCGGAGATCTCTATCCACGAATCCCGCAGATTCACCCCGCCCTGTCTTATCGACTTTACCTCGGTGCCGGTGAGTTCGATGCCCGCTTCAAGGCTCTCGATAATGAAATACTCATGACGAACCTGGCGGTTCTCGGAAATAGTCTTGATATTTTCTGCCATTTTATAAACCTCAGTCCAGCCACTGCGTGAATGCGGTCAGCGACTCTTTATTATAGCCGAGCTTTTCATAGAACTTATGGGTGGAGGGAAGCTTTGATGCCGTTGACAAAGTTATTTTGTAGCAGCCCGCTTCACTTGCAATACTCTTTGCTTCCTGCAGGCAGGCAGTCGCGAGTCCCTGAGCCCGGTATTCGCTGTGGGTGACGATATTCTCGACTATAGCATACGGTCTGTGCTCAAACGTAAGGTTCTGGATTATAACACAGGTGCAGGTGGAAACGATCCTGTCGTCTTCTTCCGCAACGATCACATGATAGTGCTGGTCCGTCAGCATCCGGTTCCAGATCCTCTCCATCTCCTTGTCCTTCTTGAGGACATTCTTCCCGTAAAGAACAGAATAAAGCAGCAGCAGCTCTTCAAGATCCGGAGCTTCGGCTTCTCTTATATATATATTTGACACGTTATCACGTCCTTATCCAACATATTACTTTATTAATGTCTGCTCATCAGCCAACAAATTGCTTCATAGCGCAGCTTGAAGCAGTTTATTGGCTGCAAAAGTGCAAGGAAAATTTTTATATTTTAGGATTTTCCTTGCACTTTTGTTCGTCTGAAGGACGAAATGAGCTT
>JAGBMA010000120.1 GCA_017635095.1 Ruminiclostridium sp. | reverse complement strand
GGTATAACGGCGATAGCCTGTATGTCGGGAGTAGAAACTTCCTTTGATTGGGAGGACAAAATATTCAGCGATCTATTGATCAGATAGAATTTCTGATTTGTCAACATAACCATAGCCTACTGGCGCACCTGTTTTCCGTTCCACACAAGTCCGATTAGTCATTGTGGAGCATACCACAACAGGCACAAACCCTATTGGAACTTAATAACCGCAAGCTCTCGGAAACGCTCTGTAAGCGTTTCTGAGGGCTTTTCTTTTTCAGCGGTTAGTTTTCCGCTCCGCAACGGTGGACGGTGCTGTGGGGCATTTCCGTTCGCCTGACGGTCAAGCTGAGGTCTGCTCGGTGATGCCGTGACGGAGTTCATACTCACGCACACGGCGGTAGAAAGTATTTGCCGACATATCCATTCTCCGCATAAAGTCCCTGCCTGTGATGTTCTTCGCTCTCCATTCCCCATAGAGCTGCCCGAACCTCGTCCAATCGGTAGGTATAGGCTTTCGCCCGGTGTACTTGCCCTGTGCCTTAGCGATCTCGATGCCCTCACGCTGTCGCTGTTTGAGCTGCTCACGCTCCAACTGAGAGAGAGCTGCGAATACGGTCAACATGAATTTGCCCGTAGGCGTGTCGGTGTCGATTTTCTCCTTGTGGCTGATAAGCGTTACGCCTTTGTCGGTGAGAGTGTCGATGATGTTCAGCAAGTCCTTTGTAGACCTACCCAGACGGCTGATACTCTCGATGTAGAGCGTATCGCCCTCACGCACATAGTCAAGCATTGCCCTGAGCTGAGGGCGGTCGTTGTTTGCCCCTGACAGCTTCTCGGAGAAGATGCGGTCAACCTGATAGTCGCACATAATCTCCTGTTGTCTTGCTGTCTCCTGATGTTCGGTAGAAACACGGATATAACCTATTTTGCTCATGTTATTGTATCCTTTCTTTATTCAAGTGTATTTTTATTTCTATGTTTAGCCTGTGTCCTCTGACGGCTTTTCTCCCTCTCACGCTTCATGTACTGCTCGTTAAGATACTGGCGCACCTGTCGGGTGTACCGCATCGCCGTTTCATGTTTGAGAAGATATGCCTTGTGTTCGGGTATAATGGCTTTACGCTTATCTTTCAACTGCTTTGATAGCGCTGCAAGCTCGCTCCGCTTGGGTGCTTTGCCGTCGATGTAATAATCCTTGATATGCTCCTTGATGTACTTGTCAGCTTCTTCGTAAGTGTCGATTGCACCAGCGTTCTTCTTGCGGAAATGTTTCTGTGTAAACGCTGACCGTTCCTGATATTCCTTGTATGTAGCTGAATTGTCGGAGCGTTGCTTCATCATCGCAAGGAGCTTGTCAATTGCCGTGTACTGTGCTTTCAGCTCTGCGACTTCATCGGTGTGATCTTCGGGCGAATGGATATTGTGCATGAATCCGCCAAACTCGCTTAAAGACATGATGCCAACGGCTTCAAGCTCTGCAATAATCTCATCGCTGTCACGCATACCCCTGATCTCTGCCCACGGATCTTTTTTCTTTTCAGGTGCTTTGCTCACGGTAGGTGTGGGCTGTGGTGTCGGGGCAGACGGTTCAGGCTTCGGCTCGGTTGGTTTGGTAGCAGTTGCGTTAAGCATATCAAGCTGTGCCTGCCGTCTTGCTCGTCGGGCTGCAAAAAACTTCTCAACCTGTTCCGCAGCAGCTTTTCTCTTTGCGTTTTCACTTGTTTCCGTGATAGTTTCAGGCTCGGCAGATTGTTTCGGCTTTGTCGGTGCGGTAACTGTCTGTGTCGGCTTAGGTTCAGGCTTAGGAACAGCAACAGGCTTCGGCGGTTCGATAAGCATATCGGGAGTGACATTCGCCGCTGACAGCTTTTCCTGTATCTCCGCTATCTGCTCCGAAATGCGTTCGACAGTGTAGTCTGCACCCAGCGTTTCGGCTCTTGTGAACCTCTGCTGACCGTCACCCGACAGCTTGAATTTCAGCTTATATTGGTTCTTCGGAGTATAAACATACTCGATGCCGCTGGCGGTGCAGTTGTGGAGAAAATCAGCAAAGTCACGGCTGTAAAGCATGACCTCTGCAATACGAACACGGAGCTTTTCTTTCCACGACTTGCCCTCTTTCTGCATTTCATTCTCGTAATGTGATACACCCTTACCAATCGGTTCAATAACGGATATGCCGTGTTCGGCACATATCTCGTCCGATATTTCACGCAGCTCTGCCCACGCTCTTTCTGACTTCCTGCCCTGATTATGCTCGGTGGTGAAACTCAGTCCGTTATACAGATTGGTGTTGTTGAAAATGATGTGGCAATGCAGGTGCGACTTGTCATGATGAACAGCAATGACATACTGATAATCGCCTTTCAGATAACGGTCGCACAGCTCCTCTCCGATCTGCATAGCTTGTTCGGGCGTGACTTCACCGGGGGCAAAGCTCTGTATCATGTGGTAGGCAAGGATTTGGGTGCGTCCTGTGCCTGTTCCTCGGACGGCTCGGAAGTCCTCGCTTGCTCCTGCGCTGTCGGCTCGGCAAGCATAAGAGTTGACATATATACCGTTGACGGTCTTATCTCCGTTTGTGATGTAAGCGATCGCTGCGCTGACTGTTGCTCGGATCGTATGGATAGAAGTGTATGCCAAATCTCGTTTACCCCCTCTTTGATCTGCTGAATATCTT
>JAGBMA010000119.1 GCA_017635095.1 Ruminiclostridium sp. | reverse complement strand
GGGAATTTCTCACATCAGAAAGAACGGCATAACCTTCGCAGAACAAGAAAAAGAGGCATTGAAAAAGTTACCGAGCAATGCCTTTTATCAGCGTGCGCTTTGAATCTAAAGCGACTGGTCAAATGCCTTAAAGGAAGGCTGCATCAAAATATATATTGTCTGTTTATCTCCGTTCGGACTGGTTTCGGGCGGATTTTGGTTTAATTAGATGGATTTGTCAACAGCACCGAAACGTTACCCCATAAGAGGGTGTCCAAACCGTGGACTCCCCGCTATGGGGTCGCGTTTCACGACCCCATAAGCATATTTGCAAAGGATGTCACGCGGCGTTACACCCTTCGGTGCAGACCGAACGAAAAACGCGCTCTAAGCCACTTTTGATATATGGGTAGGGTAATATCATTACCCGCCTATTTTGAAAGGCGCAGAACGCGAAAAAACCTCGATTTTCGACCCGGATTTGCCTGTTTCGGAGGTGTCTTGCAACCGCCATTTTTCTCCCAATTTTTGATTCTTAAAATTGTCGTCCACCTCTTGACTTTGGAACTTAAAAGTGCTATTATATAAAAGTGAGATAGCCAACCACAGCTTGAAAGGAGCGCAGACTATGACAACAACAGCATTACCACAGACAATGACCGAGAACGGCATAACCTACCGTTTGGACGAAGCGACACAGACATATCTGCCGGATTGGGAGCTGCCGGAGCAGAAGCCAATCGGCAAGTATTGGCTTCTCCGGCTCGACTACTTGAAGAAGCACCGCAAGGCGACCTATCAGGCAATGCTCCTGCGCGGTACTCTTAACGCTCACTTGTCGGATACGGACAAGACTGCACACGAACGCTTGAATGTGATGTTACCGAGACTGGCGAAGTCGGCAGGCGTGACAGAGAAACTGAAAGCCGAGAACCCGATGAAGTGGGTCGGTTTAATGAATACGCTGAAAGCGCAGGCAGAAGAAACGGTACTTGACGAGCTGATCTATTGCTGAAACAGGATATGTTGACAATGACGCCCCAAAACAGGGCGTCATCGGTTATTGAGAACACGAACAAATCGACGGTGGCGGTTAATCCCGCTGCCGTTTTTCTTTCTCGGAGGAAGAAATCACAAACTGTAACTATTTTTATGTTTAGCTCAATTGCTGTATGCGGTCAAACTAAACTACCAAAAAACGCCCTGTTTTTGGTAGTTTAGCTCATTCGGTGTACCGAAAAGTGTAATACAAAATCACGTCAAAACAGCCAATTTCAAGGTTACAGTTTTATGCAAATAGTAGATTTAAGATTCACACAAAGGTGAAGTTACACGCTTCACCACGCTGAAAATGTTAGCTTTCCAATATCATAAAAAATAGGACAAGTCAACAGGATTTTTGTACAAAATATATTCTATTTAGGAATATGATATTTGTATAATATTCCGATTTTAAGATATTTTTCTCAAACAGGGGGATAACAAAAAGTTGTTGACATTTTCCTCCCGACCTGTTATTATATTCTTACACGAACGCTTATGCCATTAGTGTTCGTGTAAGCTCCTTGAAAATTGAATATGCCGATTTTTCCGTCAAGACCAAAAACCTTGACCTAAGATTGTCGAATTGTGTCGTCACGGACGATATATATAAGCAAAGACCCTAAATGCCGCTTCCGATACATATCAAAAGTATATGTCACGGCAATGCCGTGTAAGCAGTATGTACAAGGAGGATTCCATTATGGAAAACAACAAGCGCAGAATGCTCACCATTGGAGAAGCGGCTCGTCTGATCGAGGGTATCACTGAATACCGTATCCGTCAGATGTGTAAAACCGGACAGCTCCCGTGCTTCAAAGCAGGCAACAAATTCCTCATAAGCGAAGAAGCGTTATACGAAACTGTTTTCGGAAAGTCCTCCGTCATCACCGACGGGGGCAAGGCGTGATGATATTTGAAACTGTCAGAGAGCAGATAGCATTACCGGACGCGGCGCAGCTCTACGGCATAAGCAGCAGGAACGGGAACATCAGGTGCATCTTTCACGCGGACAGCAATCCGTCGATGAAGCTGTACACCGACCACTTCCATTGTTTCGGCTGCGGCGCTCACGGAGATGTGACCGATTTCACGGCGCAGTTATATGGGCTGTCAAAACTTGAAGCGGCACGAAAGCTATGCTCAGACTTCGGACTCTCGGAAGAACACCACATCGCTGCACCGACAAGGTGCAGACGACTAATGACGGAGCGGGAGAGAATACAGCTCGCGTTCGATGTCCTCACGGACTACATTGTAATGCTGAAGGACTTCCGCACCGTGTATGCTCCGCTTGATGGAAGTGAGAGCCTTGACCCGAGATTTGCCGTGAGCTTGCAGCAGCTCGACTACGCTGAATATTTGTGGGATATGCTGCTCGACCTCACAGACGAGGAGCGGGCAGCGTTCATCACAGAGAATGCAGAACAGTTCCAACGCTACTATGACAGATTAAAACAGTTTGGCAGATTACGACCTAAATTACAAAGGGCGTGTCAAATGAGTACGCCCCTGAAAGAAAGGACAGCGTAATGGGCATTAAGGCAAAAAACAGATGTATTTGGTACAACGGAAAAGATGTGTATGAAGTATCGTTTTGTAACGAGTTCCTTAAAGAACACCCGATGAAATTCGTTGACGGAAAGTTCTACAATACCGACGGCGCGATTGATTTGCAGAACGTCAGGAAGATGATCTCGGACAAGCTGCTTGCCGAACAGGTGCAGAAAGACTTCGCAAAGAAAGTGAACGCGCTCACCGGAGCATTGCAGAACATCTGCTACGCTCCCGACTTCGAGGGCGGCGCGGACGAAATTCACCTGCTCAATGGTGTGCTTACAACGGGATTGGAGTTCAGACCGAACGAGCGGAAGATATGCCGCAACAGGCTGAACGTTCTCTACAACCCGACAGCACCCGAACCGGAACGCTGGCTCGCATTTCTGAACGACCTGCTCGAACCGGAGGACATTAAGACTTTGCAGGAATATATGGGCTATTGCCTTATCCACTCCACCAAAGCGCAGGCTATGCTTTTCATCACCGGAAACGGCGGTGAGGGAAAATCACGCATCGGAGTTGTGATGTACAAGATATTCTCCGAAGCGACTTACTTTGGCAGCATAACCGACCTCGCGGGCGACAAATTTCTGAAAGCAAACCTTGTCGGCAAAATGGTTCTGATCGACGATGATATGAACCTCGAAGGCTTGAAAGATACCAGTTTTCTGAAATCACTTGCGACTGCGGAAACACCTATCACCGTTCAGGCAAAAGGCAAGCAGGGCATACAGGTGAAGCTCAAATGCAGAGCTATGTGCTTTGCGAACGGCGCGCCGAAATCGCTCTACGACAAAACAGACGGCTGGGAACGCAGGCTGATTATTCTTTCGGCAAAACCCGTCCCGCCCGACAGAGTGAACGACCCGTATCTCGCGGAAAAGTTATGCGGCGAGATCGAGGGAATATTCCTTTGGGCTTACAAGGGTCTGCGTCGTCTGATCGCCAATGATTACAAATTCACGATAAGCGACAGGACGCGCGGCAACCTCGCTCAGATGAAAGAGGATAACTGCAACATCATCAGCTTTCTGAAAGACGAGCAGCTCATAAAGTTTGGCGCTGGACTTGAATGTTCTACCGCCGACCTCTACTCCGCGTACTGCTACTGGTGCAGTCTGAACAGCGTGACCGCACTCAAACGCGAGAGCTTCAACTTGTGGCTGAAAAATAATCACACGAAGTACAACATCGAGTACAGCAACAAGGTCGAGAACCGCAGCAGCGGAAAGAGGGCACGGGGTTACATCGGCATCGAAACGATGTATCGCAGTTACATTTCGTCAGCAACTTGAAAAGTGGTGTACCAGCCGTACCAAGCTGTACCGACCCGCATTATAAGCGGAATGTTCGGTACGGCAACGGTACAGCAAAGGTACAGCGCGGTACGGCGAAAGTACAGCTTCGGTACATCTCAACGTGTCGAGCAAACTCGCATAAACAGACAAGCGAAGTACATTTGGTACGGCGAGTACACCGATTTTTAATTCGGAATTTTTAAAAATAATCTCACTTTTCCGATGACGAGATTGATGAAAAATCTGAAAAAGTGGATTTTGGAAAAACGAACGAAAACGAGAATAGCAAGCATATGATTTGTGTACACAAATCAGCGTTTTCGGGAGTTTTCCGCTACGCGCCACCCCGAAAAACTTAGCTTGTTGGGGAAGTATCCCCAAACCCCTCATTATGAAAAATAACTTTGAAATAATGAACTGAAAACCGAATTTCTGAAAGGAAAATACAATGGGAAATCGTGAAAGACCGATACAAATAAAATTCTTCGTGACCGAGCAGGAACGTGAAGTTATCCGTCAGAGAATGGAGCTCATAGGCACAACAAACCTCAGCGCATATATGCGGAAAATTTCACAGGACGGCTTTCTTTATAGAGTAAATATTGACGGCTTACCGGAGATATGCAAAGCAGTCGAAGGCGTCGGAAAAAATATCAATCAGATAGCCAAACGAGTAAACTCTACCGATACGATCTACGCCGAGGACATCAGACAGATGAAAGAGGAGTTAGATCAGATCTGGAAACTTATAAACAAGTTGTTCCGAAAGATACCGTGAAAAAATTTCGTACACAGGTCGGCATATCGCAGGGAATTTTCTTCTCTGACTACTTGACAAATCACACTTTAAAGTGTACAATAAGAGAGATAGGAAATGCCTTGCGAATTATCAGGAGGAATAATTGCAATGGCAACAATTACAAAACGTGGCGACAGCTACAGAATAAAAGTATCATGTGGATATGACGTGAACGGTAAGCAGGTGATCCAGTCGAGAACGTGGAGGATTCCGGAAAATATGACCGAGCGTCAGATCAAGAAAGAGCTTGACAGACAGGTCGTTCTCTTCGAGGAAGAGTGCAAGCGCGGACAGATAACGGCGGCAATAAAGTTTGAGACTTTCGCAGACCAGTGGTTCGATGAATACGCAATACTCAATCTCCGCAAATCCACCTATACGCTGCTCAAATCCTTGACCAAGAGAGTGTATCCGGCAATCGGACATCTTCGTATCGACAAGATAACCAGCCGTGACATTCAGAGGTTCGTCAATGATCTGCTCACCAACGGCAGGAACAAGCAGAGCGGAAAGCCCCTTGCGCGCAAGACCGTACTGCTGCACCTCAGCTTTATCTCCAATATATTCCGGTACGCTATCAAAATGGGAATGTTGGTTGACAACCCCGCGTCGAGAGTGACCGTTGCAAAGCAGGAGAAAAAGGAAAAGCAGATATACACTATCGAAGAGATGAAACAGCTCTTTAAGTGCCTTGAAAATGCGCCGCTCAAGTACAGAGTATTCGTGACACTCGCTGTTTACAGCGGCTACCGTCGTGGGGAAATGCTCGGACTGGAATGGAAAGACATTGATTGGGACAACGGAGTGATAAGCGTCCGCAGGACTTCCAACTACACCAAGCTCTACGGAATGTTCACCGATACGACAAAGACCAAAAAGTCACAGCGTTCGACCAAGTACCCCGCAGTCGTTATCAACCTTCTCCGCGAGCTTAAAGCGGAACAGGACAAGCAGAGGGAAATCCTCGGCGACAAATGGGTGGAGAGCGACAGACTGTTCGTCACCGATGACGGAACGCCGCTTTTCGTGAATAATCCGTACAAGTGGCTCCAGAAATTCTGCAAGGACAATAACCTGCGTTTCTGCGATGTACATTCATATCGGCACTTCCACGCTTCTGCCTTGATTTTCGCAGGCGTTGACCCCGTGACAGTATCTGCGGATTTAGGACATTCGGCGGTAAGTACAACGACCTCGGTTTACTGCCACCTCTTTCAGGAGGCACAGGCGAGAACGAGCAGCGTGATCTCTCAGGTTCTCGACTTCGGCAGCGACAGTCAGAACGAGATGAAGCCGAGCGCGTGAAAAGCGCTACGCACAGCGTAGCAAATCACCAATAAGTACCAAGATAAAGACCAACATCGGCGCGTGATCGAATTGGTCACGCGCCGAATTACTGATCTCTTGGCATTCGTTTTTGAAGATTTATGACCCTGCGGAGCGCGAACAGCATTTCGGGGCAGAAGCACCACGCACCGCGTGATGAATTGGGTAAAAATCTCAGAATTTTCAAAAACTTTTGAACCTTTGGTACTTGCTTTCCGAAAAATAAGTACCAAACAAAGACCAAAACCGTATTTACGCCAAAAAGCAAATCCCGCGAAGCCACTTATAATGCGGCTTCGCGGGAAATAAAATTGGTTGCGGAGATAGGACTTGAACCTACGACCCGTAGGTGCAACTATAGAACATTTTTGTTTAAGATCTATACTCCCTGACCTATGAATCGGTACTCAATCGTAATGTCCTGACGCTTCTTTCCGTCCTTCTTATACTTGTTACCGACGGTGACTTTTTTGACGAGTCTATGAAGCATCTCCTTGTCGAGTTCAGTCATATCGAAGAACTGCTTTACTTCCTGCACGAATAATTCAGTGTTGATTGCAGTTTCTTCGCTCTGTCCGATACGCTCTCTTAACAATTCTGTTTTTTCTGTTAGATCCGACTGCTCCTGCTCGATACGCTGCGACATTTCCTTGAAACGGGATTCCGAGATCACTCCATTCAATCTGTCATCATAAAGTTTGTAAAAGCGCTCGTCAAGCTCTTTTATTCGCTTTTCGGAATCCTGTATTTCTTTCTGGAGTTTTCCGAAATCGGTCTTAATGGATTTTCCGCAGCGTTCCGACAATATTTTAATGAACTTTTCCTCATCATTACGAACCGCATTTATCTGCCTGCGTATATCATCATACACGATATTACTTAGCTCGTCGTATCTGATGTAATGTGCCGAACAGAATTCCTTACCTCGCCTTTTATAGTTTATGCAGCATAGCGCGGGTTTACCGTTAGTCGGTGTCAGGGATAAAGCGTATCCGCAATCCGCGCATTTGACTATTCCGGAGAACATGTGCGGTTCTTTATTCTTGCAAGGTCTTTTGCGAATCTTCAACTGTTCATTGGCATCATCAAAGAGCTTTTGTGTTATGATCGCAGGGTGAGTATTCTCGACAACTATCCATTTCTCTTCTGACTGATTGATGACACGCTTGCTCTTGAACGAAAGCTTTTTCTTTTTGCTATTGATCGTATGACCGAGATATTCACGATTTTTAATGATAACCTGAATAGATGTGAGATTCCAGTCGTACCGATTATCACCGAGCGGTTTTCCGGCGCACTTCATGTTATATGCAGTAGGCGTAAGGATCTTCTCAGCAGCAAGTATTTTCGCAGTTTTATTGCAACCGCAATTCTCATAAGCTACCATTTCAAATATGCGTCTTACGATAGGTGCTGTCTCATCATTGATTTCAAGAACATGCTTATCTTCCGCAGATTTCTTATAGCCATAAGGTGCGACCGATCCGATAAATTCTCCCCGAAGAGCCTTTGCACGAAATGCCTGTCTCGTTTTTCGGGAACAATCAGCGGGATAAAACTGATTAAAAATGTTCTTCATAGGCAGCATCAGATCAAGGTCAATGTTATCCTGTAAAGTATCAACATTATCACCTATTGCAATAAAGCGGATACTATTTTCAGGGAAAATATCCTCAATATATTTGCCGACTTCAATGTAGTTTCTCCCGAAACGCGATAAATCCTTAACAATGATAGCATTGTATTTTCCGGATTTCATATCTTCGAGCATTCGTATAAACTCCGGACGTTCAAAGTTTGTTCCGGTAAATCCGTCGTCGCAATAAAAGTCAAAAACCGAAAAACCATTAGTCTTGCAGTAATCGGATAATATTTTTCTTTGTGTTTCTATTGAAACGCTTGTACCGTCCTGTTCATCATCTCTTGATAAACGACAATAGCAGGCGGCAACATATTTGCTTTGCACCATGTTTACTCCTTTCAAAAGGGCAAAGCGGTTGATGTATATATTATAGCATATTCCGGCACGAAAATCAACCGCTTTGCAGAATTTTTATTAAGCTGCTTTTGTGGCAGCAGGTTGATTATCGCCGTCCGCTATTTTTTCTGAAAGATAATCCGCGACCAGATCAGACAGATCGTCATTTCCGTATTTGTGATGAACAGAATATATGGTATGACCGATCACAGATTCATAATCGGAATTGGCTACGGTGGTATTCGTGAGTTCATTTCTTCTCATTAAGCTCCTTTCGTGCAATAGTGCAACTTCCTTGTTTCTCCCAAACTTAATCTTTCCTGTTTAATGCAGTGACGTTTCTGTTTTTAATCTTCATCATCTGCATTGACAGCATTATCAGAATCCGCAGAATATATATCTGTAGTTTCCAGCGCAGATTCTGATTTTGCATTTGTCGGCGGCAACGGCTCCGGGGCGTTATCGTATATTTCTGTATCATTTACGATAGCCGCTTCAGCCGCCTTCCGCTTTTTCTTTTCAGATTCGATATACTCCCGAATTTCATCGTTCATAAAAATGAATGCGATCATCTCCTCGAATTCCGACGGAGTAATGTCGTAACCGAACTTTTCGTAGATGAGCTCGCCCATCTTACGGCAGTTCTGCGTTTTCTGCTTGTCAAGCTCGGCGTGGAGCTCCTTTTCAAGTTTTGCGAGCTTTGTCTCGGTCTTATCGACCTCGGTCATAAGCTCACGCTGTCTTTTCTGCGCTTTGGCAATGCTTGCACGCAGAGCTTCGGTTTTCTGTTCTCTTGTCATGTGGTTTCCTCTCTTTCTTTTTCTGTAATTTTTATCTGCAAAGTGCAATCCCCGAAGCTGCTTTAACTGCAGTTCTCGGCACGCCGGCGAAGATACCGATGATCACAGTGTCAGGCAGCAAAGGAGGTTGAAAGCTAACCATTTTATCAGAAAGCACTATTATTAAAAATGGATGAAACAAATCTGAAAAACTGAGTAACTAACCAACCCCGTAGGGCGCACTTATACAAACGCTCCGCGTTTGTGTGCGCAAGGAGCACATCTCCTTGACTTTTGGACAAATGTGGCATCTACCCGATGCCGCGGGAAAAGCGGCTAACGCCTCGCGTTAGCGCCGCAGGAGCGGCGAAAAAATGACAGGGCAAACAAATTACAGACTGTGCTTGCGGGTGGATTTAGTCGGCGCAACAGGCTTGGGTGTTTCAGGAGTTTCAATGGATTGTTGTTTCTGCTGTTCTTCCTGCTGCTTGAGCTCGTTGTAAGTTCTCATGATATTGCTCCACCCGGTAGGATAAAGATTATGATTGTGCACATAAACGCTTGCGATGTGCATCTCGTCCATTATCTCATCAAGCATCTCTGTATTTCTTTTTGCAATAGTCATTCTTGTGCGATCGTCATCTACCTTTGCGAGAAGCGTGTTTTCGTTTCTTTTCTCCATTTCCTTTGCAAGATAAGAGATGTAGTCGTCTTTT
>JAGBMA010000118.1 GCA_017635095.1 Ruminiclostridium sp. | reverse complement strand
TATGGACATCCAGCCCGATATATGTTATACTACTCATGGTGACTCCTCCTTGTATGTGGTATCTCGGCTGATTTCTTTCATTTTTATTTTAGCAGAGTAATCCACGCTTTGCAAGAGGGGTCACTTCATATTATCTGATTT
The DNA here is from genome assembly GCA_017635095.1 of Ruminiclostridium sp. Taxonomy (GTDB): domain Bacteria; phylum Bacillota; class Clostridia; order Oscillospirales; family Ruminococcaceae; genus Ruminiclostridium_E. The sequence continues at coordinate 26,147 of JAGBMA010000118.1, read as the reverse complement.
ATCGCAGCAGAGAATATCGGCTGCGAGGCAGGGACTTGTCCGCTTCACAGAGTTACATACGGATCCGGGGGCGCCGTCGCGCCAAATTCTGATTTATAGGAGTAAACATCATTATCAAAAGGAGTGTTTTTATGAAAGATTTTCTCGAACTCGCAAAAGCACGGTATTCCGTGCGCGGCTTTGACGGCTGCGAAATACCGCAGGAAGACATCGACAAGATCATCGAAGCCGGAATGTGCGCCCCCACCGGCGTGAACAACCAGCCCATAAAGATCTGGGTCTTCCGGAGCGAAGAAGCGCGCCGGAACCTGCTTTCCTGCACAAAAATGAAGTTCATCGAACCCGCAAAAGTGATCTTCGCCGTGGGAGCCGACCCGGAACAGGCGTGGGTGCGCCCTTTCGACGGCAAGAACATAGCCGATATCGACGCCGCTATCGTGATAACCCACATGATGCTTGAGATCCACGACCTCGGCTACGGCTCCACCTGGATCGGTCATTTCGACGTGAACGCGCTTGCGGAGCTGTACCCGGAAACCAAAAACTACAGCATGGTGGGGCTGCTCCCTGTAAGCGGCATAGCCATGGAGCCCTCCGAGCGCCACGCAAAGCGAAAAGCCCTGTCGGAAGTGGTGACAGAGCTGTAAAGATGCAGATAAAAGCTCCGGTACTGGACCCAGTACCGGAGTTCTTTTTTATTCGTTTGTTTCCGGAGCGTCGGTATTGCCGTCGGAGCTTTCACTCACCGGCACAGCAGTTTCTTCTGCAGTCTCGCCGGGTGCGACGTACTCATTCTTCATGAGCTTCTCAAATATATCGCCGTCCATCTTCTCATTGTTTATGAGGTACTGAGCCACCCGCTCAAGGCAGTCGCGGTGCGTCTCAAGAATGTTTCTTGCAGTCTCATAAGCGGTCTCCACGAGCTCGCGGATCTCGGCGTCGATCTCACCCGCGATATTCTCGGAGTAGTTGCGTCCGTGGGAGTAATCGCGTCCGAGGAATACCTCGGCATCATTGGTTCCGTAAACGATAGGACCGAGCTTTTCGCTGAAGCCATAGCGTGTGACCATGCTCCTTGCGACATTGGTAGCGCGCTCTATATCATTGGAAGCGCCGGTGGAGATATCGTCAAGAACCACCTTCTCGGCGACCCGTCCGCCCAGCAGGACAACGAGCGACTCTTCCATTTCCGTCTTGCTTCTGTAGTTCTTGTCGTGGTCGGGAAGCGACATGGTGAAGCCGCCTGCGGAACCGCGCGGAATGATCGTGATGTGGTGAACTCTGTCCTGTGTGGGGCAGAAGTAGGTGCAGACCGCGTGACCTGCCTCATGATAAGAGGTGAGCTTCTTTTCGCTCTCGGTAACAACTCTGGACTTCTTCTCGGGACCCGTAACGACCTTGATCGCAGCCTCCTCAACGTCCTCCTGGACGATAGCCTTTCTGTTCTTGCGGGCTGCGAGGAGCGCAGCCTCATTCACGAGGTTCTCAAGATCCGCGCCGGTAAATCCCGCAGTGGATTTTGCGATCGTAGCGAGATTGATGTCGGGAGAGAGCTTCTTGTTCTTCGTGTGGACTTTGAGGATCTCTTCACGACCCTTTATATCGGGATAGCTTACAACGATCTGTCTGTCGAAACGACCCGGACGGAGCAGCGCGGGGTCAAGTATATCACGTCTGTTGGTGGCAGCCATAACGATGATGTTCTGATTTTCGGTAAATCCATCCATTTCCACGAGGAGCTGGTTAAGGGTCTGCTCGCGCTCATCGTGACCGCCGCCGAGACCTGCACCTCTCTGTCTGCCGACAGCGTCGATCTCATCTATGAAAACAACGGACGGAGTATGCTTTTTCGCCTGGTCGAAAAGGTCACGGACACGGGACGCGCCGACGCCGACGAACATCTCAACGAAGTCCGAACCGCTTATGGAGAAGAACGGAACGCCCGCTTCTCCCGCCACAGCCTTTGCGAGCAGCGTCTTACCTGTACCGGGAGGGCCTACGAGAAGCACGCCCTTGGGTATGCGGGCACCGAGTTCCTGGTACTTGCGGGGATTTTTCATGAAGTCAACGATCTCTTCGAGCTCCTGTTTCTCCTCATCAGCGCCCGCAACGTCCGCAAAAGTGACTTTCTTTCCGTTTGCAGGCTGATTGCGCGTATTTGCCCGGGAGAACTGGCTCATCTTGCCGCCGCCCGTGGTCTGACGCATTATAACAAAGGTAAAGCCTATCATAAGCGCGATGAGTATAAGGTACGGCACGAAGCTTATGAGGAAGGAATTGTCCGTTATGGGCTTGTAGTCGAATTCGAGGGGCTGACTCGGATTTGCCTCATTATAGAGCTTTCTGTAGTCGCCGATGTCGTTTACGAACAGGCTCACGTTCGGCACCGAGTAACGGTATCTCACATCGTCCGTCTGATCGTTGGTCCTGAAATCGAGCTGACCGCTTCCGAGGTCGAGTTCATACCACTTGATGTTAAGCTTGTCATACTGGTCGAGAAGCTCGGAGTATGTCTTGTTCCACACCGTCACCTTGTTCTCTCCGCCGTAGGGAGCGATACTGTTGAGTATCGCGATAAGCCCGCAAACAAGCAGAATTATGATGACGAGATAGATAATTATGCCTTTGAATTTGTTGGACTGCATTTAAACCGCCTTTCCGAATAACATAAGGTCATTCCGAAATATGTTCATGACATTATTTTATCAGCGCTCGTATATCTCTCTTCTGAGAACGCCTATGTATGGCAGACCGCGGTATTTCTCCGCATAGTCAAGCCCATATCCCACAACGAATTCGTTGCCCACATCAAAGCACTTGTAATCCGCCTTAACGTCGGCTGCCTTCACGGCCGTTACCTTGTCAAGAAGCGTGCAGATCTTCACGGACGCCGCTTTCTTGTCGGCAAGGTGTACCTTCACCGCCGCAAGTGTTCTTGCAGTATCGAGGATATCCTCTACAACGATGACATCTCTCCCGGAGATATCCGCGTCGATGTCCTTGATGATATTGACCGTACCGGAAGAAACTGCCGCATTCCCGTATGATTTCGCGATCATGAAGTCAAGCTCCGAGTCCGCGCCCACAGCCCTCACAAGATCGGACATAAAGATGAAGGAACCTTTGAGAATACCGATAAAGACCGGTCTTCTTCCTTTATAGTCCTCCGCTATGCGCTTTCCGAGCGAAGTCACAGCTTCCTTTATCTGTTCCTCGGAAAAGAGTATTCTTTCAACGTCGTTGTGCATTTTTATCTCCCATTTCATACACCGGCGCTTTTTCAATAAGCGCCATTAGATAAGTATATCACACATTCACAAAAAAATCAACACATAAAATGTTGAAAAAATGAAAATTAAATAATATAATGTTAAAAACCGGCTGATCTATCTGTCACGATAGTGCTGGATCACAGTTTCGACATAAAACACCTTTTTTCTGACAAAAGCGAACTTGTCTTTGCAGAGGTTCACTTTCCCCATGCCCTTTTCAATGATCTCTTCGCACTGACCGATCCTGAGCATTGACGGCTCCACCCCGCCTCTTTTCAGTTCCCCCGCGATTATCCGGAACCTTACCGCCGGGTGCAGTTCCCTTAGCTTCCTGCTGTCATAGCCGTTTTTGTATGCACATTCCGCCGCGCACTTCTCCGCATAGCCGTCGAGGAACGCCGAGTCCTCCCAGACCGCTCCGGTCATGCGGGAAACTGCCGCCACAAAGGACGGGTTGAACTCTTCGAGCGCCGGAATGATCCGATGCCTTATGCGGTTGCGGGTATAGTCGTCGGAGAGGTTTGAGCTGTCCGTTACGAAATCCGTGCCGTTTTTCCTGCAGTACTCCTCCGTATCCGCTCTCGTGCAGCCTATCAGGGGACGTATGAACATATCCCTCACCGGCGGGATACCCGCAAGCCCCTTCGTACCGGTGCCGCGTATCATGTTCATGAGCACGGTCTCGGCATTGTCGCTTGCGGTGTGTGCGGTAGCAAGCTTCGCGCCCTCCGCGCACATCTCCCCGAACTTCTCGTATCTCAGCCGCCTTGCGGCTTCCTCGGTGCTCTCATGCTTCCGGACACCGGCGCGCACATCTATGGTGAATACCGTAAGCGGTACGCCTCTTTCCGCGCAGAGCGTCCGGACGAACATCTCGTCGCCGTCGCTTTCTTCGCCGCGGAGATTGTGGTTTATATGACAGGCTTTCACGGTTATACCGAGCCGCTCCCTGAGCGCGAGCAGCACCAGCAGCAGCGCACAGCTGTCCGCGCCGCCGCTTAACCCGACAACTGCGGTATCACCGGCTTTTAGCATACCGTACTTCTGTATAGCTGCAAGGACCTTAGTTTCCATAACGCTGCTCCACATCGCTGAATCTTGTGAACTGACCGTCCCAGCGCAGGTTCACCGTAGCCACCTCGCCGTGACGGTTCTTTGCGACGATGCACTCACAGCTGTCGAGGTTGTCCTCCGCCTTTGTGTAGTACGCGTCGCGGTACAGGAACAGAACGATATCCGCGTCCTGCTCGATAGAACCGGACTCACGAAGGTCGGAAAGCATAGGGCGCTTGTTCTCTCTCGATTCGGGTCCGCGGGAGAGCTGTGAAAGTGTTATGACCGGCACATTGAGCTCTTTCGCGAGGATCTTTAAGTTTCTTGTGATCTCCGAGACTTCGTTCACACGGTTGCCGTCGCGCCTTCCTGTGGACATGAGCTGGAGGTAATCTATGACCACGAGTCCCAGCCCGCCGAGCCTGCGGAGCTTCGCCTTCATCTCGCCTATGGTTATGCTCGGGGTATCATCGACATAAAGCTCGATGATGTTGAGCATCTCCGCGGCTTCCGTCAGCCCCCTCCACTGGGAGGACTCGATCATACCGGTCTTCAGCGCGCTCGAAGACACTCTTCCCTCGGACGCGAGCATACGGGAAACGAGCTGCTCGCGGGACATTTCGAGGCTGAACACCGCGACCTTCTTGTTTCTGTTCATTCTCGCCGCGTTCACGGCAATGTTCATGGCAAAGGACGTCTTTCCCATACCGGGACGCGCCGCGATGAGTATAAGGTCGGAGGGGTTCAGCCCGTATATCACTCTGTCGAGGGACGGGAACCCCGAGCTCATGCCCTTTTTATTTGCCTCTTCGGGGTGTTCCGCAAGGTAAGCCAGATCCTTGAGTGTCTGACGGAGAGTAGGTCCTATATGGAGCAGACCTTTTATCTCCTTTTCATTGCGTATGTCGTATATCCGCTTTTCTGCGTAATCGAGCATGGAAGTCGGTTCTTCCGTACCCGAATACGCCTTGTCGTAGATATCCTTTGAAGCGACGATGAGCTGCCTCATCAGGAATTTCTCGTCGAGTATCTCCGCGTAGCTCTCTATGGAGGACTTCTCCACGGAAAGCTCCGAAAGCTTGAACAGATATGTGCGTGCAGATTCCTGTGAATCGAACACACTCTGTCTGATGCAGTTTTCGGTGACGGTGACGATATTGAGATCCTCGCCGCTCACGAAAAGCTTCTGCATCACCGCATAGATGCTGTTGTGCATCTTTATGTGGAAATGCTCGGGGGTGAGGGTATCGTTGACCTTTGTCAGAAGCTCGGGATCGACAAGTATCGACCCGAGCACTATCTGTTCCGCGTCGAGATTATACGGAAGACTGCTCTCATTTATGTCTAATTCAGCCATTCTGCGTTCCTGTTACTGAAGTTCCGTTACCTGCACCTTGAACTTTGCGGAAACTCCGTTGTAGAGCCTTGCCTCTGCCTCGAAAGTGCCGAAAGTCTTTATATCTTCCTTGAGAACTATCTTTTTCTTGTCAACATCGAGCCCGTGCGCGTCCTTTATGAGCTTTGCCACATCCTTTGCGGTCACGGAGCCGAAGAGTTTGCCGTTGGCACCCGCCTTGACTGCTGTGGAAAAGGTCTTCCCGTCAATAACGGACGCTATGTGCTTTGCATTCTCCGTCTCGGTATCTATCTTGTGCTGTGCGTGAGCCTGCTGACCCTCAAGGATATTGAGGTTCGCGTTTGTGGCTTCGACAGCAAGTTTCTGCTTGATAAGACAGTTCCGGGCGTATCCGTCCTTGACTTCCTTTATCTCGCCCTTTTTGCCTGTACCCTTTACGTCCTGCAATAAAATAACCTTCATTTTTGCTGCCTCCTTGTGATATTATGAGTTAAGATCGCTGTAATACTTGTCAATAGCGGCTTTGAGCCGTTCCTGCACTTCTTCCGTCGTGGAATCGCGGAACTGGGCGCCCGCCATGGTCTGATGACCGCCGCCGCCGAGAGCCTCGGCAATGAGCTGAACGTTTATCGCGCCGAGCGAGCGGCAGTTAAGCGCTATCTCGTCGCCGGAAGTCTTTGCGATAACGAATGCAGCCTTGACGTCCGTTACGCCGAGGAGTTCGTCCGCAGCCTGGGGAGCCGCGACTCTCATGTCCTGCATCACCTTGTTGGCGACCGCTATGGCGCAGCTCTTATATACCGTTGCCGAAGCCACGAGTTCTGCCTTCTGGCGGTAGCATTCCACCGAGTTCGCGAAGAGCGTCTTTACGTTGACGGTATCGGCACCGAGCTTTCGCAGGAAAGCCGCCGCCTCGAACGTCCTCACGCCGGTGCGGAGAGTGAAGTTCTTTGTGTCAAGAGTGATACCCGCGAGAAGCGCCTCAGCCTGGACAGACGAGATCTTTCCTGCATCTCCGAAGTACTGGAGAAGCTCCGTGACCATTTCGCTGGCGCTGGACGCGTAAGGCTCGTGGTGGAAGATCGACGCCTTGTCGATGTAGTTTATCATCTTTCTGTGGTGGTCTATGACAACGACTTTCGTTGCACGTTCAAGAAGCTCCGGAACGTCCACGATAGCGGGGTTGTGGGTATCCACCACGATAAGCAGCGAGTTCTCGCCGAAGCTTTCCTTCGCCTCCGACGCGTTTATGAAGAGGTAAGCCTTTTCCTTCTCGTAGATATAGTTGTAAAGCTGCATCGAAAGGGTGGTTTGCTTGTCTATGACCGCGTAGGCATTCTTCCCGAGCCTTCTTATCGCGCCTGCCATGCCGACCGCAGCCCCGATGGCATCGAAGTCGCTGTTCCTGTGTCCCATTATGTACACATCGTCGGCCTGCTCCACCGCTTCTATGAGCGAGTTTGCGATTATACGGGTCTTTACCTTTGTATGGCGCTCAACGCCCTTGGAAACGCCGCCGTAGAACTCGAAACCGTTCTCGGTCTTGATAGCCGCCTGATCTCCGCCGCGTCCGAGAGCCATATCGAGCGCCTGTCTTGCGAACTCCTCGCTCTCGGCTATACTTTTCGCGGTACGCCCGACGCCTATGGAAAGGGTAACGCTCATGCGGTCGTTTATCTGTATCTCACGGGCGCTGTCGAGGATCTTGAACCTGTCGTCGATCATGGCACGCACATAGCGCTCCTCAACAACTGCCCAGAAGCGCTCACGGTTGTATTTTCTGAGTATTCCGTTGGTGCTGCTGATGAAGTCCTCAAGTATCTTGTCTATCTGGACGGTGATCTTTGCAGTCTCGCTCTCGGGGCTTCCGCCGAAGAGTTCCTCATAGCTGTCTATGACAAAGATCATGACCACGGGCTGAGACATTCTCTTTTCCGTTTCAAGCACCCTTATCCTCGTGATATCCGAGAAATAGATCATGTACACGTCTTTCGCTTCCTTTTCGTCGGGAGCGTCGGCATATACCTTGTAGTAGTTGTTCTTATACTTTACCTCGTAATAACCCTCCCGGCCGAGGAGCTTTTCGAGGGGAAGCTTGGTGATGATCTCTATTGAGTTTCCGTAAACGGCTTCTTCCTCGAATCTCTGCGCGAAATCCTGGTTGAACCACACGAGTCTGTTCCCGCTGTCAACTATGGCGATAGCGAGGGGCATGAAGTTCATGGAAACGCGCTCCATGCGGTCGATCTCCGAGTCTATCCTCGCGAAGTACTGAAAGTTCTTCCGCGTGACGGAGATGAGTTTTGCGATAGTGAAGCCGCCGGTTATGCAGAGTATCGGAGCGAAGATACAGAAAGCCTGCAAAGAAGCGCCATACGAGAAAATGAGCATAGCCACCGCCGATAAAAGCAGCGCTATTATTGAGATAACAAGACCGCTGTCCCGGAAATTATTCTTCACAGACTCACCTGCTTTCCTCATTCATGATGTGCATACCTTAGCTGCAATATATCCGGCTTGCCTCCCGGTTCAGACTTCCATGATTATGGGAAGTATCATGGGGCTTCTGCCGGTTTTTGAGAAAATGAAGCCGCTGAGGGCGTCCTTTACATCGTTCTTGAGACCCGACCATTCGCGCATATTCGGTGCAACGTCTTTCTGCATCACCGCTTTGGCGCGTTCTCTCGCCTCGTCCATAAGCTCCTCGGATTCGCGGACATATACGAACCCGCGGGAAACGATATCCGGACCGGACATTATCTTTCCGGTGGCTTTCTCGACTGCGGCAACTATTATGATAAGTCCGTCCTGGGCGAGATGCTTTCTGTCGCGGAGCACCACCGAGCCCACGTCTCCGACGCCGAGACCGTCAACGAGCACGCGTCCCGACGGCACCTGACCCGTGATCTTCATGTCTATGCCGTCTGTTTCTATGACGGTACCGTTGCCTGCAATAAAGATGTTCTCCTCGGGTATGTGGAGCTGTTTTGCAAGCTCGGCGTGCTTGAACATATGCTTATACTCACCGTGTATCGGAATGAAGTACTTCGGGCGGGTGAGGGATATCATCATCTTGAGCTCTTCCTGACACGCGTGTCCGGAAACATGAACATCGTACATCGCCTCATAGATGACGTTCGCTCCGGCTTTCATAAGCTCGTTCACCACGCGTCCCACCAGCTTTTCGTTGCCGGGAATGGGGTTGGCGGAGATGATTATGAGATCCTGGGGAGTGATAGTGACCTGCCTGTGCTCGTTGTTTGCCATACGCGAAAGCGCCGACATCGGTTCGCCCTGGCTCCCGGTGGTTATGATGACAAGCTCCTCGGGCGGTATCTTGCCGATCTTGTCGATATCGACGAGTATCCCCTTCGGCAGTTTGATATAGTTAAGCTCGATAGCCGTATTGAGCACGTTTATCATGCTTCTTCCGGAGACCGCGACCTTGCGTCCCGTCATTGCGGCATTGTCTATGATCTGCTGGATACGGTGGATATTGCTGGAGAAAGTCGCGACGATAATGCGCTTTCCCTCCGCCTGAGAAAAGAAATTGCGGAAAGTTGCGCCCACGCGTCTCTCGGACATGGTAAATCCGGGACGTTCCGCATTGGTGCTCTCGGAGAGAAGCGCAAGAACTCCCCTGTTCCCGAGCTCACCGAACCGCGCGAGGTCTATGATGCCGCCCTCTATCGGGGTATAGTCCACCTTGAAGTCGCCGGTATGGATAACTATTCCGGCGGGGGTGTATATCGCGAACCCGCAGGAATCCGGTATCGAGTGGTTGACGCGGATAAATTCCACAGCCATGCAGCCGAGCTTTACGGTCTGGCGGGGCTGCACCACATTAAGCGTGCACTGGGAAAGGATCCCGTGCTCTTCAAGCTTGCCCTTGACGAGCCCGAGAGTGAGCGGAGTGCCGTAAACGGGCACGTTCACCTTTTTGAGGAGGTAAGCGAGACTGCCGATGTGATCCTCGTGACCGTGAGTGAGAACGACTCCGCGGAGCTTATCCTTATTTCTGATGATATAGGTGAAATCCGGGATAACGAGGTCGATGCCGAGCATATCGTCATCCGGGAACGCGAGGCCGCAGTCCACGATGAACATATCGTTGCAGCATTCATATAAATAAAGGTTCTTGCCTATCTCGTTGAGACCGCCGAGGGGGATTATCCTGAGCGGTGCGGACTTTCTTCCGCCTGCGGGGCGGGAGGAAGCCGTTGGTGCAACTGCGGTGTTCGTTTCGCCGCGGCCATAGTTTCTCCGGTCTGTGCGGAGGACTTCCTGGCGGTTCTCCTCGCGCTGGGGAGCATTGTTTTTCTGCGGCTTCCTCGGGTTTCTTGCGGGAGCCTTTCTCTTTGCGTTCCTTCCGTTAGCCTTTGCAGACTGCACGGCATTTTTTCCCGGCATGAGATACTTGCCCGCGGGAACGCGCTTTTTGCCTGCCGCGGACTGTCTGTGATCGTTATTTTTGTCCATTTTTCCTCTTTTCGTGTGCAGCGGACACATTGGCAGTGATGAAGCAAGGGAAGCGCGGCCGGTGCATGGTTTGTTGTCATTTATATAACGGGTATGACCCGCATATCACAAGATAATACAAAATCAATTATAACTCATTTCATCTGAAAAGTCAAGCACAACTTGGCGCGCGGTTCTACTCCCGAAATCATAATGATTTATGGGTCGATAATTTATTCCACGGTCATCTTGACACGAGCCTCGATTCAAATGTGATAGTCGGGCAGAACCGGCAGGCAATCCCAAGGGGCTGCTGCCGGGCTACCGGCCTATCACATTGAAACTCATGTCAAGATGCTTTCGCGGCATAAAATATAGACGTTTTTTACGATTTTGGCAGTAGAACCATGGCACGCGGCAGTCCGGCAGCCCGATACGCCGGCGGCCGGGACTGCAATTCCGCCTGTCATGGGTCTCCGCTCGTCACCCGTTGTTCCTGAGGGCGGCGGCGGCGTCCCTTATGAGCTTTTCGGCGCTGTCGCACAGCGAAGCGGCTGTCTCGCTTCCGAAGCTCTCCGCGAACATATACAGCCCCGTCCCCCGCTTATCCGGCCGCAGGAACACCCGCCTGTCCTCCGAGGCGATGACCGCGCCCTCATTCTCCTCCGGCACAGCACGAAGCCTGTCGAGCACACGCTGGGGCGGGCAGTTGAGCCGTATGAACCTGTCCTCGGTGGACGACCTGGCAATAAGCCCGAGAGTCTCCTCCGGAGTTGCGGCATGACGCGCCATGAACCCGAGCACCCTGAGCGCGAGCATGAACCCGTCGCGCATGAAGAGCTGGTCTGCGGCAAGCCGCCTTGCCTCTTCGTCCCGGTCGTCCATGGAGCTTGCAAAGTAGCGGGTGACGCTTCCGCCGTATCTTGCGGCAGTCTCCTCGGCGGACTGAGGGAACGAGAACGGGAGCGCCGGCACGATGCCGTTCTCCGCCGCGTCCGCGCAGGCTATGAGCGTCATGGCGGTATGTCCGATGAATGTGTCCCCGCAGCTTATCTCGGCCGTGTCGCCCCGTTCTCCGATGTTTACGGTGAGCTTTGCGCCCCCGCCGGATATGAGCTTCGCGAAGGGCGCGCAGATATCACGGAACCGCGCATTCCGCGAGACCACCCTGACATCATAAGGCACTTTGAACCGCGTGCATTCCGCACACTCTGCCCGATAGAGCATCTCCGCGTCCGTCACCTCCGTTATGGAGCCGAAACCGTCCCAGCCTGCGGTCATATACTCTCCGCGCATGAGAGCGCCCTGGAACACCCGCTCTTTGCCGCGTTTGAGAGGAAGAAGCCCTGCCGAGTAAATGGGTATCTTCGTCTGCGACTTTGACATGATGTGCATTATCACGTCTGCGCCCAGCAGCTTTGCGGAGTAGGCGAGCACCGGGAGCGGTACACTGCCGCAGTCGAACGCCGTCCCGCCCGCGCTCGATATACCGCTGAGCACGGCTTTCCCTATGCTCTCCGACGCGGCGCCTTCCGCATACGATACAGCTATTCCCCGCTCGGAGATCTTTGCCGCCGAAGCGCCTGCACGAACGGCAAATTCCGGTGTTATGACCGTGTTCGTGGTTCCGCAGATACCCTCCTCCGTGATCTCCGGGAGAGCTGCCGCGCCGTACTTCACGTCGCTTGTAACGGTCATGTTCTTGTCGATGCGCTTGTTGTTCCAGATACGCACACCGCCGCTTATGACCGCATTTTCACCGATGACTGCGCCTTCGCCTACCACTGCGCCCTCATATACTGCGGCGCCCTCGCCCACCCTCGCGCCGGAGCAGACGATGCAGTCGTTGAGTGTCGCGCCCTCGCCCACAAACGCCCCGTCCATGACTATGGCATTGTTGAGCTTTGCGCCGCCGGAAACGAACGCCCCCGAGCCAACGGACGTGAAGCCTGCCGCAAGAGCTTCCGGCGAGAATGACGCGCCTTTTGCAATAAACGAAGTCCTGCTTATGCGGCTGCCCTGTATTATGAGCCGCTCGGCAGGTTCAGCCCGTATCTTCCCCGCGATAAGGTCTGAGGTGCATCGCTTGTATGCCGCGATATCACCAATGTCGCACCAGTAACCGTTGTCCGCGTAGTACCCGAGGGCGAGCTCCCTGCCGAGCATCTCCGGGAACACGTCTTTCGCAAAATCCACGGGCCTCCCCTCCGGCACGAGCGAGAGCACCTCCGGGGAGATGACGTAGATACCGGTGTTCGCGAGGTCGCTTCTGCAGTTGATGTAGGACGGCTTCTCGGAAAATCCTGTGACCATGCCGTTTTCGCCGATGATGACCCCGTATTCCCGGGGGTCGTCCACCGACTTCACCGCTATGGTAGCCTGCACGCCCGAGTGCTTGTGGTGCCTGTACATAGCCGAAAGGTCGAAGTCGCACATCGCGTCTCCGCTTATCACGATAAAGTCGTCGTCAAATCCGGCAGCCGCTTTCCTGACACAGCCTGCCGTTCCGAGCGGTTCGTCCTCGTAGGAAACGAACGTCCTGAGGTTCCCGTATCTTCCGTCGCCTAGCGCTTCTTCGATGCGTTCGCCCCGGTATCTTACCGCGACCGCCGCTTCCGTGCAGCCGTGCTTCTCCAGTAACTCAAGTATATAGAAAAGAACCGGCTTTCCGCATACCGGCACCAGCGGTTTCGGCAGATCACAGGTGAGTGGGCGCAGTCTTGTGCCCTCTCCTCCCGCAAGAATAACTGCTTTCATAAGTCCTCCGTTCCGCAGCCCGCGTTGTCACAGACCCGCCCGGCTGCATAATATATCTAAGGGAAAGGTCTTCCCCGAAAAAAGATACCAGAATGGTTTTTTATTGCAATATATTATTGCACAGGAAAGGAAGAATTATTTATGGGAAACACAATTATTCCGTTGAGATCATATACAGAAGCGCGTAAAGCAGTCCGTATCCTTGCGGGAAACGGGATACGCGCTTCGGTGACAAAAACAGGCACCGGCAGATACGGCTGTACTTTCGGCATAAGGACTTCCGAGCCGCCCGCCCTCGTCTGCGCCATTCTTGCCGGTGCCGGCATCCGCTGCGGCGACCGTATGCCGTTTCCTCCGCATGATCCGGGGCAGCCGCGTCCTCCGAGACCTCCGCGTCCTCCGCGCCGCTGACGATACCACCGAAAGGAGCGGTTCCTGATGATATATTTTGACAATGCCGCGACGACATATCCGAAGCCGCCCGCGGTCATAGCCGCCATGTCACGGGCACTTGTGCGGTATGGCGCGAACCCGGGGCGGGCGGGGCACGCCATGTCGCTTGAAACTGCGGACGCGGTCTACGCGGCAAGGGAGAAGTGCGCGGAATTTTTCGGCGCGGAGCCGGAAAACACGGTATTCATGCCGAACTGCACATTCGCTCTGAACACGGCTATCAAGGGCGTGCTCACCGAAAACTCCCATGTCGTCACGAGCGACATCGAGCACAACGCTGTGCTGCGCCCGCTCTACGCCCTGTCGGGAAGCATGGGCGTCTCGTATTCGTTCGCGGAGACGAGCGATGACGACGAAGAGACCGCGGCGAACTTCGAGCGTCTGATAAACCGCCGCACGAAAGCGGTCATATGCACTCTCGCCGGAAACGTGACCGGAAGGATCCTGCCGGTGGCGCGCATAGGTGAGATATGCAGGAAAAAGGGGATCTGCTTCATAGTCGATGCGGCGCAGGGCGCGGGCGTACTTCCGATAAAGCTCGGGGGCGGCGTGAATATCATATGCGCTGCCGGTCACAAGGGGCTTTACGGACCTATGGGAACGGGGCTTCTCGTCACCGACGGGAGCTTCCGACTCAAGACCCTCGTTGAAGGCGGAACGGGAAGCCTTTCCAAAGAGCTTGCCCAGCCCGGATTTCTTCCCGACCGTTTCGAGAGCGGAACGATCAATACCGCCGGGGCGATCTCTCTCGGTGCGGGAGTTGATTTTGTCACGGCACGCAGCACAGCGTCGATACTGCATCACGAACGCGAGCTCTGTGAGCGCTTCTTCGCGGGCATGAAAAAGCAGCCTTCCGTCACTCTTTACAGCGATGCCTTTGACGAACGTTTCGCCCCCGTTATACCGTTCAATATCGGTGATCTTCCTGCCGAAACAGCCTCATCTATGCTTAGCGACGCGGGATTTGCCCTGCGCGGCGGATTTCACTGTGCCTACCCTGCCCACCGCAAGATCGGCACTTCCGAACGAGGAGCAGTGCGCTTCTCCCCCTCTGTTTACAACACCATGCCGGAGGTCAATGCTCTGATACGCGCTGTTGCACGCATCGCCGCCAGAGACGCACACCGCGCATGAACGGCGCACTTATGCCGCCAAAACCCGAATAGCCGTCCGGCAGATGCCTTATGCATACTGCCGGATATTATTTTTGTGACCGGAACGGGTCTTATCCCGGACATCATTTTGTTGACAAAAAGACGTCTATATGTTATAATACAGTCTAACGCTCAGAAAGGAAGTATTAAAATGACTACCGAGCTTCAATCAAATGTACTTTCCGCAGGAACCATAAAAAAGGTCATGCCGGCGTGCCTGGTCTATGCACTGGTACAATCTATGACATTTATGGTCGATACTATGATCGCGGGTCACTTTATGGGCTCCGACGCCGTTGCGGCAGTCGCTCTGGGCACACCCGCCGTCGGACTTATGCTTTCTTTCACCGGAACTATACTGCACGGCGGTTTCCATAAAATGCTGCACTGTATGGGCAAGAGCGACATGGAAGGATACCGCAGGATCTATTCGCTTGCACTCACGCTGACGGTGATAGTCGATATCATATTTATCGCATTATGTCTCTTCTGCACCGACGGCATCGTAAACATCTGCGGCGGTTCAAAGGCCAACGAACAGGCAGTCCGGTATGCTGTGCTGTACATACGCACCGAGTGTCCTCTGATACTTTTCTTCTGCCTCGGTTCCCTGTTCCAGCTTGTGGTCGCCGCTTTCGGATATCAGACGGAACGAATGATATGCAGTGTCGTCAATGTCGGAGTCAATATTGCCGCATCTGTTGCCGCGGTAATGCTGCTTCCGGAAGAATACCGGATAGCCGGACTCGGCATAGGTTCCGCAGCCGGCGCGTTTGCACAGATGATAGCGGCATTTGTCATGATAAAGTACAGGAAAATATCCGTGAAATACGGACTGTACGCTCCAAGCAAGGAGAATGTAAAAGATGCGCTCGACTGCATACGCCGTGGACTTCCTTCGTCTGTGGATAATATGCTGGACTCCGCAAGCAGTTCCGTCGTAAACAATATCGTGCTCGGAGTGTTTGAGAACGGTACCGGAGTCCTTGCCCTGGTGAGCGTGATAAAGACCCTGGGGACAGTTGTACGCACAGTGGGCCGCGGCACTCTTTATGCAAGCGAGCCGCTCTTCGCCATTCTTTTCGGCGGACGTGACAAGGAAGGCATCAGAAAGACCTTCACTGCCTCGCTTAAACTCGGTCTTATCTATGCGGCAGCACTGGCGGTTATACTGATCGCCCTTCAGTCTCCGATACTTTCATTCTATAATATAAGTGATTCCACGGACGGACGTACCGGTCTGATACTCATTGCCCTCAGCGGTATCATCTCGGTATTCCCGTTTACATTAAGCTCCGCCTATGAATCCACCGACCACCTGTCGCTTTCGCTTCTTGTCGCCGCATTGCCCGACAGCGTGCTTTATCCGGCTCTTGTCGCGGTATTCGGCAGGATATTCGGCGTTACCGGCATCTGGCTCGCATACGGCTACAACTTCGTTCTGTTTTTTGCAGTGTACTACCTTGTACTTGCAGTCATAAACAAGCGGTTCCCCGTCCCGCTCGACAAGCTTCTCGCACTCGGAAAGATCAAGGAGCGCTTCACCGTACTCGATGTGAGCATACCCACGGAAGCGGACAGCGTTACATTCATTGCCGAAACACTGCAGAAGTTCTTTAATGAAAACGGTACATCAAAAAAGAACGCCTACATAAGCGCACTGTGTATGGAGGAGATCGCGGCGGATTATCTTTCACACAGGAATTCCGCGGCAAAGCCCGGAAAAAAGACATATATGGACATAAAGGCTTTCTGCGATGACGGAAGGACAGAACTCATACTCCGCAATTATGACGAGCCATACAACCCGCTTTTATTTGAGCGGGACGATGAGACATTCTCAAAGATAGGCGTTACTATGGTTCAGAAGATAGCCGAGGACATAACCTACAGCTATTCGTATCATCTCAACATCATCTCGGTCACTGTCGCATAACACACAAATATCCCGTAAGACGAGCCTTCATGCTTCTTACGGGATATTTTTCCCGCCCGGTGCTTATGAAATATCCCGTATTCTTCTTTGGCACGCTTGAAATGCAGTGAAAAATATGATATAATACTACAGCAATGTGATCGTTATTCCGGTCTTCCGGATAAAGATCCGCTGACTAAGAAAGGAGTACACATATGACAATAAACGAAAAAGACGGAAAGCTTACGGTCTTCCTCGAAGGCAGGATAGACACAAACAACGCCGCACAGACCGAAAAGGAGTTATTCGACGCAGTAGGTGACAAGACCGACGATATCATCATCGACGCAGAAAAGCTCAAATACATATCGAGCGCCGGACTGAGGGTGCTTATGAAGCTGCGCAAGAGCATAAAAAAACCGCTTCCGGTCATAAATGTTTCCCGCGATGTGTATGATATATTCGATACTACCGGTTTTACGGAGCTTCTCGATGTAAGAAAGGCACTGCGCAGTATAAGCGTTGACGGCTGCGAAATGATAGGCTCCGGCGGCTATGGTAAAGTATATCGTATCGACCCGGAAACTATAGTCAAGATCTATAATCCCGGGATAGGCCTTGATTTTGTCGGACAGGAGCGGTCAACATCGCAGAAAGCATTCATTATGGGAGTTCCGACAGCGATATCCTATGATGTCGTGAAGTGCGGGGACTGCTACGGAGTCGTATATGAGCTGCTGAACGCGAAAACCACAGCACAGCTGTTGAACGAAGACCCGTCAAAGCTGCCTGAGATCTTCGGAAGGAGCGCAGGGCTGCTCAAAAAACTGCACAGTATAGTTCCGGGAAAAGATTCGGGACTGCCGGACAAAAAAGCAAAACTGACCGAATGGGTGGACTCGCTTGCAGATTATATCACCGAAGAGGAATCCGGAAAGATAAAGTCATTTATCGCCGGTATCCCCGACCGCGACACTTTCCTGCACAGCGATTACAACGCAAAGAATGTTATGGTGCAGGACGGCGAGTACCTTCTCATAGACATAGGCGAGGCAGCCGTAGGGCACCCGGTATTTGATATTGCGGGGCTGATGCTCGCATATATCATACTCCCCGCGTCCCGGGGCACGACCAGATCGGACGAGGAGCTCCGCTCGCTTCTCGGTTTTGATTTCGACCTCGCGCAGAAGGTGTGGGGCGTGATGTGCGGAGCATATTTCGGAGTGCAGTCCCCCGAGGAAATAGGTGCGATAACCCAGAAACTTATGCCGTATTGTCTGCTTTTGATGGCAAACCGCGCTCTTGGCATAGTCGGAGATAACAAGGAAGCGATAAAAATGCGCATAGACCCTATAATAAGACAGCGTCTGCTTCCGGCGATCGAAAATGTTCAGCCCCTCGATTTCTGATGCAGCATAGCGGGACGCGGAGAATGCCGTCATGATGTCGGACCCGCGGCAGGGCGAGCCCTGCACCCGATAATCTGACTTTATCGACAAACTGAAAGAGCCCTTCAATACCGAAGGGCTCTTTTTAAGCATATGCTGAGCAGCAGTTTATCCCGGTTTCCGTTATACCGTCACCGGTTCCTCTCTTCTTACTTTGTTCTCAAGTGCCGCTATACGATTTTGTATCTCCTCGAACTGATCCTCGTTCTTTTTCAGGACGTTCTTTTGCTCGATGACCTTTTTGTCTGCCTCTTCTGACAATTCACGATTGTACTTTATGGTCTTACCTCTTCGCACAAGATGCATGATCGTCTGAATTATTGCGGCAAGATAAAAACCCGCAGATGCAGTGAACCCATTTATCACGAACGACAGTATCCATTTAAGCATCTTGCTTTCCGTAAACCCGAGCGCTCTGTAGAGCCCGATAACGACAAGTACCGCATAAGCAAGACCGCAGACGATAAAAAGATTCGTATATGTAGTGTTCGTGTTTTGTTTATAGAATGTAAGCGCAGCTATAAGCAACACCAGTGCTATTATCATAATTATGCCGTGGGAATTGAAGATAAAAACCCTTCTGGCGCTTTTCCAGCGAAGTCTGCTGTCCTGCGCCTCGCTCTCAAGCTCCCTGAGTTTTTCCTCGGCGCCTTTTACCGCACTGCCGCGCTGTATCAGCATTATCTTATACTTGCACAGCTCCGACAGCGTTGCCGAATCCCTGTAATCCTTTATCTCATCGAAAAGCCCCATGGCTGTCCTGTAGGAATCTGCCGAACCGTCGGAGCTCATGACCTTTGACGCTTCCATATACGTTTCTTCGTTATACTTGTCATGAGAGATCCTGTGCAGCCGTTCAAGCTCCGATTTCGTCCGGTCGTCCGCGAAACGGTAAGCCTTTTCGCTTTTGAGATGAGACACCTTACGGTAGAACGCACTGCTGTTGCCGAGACGGCTCATTTCCTTTTCCCGGACAGACGCGAGCATCTTTTTCAGATACGCTTCCTTATTGGTCGGGTCTGCATCAAGTACAGTCTCACAGCAGCTGTCAGCATTCTTCCAGTCACCGTCGGAGAGATATATTTCGGCTCGCTTCAGAAGAGAACCCACTGTTGCGAGCGACCCGCCCTTTATGCTGCTTCCGCCGGATGCCTCGTTTCCGATAAGCTTCTGAACGCCGCGGATAAGATCCTGCAGATAGCCTATCTTGCCCATGTCCTGCGCCTGAAGTTTTCCGAACTCCTTCGGCATATCATAAGCATCTATATCTTTGTAGCAGGGGATAAGGTTCTTCGTCTTGTCCTTCTCCATCATATGAAGGAATCTGTTCCACTCGTTCTTGACCCAGACCGCGTTGAAATTCTCATAGCTCGTTCCGACAACGATCATGACCTTAGCGGAGTTGAGCGCAGAGAATATGTACGGCTCATACGCCTGTCCGAGCTTGCTTTCGAGCGTTATCCTCGCAAAGAAGACCTTGTAGCCTTTCGCGGTAAACCCGTCATATATATCCTGTGCAAAAACGCTGTCGATCGTGCGCTCACCGTTCGCGTCCGTCTCTTTGTAGCATATGAATATATCATAAGGCGGCTCCTGCTGGACCGTATCAAGGATAGATTTCTGAAGTATATCTATCGCTTTTGCCTCTGCACGAAGGACCCTTCCCGCTTCTTCGTTGGTATTCTCACAGGCCTGTTCAAAATTCTCGTCCTCAAAAATGCTGTCAAAAGATGTTCTGTGGCAGGTCGGAACTTTCTTACCGGTTGCCGGATCATCGACATATTCAATGCCGTACTTGCACAGACACAGACCCCAGTACGCCTCGGATTCCTCGGGGAATTCACCGACTATGCTCTCATAAACGCCTGCCGCCTTATCAAATTCGCTTGCTCTGCGGAGTTTTTCCGCGCGTTTGAAAAGATTTACCTTTCTGTCATCATCAAATGTGGGCGTTGTCTGTGAGGTGCCGCAGTATTCGCATTTTGTCACCTTCGCTTCAAGATCTGTGATATCAAGACTCGCACCGCACATCTTACACTTGAATACAGCCATTTTTTACTCCGTTTCATATCGTTTGCAGGTTTCTGTCACGAAATTCCGATGATAGTTGAGGACACATTGATTATATCACATACCTGCGAAAAATGCAAGAGACATCAGTCACATACAGCCCGTACCCGTTCAGGAACCTTCTTGACGAGTTTTATGTATCATTCCTTTGCAAATGTTGTTTCTTCACCGTTTCAGCACTTTTTTGAGTGCGTCAACTATAACAAGATATAACAGACCCACCGCTATAAGGAACACAAGCAATGCGAGTATCCACCACATACAGCCCATGAACGGGAGACTGTCGGTGAACCCGAACGCGCCAGCAGGGCTGCCCCAGTTAAGGAAGAAATAAGGGTAAGTTATTCCCTCCGCGAATTCCCAGCCGGATATGTAGCCTATACCTGCATATATCGCGTAAAGCAAAGGCGGAACGATCACCCAAACGGCACCGCGCTTTCTTATATCCCCGTTTACCGCGGTCACAAAAAAGTCTGCGACCGCCGCCACAGGAACAACGACATGAGTAAGTATATTCTGTATGTTCCATGCCGCCGAGCCCATTGTCGGGGCAAGCACAAAACAGAACACAATTCCCGTGAGCGTTATTGACACGGCTCCGACGAACTTTATAACGTTCCAGACATGAGGTACAGGCTTTCTGCCGTACATTATGATAAAACCGATAATGCCAATGACGGCGACTGCGATATTCGACTGTATCGTAAAAAACATAAATACATTGGAGCCGCCCATAAACGACCCTTTTCCCGCATACCAGCTCAGATATGTTCCTATCACCGCGGACAGGATAACTATTATCTTCAGCACGGAAGAAACTGTTTTCTGAAATACCGTAAACTCTTTCATAACGATCAGAACTCCATAACATCGGGCGCTCTTGCCGTACCGACACAACTGCCCGGCAAATAATTGGTTTTATACGTTAATTATATCACTTTCCACTCTCACTTGTCAAGTCTTTTATACGAACGCAGTCTCCGCGTTCATCTTCCCTCAGAATCACTGGCGCTACCATAATGCCGATCGTCGGCTGTCGGAAGAGGAACGCAGATATAAAAAACTATTTACAAACGGGGGCGAATATGATATAATTTCATAAGGCAATACCGCACAGAGACCGTGTATAGGCTGCACAGTCAGATCCTACAGATACCGGGACGATCGCATATAAAACTGCAGAAAGCGATGGAAAAACTATGAGAAAGAACACAAAAACGATCGACTTAATAATAGTTGTGGTACTGCTGCTGATAGCTGCCGGAACCGTGCTTGCTCTGCTCCCGCAGAACGGCCGGGAGTCCGGTACCGGCGTTTCCGCGGACGCAAACAACGACGGAAAGATCACCAACGATGACTACAACGGTAAGCGCGCGGGCATTATCACGGGCAGTATGCACGATAAACTTGTAACCTCGAAGCTTGAAGGCTGCACGTTATACAATTTCAACACATACACGGACATGATAACGGCACTCAAATCCGACAAGATAGACTTTTTCCTTGCAGGTACCCAGACCGCTGTCCCGATCGTTCAGGAAAATCCCGACCTTTCGTATATAAATGAGCCGCTTGATGTCCTCGAAGTAGGGGCTATGTTTGCAAAAGACGAAAACGGTGAAAAACTGCGCGACCAGTTCAACGTATTTCTTGCAAAGCTTTTTGCGGACGGTACCCGGGACAAGATCCTTGATTTCTGGCTCAGCGACGAATCCAAAGGCGCGGAGCTGGATTACAGCGACCTTACAGGTGAAAACGGCACCCTTGTCCTCGCCACCACAGGCAATGACCCGCCGATCTCTTTTATCTCCAACGGCAGGAACGTGGGCTTTGACATTGATATCGCTGTGCGTTTCTGCCGCGAATACGGATACGGTCTGGATATCGTTGTAACCGATTTCGGCGGTATTATACCGGGTATCGTGACGGGTATGTATGATTTTGCGATGGACGATGCCGTTATCACCGAAGAACGTAAAGAGAGCGTGTATTTCTCCGATCCGTACAATTACTGTAATATGAACCTCGTAGTGAAAAAAGCCGACATTTCGAGCCAAAACGCACCGGCTTTGTCCGATTATTCCGGAAAAAAGATAGGCGTTCAGACCGGAACGACCTTTGACGGTATCGTGAAAGCAAGTATCCCGGATGCCGATATCTGCTATTTCAACAGCTATACCGATATGCTTATGGCGCTGAACGCAGGTTCTATAGACGCTTTCGGCGGCGATGAACCCATTGTGAAGTACATGATGAACGAGTACAGCTCTGTAGCTTATCTCAGCCAATATATGGACAGCTATGAATTCGGATTTGCTTTTCCCAAAACGGAAAAAGGCAAAGACCTGTGTGACAAGGCAAGCGATTTTATCCGGAAGATCAGAGCCGACGGTACGCTTGAAGAAATTGAAGGGATTTGGTTCGGCAATGATGAGACCAGAAAGACGATACCCGATGCAGGCTCGCTCGATGCACGCAACGGTGTTCTGAAGCTCGCTACCGAAGCTTCCGCATCACCTTTTGTATATATGAGCGGAAACGGGATAGCAGGATATGAAATAGATATCGCATATCGCTTCTGCAAGGAATACGGCTACGGACTGCAGATAGAGGATATGAATTTCGATGCGATAATTCCCGCGGTGCAGTCGGAAATGTGTGATTTCGGCGCATCGTGTATGACTATGACCAAAGAACGTGCAGAAAGCGTTTACTTTTCCGAGCCCGAGTATTCCGGAGGCGCGGTGCTTGCGGTGAAGGCGGCTGATATCGCGGATACAAACATCAAGACAGTACCCGCGGTGACCCTCGATCAGCTCAACAGCCCCGACCGCTCGGTAGGTGTCTGGACGGGAGCGTCGGGAATGATCGCAGTCGAGAAATATCTTCCCGAGGCGAAGGAGCTTATGTTTGACAGTATAGCCACCGCTCTGGAAGCAGTGCGCACCGGTCAGACAGACGCGTTCGTATTTGAGCGCCGTCAGCTCCAGATAGCTGTGGATAACGGCATTGCCGGCGTGATGCTGCTTGATGAGAACCTCGGGGAGTCAATAGATGTGGCTGTCGGTCTTTCAAGGGCAACAAAAATAAACGGCCTTGAAGACGGCATAAACCGTTTCATTGCCGAAAAGAAGGCGGACGGCACGCTCGATGATATGTATATGCGCTGGGTGGCAGATAAAAACTATACCATGCCCGAGATCTCACCCGCAGCTTCTCCGGAGTTCACGATCGTTGTCGGGACAACAGGAACGGTAGAACCTTACAGCTTCTACCGGAACAACGAGCTTACCGGATACGATATCGAAATGGCAAGAAGATTTGCCGCATGGCTCGGCGCGGATATAAAGTTCAAAGTCATTGACTACTCCGGCATCATCGCCGCGGCACAGTCCGGCAGCATAGACTGCATTTTCGCAAACCTTAACGTTACCGACGAGCGCAAGGAAGCCATTGATTTTTCCGACCCGATATACTCCATAGAAAACGGGGTCATGGTCGCCGCAGTTTCTGTCCGGGAAGAAGCATCGGCACCGTCATGGATCGACAGTATAATATTGAGCTTCGAGAAGAACTTTATCCGCGAAGACCGATGGCGGCTCATTGTTGAAGGCATCGGCACCACCTGCCTTATAGCCGTGCTTTCGGCACTCTTCGGCTCGGTGCTCGCATTCCTGATCTGTATTTTCAGACGCACCGGCAGCAGGCTTGCAAACGCCATCTCGGACATCTACGTCAAGCTTCTGCAGGGAACTCCGATAGTCGTGCTGCTGATGATACTGTACTATGTCGTTCTCGGTAAGTCCGGGCTTGCGGCGGTATGGGTAGCTGTCATTGGGTTCACGCTCAACTTCGGCGCGTATGCCTCCGAGATAATGCGATCCGGAATCGAAAGTATCGACGGCGGCCAGCGTGAAGCCGCGCTTGCCCTCGGCTACAATGAAAACCAGACATTCTTCCGCTTCATCTTCCCGCAGGCGGCGGTGCGATTCCTGCCGGTTTATCGCGGCGAGATAGTTTCACTTCTGAAAAGCACCTCGATCGTCGGCTACATAGCGATACAAGACCTCACGAAAATGAGCGACATTATCCGGAGCCGCACTTATGAAGCGTTTTTCCCGCTTATAGCGACGGCGATAATTTACTTCGTTCTCGCATGGATAATCTCACTGCTGCTGAAATTTATCCTGAAAAAAGTAAGCCCCCGGAGAAAGAGAAGCCCGGCGGAATGAACATGATAAAACAGAGTACAGGTGGTCAAGCCGGTCATTACAATATATTGCTCCGCTTGTGAACAAAGCTCTCCCCTCAGCAGCAGCCGAGAGGAGAGCTTTTTAGTTACGCTGTTTTTCCTTAAACCGGGTCCGTGTCCGTTATTCCGCGCTTAACTGCAACCCCCATACTTCGCGGTCATATGTACAAAAACGGGAATTTCTGTACGAACTATGTACCGCACCGTTTCACTTTTCTTCATCTTCGTCTTTAAACGAACCGTGCTCCGTATAGTATGCAAGTTCCTCATCTGTGAGCACCATGTATTGTTCTACATATTCCCCGTAATCAACAACAAGTCTTCCGTTTATGTGAACATAGGAAAAGCCGTTGAGCTGTTCTGTATCTTCTTTGAGGTACAGGTTTCCCATGTCGTATGTGTATTCCGTTATTTCTCCGTCAAGTTCAAAGTATGCTGTCCAGTCATCTTTCAGCACAAGACAGCCTTTTTTCCCGATCTCCTGCAGCTCCCGCATTTCTTCAAATGTCTCGCCGTCCTTAACGACAGAGTATCGCCTGTAGTACCCCACCGGCTGTTCGTCCGGGTAATAAGTCCATGAGGCGGTAGTTGTGACTGCGCTCGTCCGGTCATTATTGCAGGAAGCAAAGCTAAAACATATAGCTGCCGCCGTCAGCAGCAACAGCAGAACTCTTTTCATATTCACAATACCGTTCCTCTCTTTTTATTTGTACGGATCTGCAATTATAGATGCGGTATGTTATTTTTTGAGCTGAAAGCGTGGGCTTAAAGCCCGAGAAATCAGGATTTATCCGTTTTTCCTCAATTCATAAAATACTTGAAGCCATTCTGGCTGTTCAGATACATTCAGCTTATCTATCGTTCTTTTTCCGATTCTTTTGTCTAATATAGCAAACATTCTTATAATCGGGTTATCGGAAACAATGCTATTCTGTATGTCGTTATTTCTATACTTCTCAAGAGCGTTACAGAATTCATCATCTGTGTATTCAGTACGAATGTTCATGGGATATTTCTCCATACAATTTAAAAAGCTGTCCCAATACTCACGAATACCAACCGGTGATTTGTTATCAGAATAACCCTGCTCAATAAAATATGAATTTACTGTTTCCAAAGAAAAGCGTTTTATCTGTTTGCCGTCAATACACACATCAAATATGTGGCAGTTATCCATACCAACATATCTTGTACAGCCATATCGTACTCTGCCACGTATATTCTCGGCAATCATTTCTTTTTCAAGGTATTTTCTCATTCCACTCCATGAGCCAAGTATTTTTCCCATATCTTATAACTCCTCTAAATTCCGATTTATCACAGCAGAGAATAACGGCTGCGAGGCAGAAAACCATTCCTCTGATGAAAAGTAACATACGGATCCGGAGGCGCCGTCGCGCCAAATTCCGATTTATCGTCCAATTACAATTTATCTTTCACAAACTCCCCAAGCGCCTGTATCGTCTCCTCATTCCTGCGGTAGTACGTCCACTTGCCGTGGCGCTCCGACATCACAAGTCCCGCCCTCTGGAGCATATCGAGGTAGTTAGACACCGTTGACTGCGAGAGCTTCGCCTTTGTGCCGATACTGCTCACACACACGCCGCCTTTGAGGTCAACGGGTTCACTGAGACATTCTCCCTGCGGGGGAAAGTTCTCCTCCGGTTCCTTGAGCCATTTCAGTATGTTCACACGCGTCTCGTTCGACAGCGCCTTGCTGATTTCTATTATATCAATATTCATCGGTGCACCTTCTTTCCCGTACAGCATATCACACATTTCGGGATTTGTCAATACATTGATTTAAGGGTACCTCTAAAAAACCGCTTTGAAAAGAGAAAATGAGAATAGCTCTTATGCCGCTGATTAAAGCGCA
This sequence comes from Ruminiclostridium sp., assembly GCA_017635095.1. GTDB lineage: Bacteria > Bacillota > Clostridia > Oscillospirales > Ruminococcaceae > Ruminiclostridium_E. Next base: position 82 of record JAGBMA010000118.1, on the reverse strand, counting down.
TCCATGCGCTATTGGGGCGGCATAGTCAGAGCATCCTGCTCTGGCGTCGGATACAAGGAAAGCCGACGAAGCCGGGCTGGCG
>JAGBMA010000011.1 GCA_017635095.1 Ruminiclostridium sp. | reverse complement strand
CTTACGACAGTAGGCATAAAGAAGTTTTCAGACAAACATTGTAAGACAGGTACAGCAAGCTATATAATTACCGAAAGGGTGCTTACAATGATCGATATGATTTACAACCTCCGTGTGGGGGATATACACGCCGCTGAGTTCTCGGACGAGTTCAACAAGCTCTGCATACCGTTTGAAAATTCTCTGAGCGAGGAGCAGATCGATGTGTTCCACAAGATACTCGACTGCGTGAGCGAGACTGCCGCCGCTGAGATGAGGGCTGCTTACAAGGTCGGCTTCAAGGACGGAGTGGCTCTGATGAGAGAGGTTCAGGAGTAATCACATATAGCTATTGAGGAAAGGTCTTATCCCTGTGATACGGGGATAAGGCTTTTTCATTTCCGAATCAGCGACTAAATAATACCATATAGCATCTTGACATTGTAAAGATAATAGTGTATAATAAACTTGCCACCGTAAAGTTTGGAGATGAAATAAATGAAATTGAATGAGAAAGTAAGGCGGAAGCTCATGGTCGCTGTTATCATTATGATTGCTTTTATAACCCTGCTCTTTGCCATATGGGTCATTATAAGTCCGGGAACTATAAGAAAATATAAAGGTGAAAATAGTCTTTCGGAAAAATTTGTAATGGACATAAACGGCGCACCGAACGGTTTTTTCATTAACAGCGTGGATACTGATAATCCCATTCTTTTGTTGGTTTCAAGCGGTCCGGGAACAGATGATTATGTTTTTACTGACAAATATAAGGATATGAAACTGGAAGAAGATTTCACGGTAGTATATTGGGATTACAGATCAATGGGTATAGCCTATGACAAAGATTATGATACAGCTAAGATCACGCTGGAAAATCTCCTGAATGATGCCCATGAAGTAACGGAGTATCTCAAAAACCGTTTTTCAAAGGATAAAATATATATCATGGGATTTTCGGGTGGCTCACATATTGCACTCAAAGCAGTACAGAAATATCCGAATGACTATTATGCGTATATCGGTATGGCACAAGTGGTGACAGACTCGGACGAACAGACTAAGCTGATGTATGATTATATGAAGGAAGTTTTCACTTCCCGTGATGATAAGGCTTCACTAAAAAAGTTGGAGAAGTATGTGGAGGTAACTGACGAAAATGTTAAAATGACCGCAGATTGGGCGGATCTCGTTTATCTGCTCCATAAGGCAGGTGGCGGAACGATAAAGGATAAGACAGAGCTTGAGGGTATCGTACTACCGATCATCTTCTGCAAATGCTATACTGTCAGTGAGAAAATAAACTATATCAAAGCGATGAAAATGTACCGCACAACTCCCTTGAACGCTGAGCTTGCAGACTTTGACTACAGAAAAGATATACCGTCACTGGATATACCTGCCTATTTTATCAGCGGCGAGTATGATTACAATTGTCCGTGGGAGCTGGTCGAGGATTATGCGAAAAAGCTGGACACACCCGACAAAAGATTTTATCTGATACCCGACGCAGCCCATAGTCCCTTGTGGGAGAATCCAGAAAAGACCTGTGAAATACTAAGACAGATAAAGGAGAAAAATTCAAAATGAGTGACAATTATCATCATGGCAATCTCAGGCAAGCACTGATAGATGCAGGAATAAAAATCATAAACGAGAGCGGCGAAGCAAATCTTTCACTGCGTAAAGCGGCAGCGATGTGCAAGGTATCTCACGCCGCCCCTTATGCCCATTTTAAGGACAAGAACGAGCTTGTTGAAGCGATAAAAGCGACCGTTACCGAAAAGTTTATGGAGGAGCTTTCAGCGGCAGCAGATGCCTCACCCGATGCTGAAAGTGCGCTGGTAAATATGGGAAGGCACTATGTGGCTTTCTTTGTCCGCAGACCCGATTATTTCAAATTTATGTTCGGCAGTCAGAACATTACTGCACATATCCGTTTCGATAAACAATATGAAAATGATTACCCGCCTTTTGATCTGCTGAAAGAAACATATCTAAAATATCTTGTGGAAAAACGGCTTGATAAAAGCGAGGAAGAAAAGGAGACAGAGCTGCTTAAATTATGGGCTTCTGCCCACGGTATAACGGCGATAGCCTGTATGTCGGGAGTAGAAACTTCCTTTGATTGGGAGGACAAAATATTCAGCGATCTATTGATCAGATAGAATTTCTGATTTGTCAACATAACCATAGCCTATTGGCACACTCAAAAACCGTTCCACACAAGTCATAATCGTAATTGTGGAGCATACCACAATCAGCACATACCCTAAAGGCATACACGAACCACATGGCACTCTCTCAAAGCGGTTACAAGCGTTTTGAGAGGGTGCTTTTTTATGCGGTTAGTTTTTCGCTCCGCAAGCTCGGACGGCGCTGTGGGGCTTCTCCGTTCCGCTGACGGGTATCATCAGGCAGAGGTCGGCTCGGTGATGCCGTTGCGGATTTCATACTCACGCACACGGCGATAAAAGGTATTAGCCGACATATCCATTCTACGCATAAAATCCCGTCCCGTGATGTGCTTGGCTCTCCATTCCCCATAGAGCTGCCCGAACCTCGTCCAGTCGGTGGGGATAGGCTTTCTGCCTGTGTACTTGCCCTGAGCCTTTGCAATCTCGATGCCCTCACGCTGTCGCTGTCTGATCTGCTCACGCTCCAACTGCGAGAGGGCGGCGAACACGGTCAACATGAATTTGCCCGTAGGCGTGTCGGTGTCGATGCTCTCTTTATGGCTGACGAGAATTACTCCCTTGTCGGTGAGGGTGTCGATGATGTTCAGCAAGTCCTTTGTAGAACGCCCCAGACGGCTGATACTCTCCACATAGAGGGTATCACCGTCACGCACATAGTCAAGCATTGCCCTGAGCTGTGGACGGTCTGCGTTTGCCCCTGACAGCTTTTCAGAGAAGATGCGGTCAACCTGATAGTCGCACATGATCTCCTGCTGACGGGCGGTTTCCTGTCTTTCCGTTGAAACACGAATATAACCAATTTTGCTCATACATAAATCCTTTCTTTATTCAAGTGTGTCTTTCTTTCTGCTTTGCGTGAGTTTCTTCTCCCGATATTGCCTGTTACGCTCCTGCTGTTCTTTGTTTTGGAGATAATTCCGCACCTGACGGGTGTACTGCGATGCCGCCGACTGCCGTCTGATAAAAGCATTATGTTCGGGGACGAGGGCATTGTACTTGCTTTTCAGCTCGGTGGACATATCCTGCAATTCGCTCCGCTTGGGTGGTTTGCCCTTGATGAAGTAAGCCTTGATATGCTCGGTGATATACTTGTCGGCTTCTTCATAAGCGTCGATAGCGGCAGCGTTTTTCTTTCTGAAATGCTTTTGGGTGAAAGCTGAACGATTCTGATACTCATTGTATGTATCGGAGTGTTGAGAACGCTGTTTCATCATCGCAAGCAGTTTATCAATCGCCGTGTATTTCTTTTTCAGATCGGCAAGCTCCGTTGTGTGGTCATCGGGGTGCTGAACATTCCAGAAAAAGCTCTTGAGATCGTCAAGCGATGTGATGCCCCCAGCTTCAAGGTCTGCAATCATCTTGTCGCTGTCACGCATACCCCTGATGCTCTCCCACACATCTTCTTTCTTTTCAGGTGCTTTGCTCTCTGTCGGCTTGGGTGCTGTCGGCTCTGCAATGGTCGGCTTGGGCGGTGCGGTGGGTGTCGGTGTCGGCTCGGCAGGCTTTGCGGCAGATTGATTGAGCAAAGCAATCTCCGCTTGCCGTCTTGCCCGACGGGCAGCAAGAAATTTCTCCATTGCTTCTTTGGCGGCAGCTTTCTTCTGTGCTGTATCAATCGTTTCGGTGATAGCACTCGGCTCAAATTCATTGCCCAGCGTATCGGCTCTTGTAAATCGTTGTTGCCCCTCGCCCGATAGCCTGAATTTCAGCTTGACTTTGTTTTGCGGAGTATATACATACTCGATACCGCTGTCGGTACAGTTTTTAAGAAATTCCTCAAAGCTCCTGCTGTAAGAAATAATTTCCCTGAGCATATTGCGGAGCTTATCTTTCCACGATTTACCCTCTTTCTGCATTTCATTCTCGTAATGAGATACGCCCTTACCAATCGGCTCAATAACAGAAATGCCGTGTTCAGCACATATCTCGTCTGATATTTGCCGTAGCTCTGCCCACGCTCGTTCTGACTTCCTGCCTTGATTATGCTCGGTGGTGAAGCTCAATCCATTATACAGATTAGTGTTGTTGAAAATCACATGACAGTGGGTATGCTCCTTATCGGTGTGAACGGCGATAACATACTGATAATCGCCTTTAAGATAACGGTCGCACAATTCCTCTCCGATCTGCATAGCCTGTTCGGGTGTGACTTCATCGGGTGCAAAGCTCTGTATCAAGTGATATGCGAGGATTTGTGTCCGTCCTGTTCCCGTGTCTCGGACAGCTCGGAAGTCCTCGCTTGCTCCTGCGCTGTCGGCTCGACAAGCATAAGAGTTGACATATACACCGTTGACGGTCTTATCTCCGTTTGTGATGTAAGCGATCGCTGCGCTGACTGTTGCCCTGATCGTATGGATAGAAGTGTATGCCAAATTTCATTAACCCCTCTCTTTATCTCGTCAATATCTTCGGCATAAATATGACCTGTGCTGTGAAGTCGGATAAGTATCTGATTGATGTTACTGCCTATGCGTTTCATCAGACGATTACATTCGGCAATCTCTGAACGGTCGGGAGTAATATCAACCCTCGCCCTGACACAATCACGAATATACTCCGTTTTGTTCTTGTAACCGTACTGCTCACACTTGGAAAGAATATCCTGCATTTCAGATTCCGTAAAGCGAACATTGAGGGTGCATGACTTCTTCTCCCTCCTGCGTTTCAGGTACTTGCGTTCGCCCTCGGTGAGCTGGCTCTCGTCCTTGTCGGCAAGGGTATCGTCAAGCTCGGATTTGACATCTTGGTCAAGGGCGTGATTGATTGCTCCCTCGTAAGTCATTCCCTCAAATTCCATAACCCTCTGCTTGTGCGGTCTGCCCCTCTTGCGTTTAGCATTTTCCATAGTGGTATCTCCTTTGTATCTATTTCGGCGTTAGCCGATTTTTTTAACCGCTGTGCGGTCATTTACGGGGCTTGGGGTGTCCCCAACAAGCATTTGGTATTTTCGCTCGCTGTGCGGCGCAAAATACAATGCTTGTTATTTTTGTTGCGCTGTCGCGCATATTTTTCGCCTGAGCTTTTCCCTCTGCTCAGGCTTTCGCTGTTCTATCAGCGAATTTGGAGCTATGCGACTTTCTCTCCGCCGCTTTGGTCGGCGGTCTTATTCTTTGCTCACGCTCCTGCGTGATGCTCTCTATGTCATCATCATCAATATTCTAATCGAGATCGGCGCAGTATCAGCGCAGTCTTGGCGGCAATCTTATGAAAAATATCCTCTACTATACAACCGAGGATTTTGGGTTTTGGGCAAAGAAATCCGCAAAAGTTTACACTTTGTTCATGACGGTTCTCCCTATCGCATAAATTCAACAGCAGATTTTTATGCAGAATACAAAGATGTCGAGCTGTCTTCGGTCATATCCTCTCGGCAAAAATCTTCATAGCGGACAGGGGTGATATGGTGAAATGCTCGGTCTGCATTTTTGAAATTCCCCATAACAATTTGTTGAACTGGATAATTTCAATGGAACGGAAAGTTTGAGCGCAATACCAATAGACAAAAACGGCGTATCTGCGCTATAATATTATCATAGGGCATTGGCTCTAAATCCAAATCAAAGTGAGGTGATGCGAATGAGAAAGAAAGCTAAGACCGAGGTTGATGAGAAGTCCGCTGCTGTTATCACGGACGCTGTGCTTGCAGAGAATGACAAGAAGCTGAAAGACCTTTCCGCTTCTATTCAGAATGCTTTGAAGCGTAAGCATAAGATCATCATGGAAACTAAGCTCTACACCTACGGGCAGCTCTCGGAGCTTTACGGCGGTATCGAGGGGCAGGCACTTCTCGATGCTGTGACTGCGGAGCATACGCTAATCGGCAAGCTGACCGCAAGCGGAATGAGCATTTCCGACATTGAGGGGCTGGCTGATAGTCCTGCCGTGAATGTGTCGGGCAAGGATAGCTCCCATACCGACAACGGGTATTCCCATTATGCCGACAGCGAACAGATTGACGGACAGACTTCCATGTTCTGATAATTCAACCTATTCGGAGTAACATATATTCCGACAACAGAACGATAGCTGTGAGTGGGACGGCAGCAATGCCGTTCCGCACGGCTATGAATATGAGGGTGAGAGATACAAAGCGATGCCCTCTAACCTATAAGCATAGACAGAGACAAGCTAAAGGAGAAAATTCGCTATGAATGAAAATACAACTGCCGCCGTTGCGGTATCAGAGGGTGTGTCCGAGTACCATATCGGGCATACGATTTACAGAGTGAAAACCGTCTTTAACCCAGCTTTTCGGGAGAGCCTGAGCGATATTCTCGCAAGGCTCATAACAGAGGACTGTGAAAAACTCCTCGGTGAAACCAGACAAGAACCCATACAGCAGACTGTTTGATTTTTGGAATATCGGCGCATTGAAAAAAGAGACAGGGTGCGCTATAATGATAATAGCTTGCTGTATCTGTCGGAAAGTGAGGTTAATATGACAGACAAGATCACAGCTTTATACTGCCGTCTTTCGCAGGACGATATGTTGGACGGCGAGAGCAACAGTATCACTAACCAGAAAGCTATCCTCAAAAAGTATGCTGAGGACAACGACTTTCGCAACACGGCTTACTATGTCGATGACGGTGTAAGCGGTACAACTTGGGAGCGCGAGGGCTTCAAGGCTATGCTTGCAGATATTGAAGCAGGCAAGGTGGGTACGGTCATTACTAAGGATTTGAGCCGCTTGGGGCGTGACTATCTGAAAACGGGTGAGCTGATCGAGATCGTGTTCCCCGAATATGATGTACGCTACATTGCTGTCAATGACGGAGTTGATACATTCAAGTCCGAAAATGAAATGATGGCTTTCAAGAACATTTTTAATGACTGGTACGCCCGTGATTGCAGTAAGAAAATTCGTGCGGTATTCAAGGCAAAGGGGCAGGCTGGCAAGCACCTCTGCCCTCCGATCTACGGCTACAAGAAGTCCGATACAGACAAAAATCTGTGGGTGATTGATGAAACCGCTGCCGAGGTGGTACGCAAGATTTTCAAGCTCTGCATTGACGGCTATGGTCCGGTGCAGATTGCCCGTATCTTGACCGAACAGGGTATCCCTACGCCGACCGCCTACGCTCTCTCGCAGGGCAGGGACAACGGTCGGCATAACGCTAAGACCTATCGTTGGGGAGCGCAGACCATTTGCCACATTCTTGAAAGGCTTGAATACTGCGGTCACACGGTCAATTTCAGAACGAAAATGAAGTCCTACAAGGTGCATAAGATCGTCTACAACCCACAGGACGAATGGCAGATTTTTGAAAATACGCAAGAGCCTATCATCACGCAG
>JAGBMA010000117.1 GCA_017635095.1 Ruminiclostridium sp. | reverse complement strand
GGCAATAGTCGTAAGGAAGTATTCCATAGTTAAGAAAGATTGGTTACAGCAGATTTGAGATCATCAGCATTTAACCACCTTTTTAAATGGAGGAATACTACTATGGAATCTACAATTTCCAAGCTTTACTATGGCGAGATTAGCCCGTGCGAGAAACCAGCACCGGCTACCAAGCGCTACAACGAGAACCGCAAGACCATTTGTAGCACCGAAGAAAAGCTGCTTGAACAGTTTCCCAAATGCAAGGAACTGCTCAACGACTACACCGACGCGCTCCGCATTGAAGCACAGTTAGAGAGCGAAGCTGACTTTACGCGAGGTTTCCGGCTCGGCGTACTGATAGCGCTCGAAGTTATGACAACCGAATAATACGACCCGGCTGAGTATGATAATATTACTCAGCCGGGTCTATTTCGTTTATTTACGTCGTTCGATCGTTTTCGCTTCGGACATATATCTGTCATATCTTCCGTCGCCGGGATCTTCATTTATCCGGAATATTTCAATAAAATATTTTGTCTCCCCGTCAAGCATCACATTTTCGGGTATGCCGTATCTTTCATCGTCCTGCCAGCGCCAGAAGTCGAGCGCGACCATAAGCTCCGGCAAGCCTTCCTTGTAGCAATAGAAATGCGGGTCCAGGTACTCGGTCGAGACCATACTGAACGTGTACCCGTCCAGAGTATCTCCGACATTTTTCCGGAGCAGCTCCCACTCGGCGCTGTCTGTGTTGAACAGCCTTGTCGCGCGTTTTTCGCCGGACTCGGGACGGTTCGCGTTCAGCTCGTCGAGCCTTGCCTTTTCCTCCGGTGTTTTCACATAAGGCTTAAAAATAAAAAGCGAATTTTCATCAATGTCAAGAGCATTTATATTGTCATCTGTCACAGCGGCAGTCACATTTACGCTCCCGAGCAGACCGATGCCGTCGTTGTAAAACGCGTTCGGCGCGATATAATTTACAGAGTCTGGTACGGTATATGTCATAAACATGACCGGCTGCCACGCCATTATCCACCACGGTTCATCATAAACGCCGAACGGCACGGAATACAGCGTTTTCATATCCCTGCTGAAAAGGCATTTGTTCTGTAATGTATAAAAATCATTGTTTTCGTCAAGCTCTATTACAGGCATAGTCTCCTTGCATATCAGCCGCCCGACATTCTCGTCCTTACAGTCCGGCGGTATGTAGAGCGTGTGCGTATCGGCATAATACACCGCGTCCGTCGATGTAGAGAGGATATTGGCGGAATAACCCGAATAGCCCGAGCCGCTGTACGCGAAGTGCATTTCGATATCGGTCAGCACGACCTCCGCCTCTGCGCTCACACCGTCGCCGAGCAGAGGGTCTATTATTTCCTCCGGATAGCTTCCGATCTCAAAATACACGGTCGGCTCGATGTCCTTGCCGTCATAGCTTGGGATATTTCTGTGCAGCACCGGAAGTCCCGCTTCTCTGAGTGAGCTCTGATAAGGAATGAACATCAGAGCGCCGCCGATAACGGGATAAAACAGGTCGTCCTCGGTTTTGCCCCGGTGCAGTATGCCTTTCAGCTTTATACGTCCGTCGAACCTTGCTTTGAAGATACAAGGCTCGTATTCGTCACCGTCCTTGTCATATACGGTTACAGCCTCGATCAGCGTAAGTCCGGCTGCTGTATCTCCGACATACAGCGGCGTTCGTCCGACTTCGGCAGGATCGCTCCCGCAGCCGATATATCCGGCAGTCCCGGCTATGTGATCGGTCAGGAAGTATGTCACGCCCTCGCGCTGCGGCGGGTTTTCGCGGAATACCGTGAAACGCAGAACGCCCGCCTGCCGCTCCCAGTTTTCATCCCAATAGATACCGTACATCGCATTGTTCCGGTGCACCATACGATACTCCTCAAATGATACCGGCGTCGTCTCATTTACCGGCATAATGGTCTCGTTCTCAATATCGAGCGCAAATGGGTCATAGCCCGTGACATCAAGCACCGCGTAACCGCCGCAGAAATATGACTCCCACAATCGCGTAGGCTCGGACTTTGACTCGGATAGGTACTCGTCGGGTAAATGCGTCATATCGAAGGTCTTTGTACTGCCGTCCGTATTGCTGATTATATTGACTGCTTTAAGGTCGTCATCATCGTCATAGACGGCAACAGTTCTGTATGCACCTTTCTTATCGACGGGATCATATTCTTCCGTAAGCACGCCCCCGCACTCGCCCTTTATGTCGTAGTAATACAGCACATCGGGGTCGTCTTCCTTATTGTATATTATCCTTCCACTGTCGAGCTTCATTATCTGCGGTTCGCCGGGCATCGGGCAATAGCCGAGCGGCACAGTCGGAGTTATAAGCTCGCGGGAATGGCGGTCGTATATCATAAGTTCGCCGTTGCCGTAGATAACGTAGTCGTCGTCGATATCCGCGATATCTTCCCAGTTGTCTCCGGACAGGAAACCATATTCTCCGGTCAGCAGGTCGAGCTGGAATATACCATTCGCAGAGGTGGAAACAAACAGAGTGTCGCCGTATATCCACTCACCCGCACATATATTCATCGGAATGATCTCCGTCTCTAAGACAGTCTCACCGTCCTTGATAAACAGGAACTTTTCAAATGACGCGAGCTGTGCGTTATAATATCCCCAGCTCAGCTCCACGAGCCAATCCGCGGTCTCGTTGCTTATGTAGTGCGCATTCTGGACAATATCATACCTGCCTAAATAATGAATGTCACGGATATCGGCAAGCTCCTCCTCGATGTAATGCTCTTCATTAAACTTTACTGTGTCCGGATATGTCTGATCATTCTCAAAATCGTAGTCGATGTCATAGCCGTACTTTTCCTCGATAGCCTTAACATCGAGCATCGGCTCGGCTGTTATCTCGAACACACCCTCTGCTTCCTTTGGGATAATGCCGTAGGTCTTCTCCGGCTCCGGCGCGGCTGTAGTTGTCGATGTGGTCGTCGTACTCGCGGCAGTTGTTGTGGCTTCTGTTGTCG
>JAGBMA010000116.1 GCA_017635095.1 Ruminiclostridium sp. | reverse complement strand
AGGCTGGTAGCCGGGCAGCAGCCCGTCAGGGGCGGTTGCCCGTGCTGCCTGACTATCACAAATATCGAGGCTCGCTGTCAATAGGAACGTGGAATAAATTATCGCCCAAAAATCATTACGATTTTCGGAGTAGAACCTTTTTACGGCAACAGCTTGAAATATCCGTAAATATATGATATAATGTAATGTGTCCTCAATAACTGCCTTTTGGCAGTTATTGGCTGAAAATCTGCAAAACAGATTTTCAGATGTTGTTTAAATGCGTATGCGGTGCATTTAAACAACGGACACATTCCTTGATGTCAAGCTCATTTCGTCCTTCGGACGAACAAAAGTGTATGGAAAATCCTAAAATATATAAATTTTCCTTACAATTTATTGGCTGATGAGCAGACATTAATGTAGAAAATGCAGTGCCGCATGATGCGGGAAAAGGGTCATACAGGCAGGCGCCGACCCGGAAGTACAGTTTATCGGAGGGAAACATTATGACAATATCAAAGAAGATAACAACGGTTTTTATGCTGGTCGTTATGACGATATCGGCAGTGATGACATTTTCGGTAAATGCGGGCGCAGAGGTCGCCGGCTCATATGATATATCCGTTCAGAGCGGAAGACAGTACAGCCAGAGACTGTACAACGGCGGCGACTACATAGACTGCAAGATCGTATCCGAGGGAAACGGCGAGCTCACGCTCAACGTGTCCTGTGAGGAACAGCTCACATATGTCTATGTTTACGACCGCTACGGTTCAAGCATAGCAAGCTCGCAGATCAGAAGCACCTATGGCACAGCTTCATCTTACTACAACAGTCTCACATGGGACAGCTACATGGAAGTGTATGCCGGTACGATAACATTCAGCGTTTCCAAGGGAACATACTATGTCAGATTCCTCAGAGACCTTTATGCGACCGGCTCCGGCAATATCACATTCTCCGCCACATTCCCCACTTCATCTTACTCGTCCTCGTCCCGCGGATATACGGTATATTATGATACGTCCGAAGATGATACGATACTGAAGTATTTCTCGATACAGATGCCCGTCGGCGTTTCGTTCAAGTTCGGTATCGTTGCGGAGGGCGATCTTCGCGGAACAGTGAAGTGGTCCTCTTCCGACAAGTCAGCAGTCAAGGTCTCGTCCAAAGGCAAGATCACGACCCTCGCCAAAGGCCGCTCCCTCATCACCGCACAGCTCGGTTATGAGACTATCGAACTGCTCATAGACGTTATCTGAGCGTATCTGTAAAAAACGGAAAGCCGGTCTTGCTTATGACCGGCTTTTGTCTTTTTAATGGCAAAACCTCTTGACAAACCCGCCAAAACCTGCTATAATATCATAGTTGACCTTTGGGTCAGCGATCCTTGCTCGCGGAACGACCGCGGGCCGACAGTCTATAAGGAGGTACAATATGGCTAAAACAGGTGAAAAGTACGAGGCAGTCATTGTTTTCTCGTTAAAGAACGGTGAAGACGCTGTCAAGGCTCTCGTGGCAAAGTTCTCCGATCTTATCAAGGAGCATGCCGAGCTTGTTGACGTTGATGAGTGGGGCAAGAGAAAGCTCGCTTATGACATCAACTACGAGTCCGAGGGCTATTATGTGGTTTACCACTTCGACAGCAAGCCCGAATTCCCCGATGAGTTCGAGCGCGTTATCAACATCACCGACGGAATTCTTCGTTCGCTTGTCGTTCTGCGCAAGTGAGCTGAGTGGCAGGGGGATAAACAATGTTCAATAAGGTAATAATGCTTGGTCGTGTAACTCAGGATCTTGAGCTCAAGACTACGCCAAACGGCGTTTCCGTCCTCTCGTTCAGCATTGCCGTTGACAGACGGTTCCAGAATAAGGGCGAGGAAAAAAAGTCTGATTTCTTCAACTGCGTCGCTTGGCGCAATGAAGCTGAGTTCATTTCAAGATTCTGGACAAAAGGACGTCCGATACTTATTGAGGGTGAACTTCAGAACAGAAGCTACGTTGATAAGAACGGACAGACAAGATACGTTACCGAGATCATAGTTGACCGCGCAGCTTTCACGGGTGATAAGAGACCTGATGGAGCAGGCGGTAACTACGCACCCGCTCAGGGATATCCCGAACCGCCGCCCCAGCACCCCGCCGAAAGCACTAATGCTGCTCCTTCCGCGTCCAACGGAAGCTATACTGCAGCAGATTTTGCTCCTAAAGGCGGCGCGTCTGACGACGATTATCCGTTTTAACGAAAATCCACGAATTTGACAAAGGAGGAAAATACAATGGCTGAAAAGAAGGAAATGAACGAAAGACCCGCACGTCCCGTAAAGCGCGGCAGAAAGAAAGTATGCCAGTTCTGCGCTGACAGAGCGGAGTTCATTGATTACAAAGATGTTGCTAAGCTCAGAAAGTGCATGACAGAGCGTTCCAAGATACTGCCCCGCCGTGTAACAGGCTGCTGCGCATATCATCAGAGAGAGCTCACAGTCGCTATCAAGCGTGCAAGACAGATAGCTCTTATCCCTTACGTTTCCGACTAATAAAAAGCCCCGCAGAAGCGGGGCTTTTTTTGTGCCGAAGATCCGGCGGCTTGCCTCAGACCTCTTCTGCGGCAAGCCGCTTTCTTTCGGCTTTTGCTGCAGCTTTCTCTTCCGCTTCCTCAACAGCGAGCGCTGCGATCGAATCTATGTTGTCAAAGATGAACTGCTGGGCTTCGGGAGAGTAAACGCACTGTTTATACTGAACTCCGTTCTGCGAAACACGGTCGATAAGTCTGATGCCTATGCTTTCGCCGGCAGAGGTCGCGTGCTTGTACAATCTTCCGTTTACCGTCACTTCCGAGAGCATTCCCTTTTGCATGAGCCAGCGGTTTATTGTTGCAGATTTGAGCTTTGTCATTGTCATTTCGTCTATCTGTGCATTTATCGCGTCGGCGATCTTTGATACTGTTACCTCCGCGTCAACGGGTCTCAGCGCAAGCGCCTGGTCATCGGTCAGTGAAAAATCTGCACGCTCGGAGCGCTTCAGCTTTTCACGCTGCACCTCGCCGCCGTTGTCTATGACTTTCTGCAGTACACCCGCCGTGTAGAAAAGACAGCGGGATATCCGTACATTATTGACGATATCGGTTTCCGCCACCTCGCTGCCGGTGAGCGGGTCGATACCGTTCGCAAGGCTTTCTATGTACTGTTTTGCGCGCCTCATTATCTCAATATCTTCCATTTCTTCTCCTTTGATCCCGGTCATTCAGGAAATAAAAAGCTCCCCGACGAGCGGGGAGCTTTTGCTGCTTATTCTTCTGCGGGAGCTTCCTCTTCGTCTCCGCCCTCTTCAAGCAGAGCCTTTATAGAAAGGCTTACTCTCGACTTTTCTTCGTCGATCTCGGTGATCTTAGCTTCAACTATCTGACCAACCGAAAGAACCTTGGAAACATCGGTAACTCTCTCAAGAGAGATCTGAGAGATGTGGATAAGTCCGTCAACGCCGGGGATTATCTGTGCGAACGCGCCGAAAGGCGTGATCGAAACAACCTGTACCTTTACAACATCGCCCTCTGCAAACTCGTTCATGAACTTTGTCCACGGATTGTCCTCGGGCTTCTTTGCTGTAAGAGATACTCTCTTCTTTTCGGGATCGAAGCTCTTTACTGTAACTTCGAGCTTATCGCCGACTGAAACGACCTCTTTCGGGTGCTTTACTCTGTTCCATGTGAGCTCTGTGAGGTGAACCATTCCGTCAACGCCGCCGAGATCTACGAATACGCCGTAGCTCTCCATGGACTTGACTTCACCGACAAACTTCTTGCCGACTTCGAGTTCTTCCCAGAACTTAGCCTTTACTGCATCTGTAGCTTCTCTGTCAGCAGCCTTGATGGAGCCGACAACTCTGCCTCTGCCCTCGTTTACTTCGATAACCTTGAAGCCGACTTCCTTCTTGAGGATATCTTCGAGCTTGCCGTTTCTCGGTACGCCGGACTGGGAAGCGGGAACGAATACTCTTGCGCCGTCCTCACTTGTTACGATAACGCCGCCCTTAACGACTGCAGTAACAGTACCGTTTACGGTAGCATTCTCGTCCTTTGCCTTGATGATCTTCTCCATACCTGCCTGTGCATCGACCTGCTTCTTGGAAAGATAAACGAATCCGTCTGCATCGTTTACCTTAGTTACGATACAGTCGATAACGTCGCCTACCTTGACTACATCTTCGGGTGAAAGGTTGGGATTAGCGGAAAGCTCTTCGGCGGGTATGTAACCCGACTGCTTGATACCAATATCTACAACGGCCTCCGTCTTATTTACAGCAACAACGGTAGCCTTGACCCTGTTCCCTGCATACGCCCTCACTCTGGGCATTTGATCGATGGCAGCCATAAACTCAGCATCTACAGCTTCATCTTTGATGATTTCGCTCATAATATTATGAACCTCCTTAATTATATATGCAGGGGTCGAAGCTCCTGCTGTAATTCCTATTTTAACATCATTTGCAGATGATAAAAGGCGTTTGAGAGAGTCTTTATGCTCTCTTACGAGCTGACCGGCGTTTTCCGTAAAAAACACTCTGCAGCTCTCCGCGCATATCCGGGCGAGCTTAGCAGAATTACTGCTGTGGGCTCCGCCGATGACTACCATTGCGTCGCACTGCTGTGACAAAGCGGCGGCTTCGGTCTGTCTTTCAATAGTAGCTCTACATATTGTATCAAAAATTTTTACGTTTGTATAGTGTTTTTTTATTTTTTTTTGTAAATCCGTCCATTTGCACATATCGAATGTTGTCTGCACGACAACATTCAGTAATTTTGTACCAAATGTTTTATCCGATTTTACAAGTTCATCGAGTTCTTCCCCGGAATCAACCGCGCGGATCTCTCCGTTGGCGAACCCCATTATACCTATGACCTCGGGGTGCTTTCTGTCCCCTACCACAAGCGTGTCGCTCCCGTCCCGGGAATGTTCGTCAACAAGCTTATGTATTCTTGCGACATACGGGCAGGTGGCGTCGATGCACTCAAGCCCCAGCTCCGCGATCCTGTCATACACGCTTCTCGGCGCACCGTGGCTTCGTATGATGATGCTGCCTTCCGCTTCCGTCGGATCGTTCACCGGTATCACGCCATGCTCTCTGAGCCGCTCCACAGCATCATTGTTGTGAATGAGCTGACCGAGGGTATAGACTGTCCCGCGCTTTTCAGCCGCCTTCTCGGCGATATCAACCGCCTGCCGCACACCGAAGCAGTAGCCCGCAGTCTTTGCGGTTACGATCTCCGTCACTTGCTTTCAGCCTCCGCCGCGTTCTTTTCCGACTTTCCGGCTTTTGCAGGCACCGGAAGCGGATCTCCGGCAGCCTCGTATATCTGCGCCTGGAGCGCGTGGAGATCGTCTCCCAAGCGCTTTGCGACGTTTCTCATGCTGTGCCTGTCCTCTTCGTCGATGTGCACTTCGGCAGCGGGGATAAGCTTACCTATATTGACATCTACCCGGTTCTTGCCGCTGTAGCGAATGCATACCGGCAGCACCGGAGCTTCCGCGCCGGACGCTATGAGCACCACTCCCGACTTCATTCGTCCGATGGTGCCGTCCTTTGAACGGGTCCCTTCGGGGAATATGACAAGGATACGGTTTTTCCGCAGCGCCTCCACCGACGCCTTTATGGGTGCATCATCACCTGAACCGCGCGCCACGGGAAATGCCCCGCACCGCTTTATCAGAAACGCGAAAAACGGATTCTTTTTGAAGAGCTCCTCTTTCGCCATGAAAGAGAACTTGCCGCGGATCACCGCCGCGATCATGGGCGGATCGGCATACGACTGGTGATTGCAGGCGATTATGTAGCCGCCTTTCATTCCGGGTATGTTCTCCGCGCCGATCACGTTTATTTTGTACTTTATGTGAAAAAATATGGAAAGTAGCTTTCTGAAAAACAAATACATCTGCCGTCTTACCGCCTTACAGTTTTCCGAGCTGCTCTATGAGTTCGGTGACGCCCGAAACAGTCTGCTCGAAATCGAGCTCCGACGTATCGAGCAGTATGGCGTCTTCCGCCTGCACAAGGGGAGCTTCCTTCCGGTGGGTATCGTTGTAGTCCCGCTTGTTCACGTCAACGAGCACCTCGCCGAGGGTTATGTCCGAGCCCTTAGCCTTGAGCTCGTCGTAACGGCGCTTGGCGCGCACCTCGGGTCTTGCGGTGATGAAGATCTTGAAGTCCGCATTCGGCAGGACTACCGTACCGATATCGCGTCCGTCCATTATAACGCTGTTGTGGGCTGCAATATCGCGCTGGCGGCCGAGAAGATAAGCGCGCACGGCGGGGAGTGCGGAGACTGCGCTTGCAGCCATACCGATGCCATGTTCCCTGATCTTATCGGAAACGTCCTCGCCGTTTACAATAACGTGCTGGACGCCGTCAACGAGTTCTATCTGAAGATCGAGCTTATCATTGAGAAGCTCTGCTATTTTCTGTTCATTTTCGGGCTTTATCTCTATGCCGCTTCTGATGCAGAACAAGGCACAGGCACGGTACATAGCACCCGTATCGACGTAGATTATACCGAGTCTTTTTGCGCATTCTCTTGCAACAGAGCTCTTACCTGCACCCACAGGTCCGTCAATCGCGATATTTATCATTTCTGTCCCTCATTTCGGTCTGCATTACATATAAATATTATAACATATCGCTTTAAAAATATCAACAGTTTTCACAAATTTTTTACTTAGTAAAGATCCACCGGCATAGCCGGTGGCTTTTCAAATGAGCCTAAAAGGCTCCGTTCTGGCAAACGTCTAAAGACGCAAAAACGGTCTGACACTTGCAGAAAAGTCTGTTACTTGCTACCCGTAAACGGGTCTTCCAGT
>JAGBMA010000115.1 GCA_017635095.1 Ruminiclostridium sp. | reverse complement strand
TTGAAAAGAGAAAATGAGATAGCTGCGTCGGATACAAGGAAAGCCGACGAAGCCGGGCTGGCGCCCGGTTAGGAGGTTTGACGCAGTAGACGGCGTGGATAGCTCTTTTTCTCTCAAATTGGGTTTTTAGAGGTTCCCATATGTATATCGCTTTACCGCCGACCCTTTCATTTGCAATGAGGAAAAGACAGATGTATAGGCTTCGGCTCGGAAATATAGAACCGGGAGGCTAAGAATGAACTACACGATAACCGATCTTATCGAGCCCGACAACGGCTGTGAAGGCTTCATGCCGGGCGAGGAACCTATGGTAACGCTTATACTGACTTCGGAAGACGGAGCTGTCAAAAAGGTGAAGCTCCCGGATATTCTTGCATACCGGCTGAAGTGGGACACCGGCGTGACTGTTTCGGACGACGACATCGGAAAATACTGTACGGAAACGGAGAAAACGACATGATAAAGGTGTATTGCCACAGCCGCTGCACGACCTGCAAAAAGGCACTGAAATGGCTTGATGACAACGGCATAGAATATGAGTCCGCAGATATAAAAAACGACCACCCGGACGAAGAAACGCTGCGTAAATATCACGCGCTGAGCGGGCTGCCGCTGAAACGGTTCTTCAACACGAGCGGCATTCAGTACCGCGAAATGGAGCTTTCAAAGAAGCTTCCGGAAATGAGCGAGGACGATCAGTTCGCGCTCCTCGCGACGGACGGTATGCTGGTGAAGCGGCCGCTTGTCGCGGGTGACGGTTTCGTTCTGACCGGATTCCGGGAAGAAGAATGGAAGGAAAAGATGCTATGATAAGAGAGATCGTTCATGATCCCGTGTTTCTTGCAATGAGATCCGAGCCTGCGGCTGCCGATGACCTCCGGACCGCCGCGGACCTGCTCGATACTCTTGCAGACAACAAGGAAACCTGCGTCGGAATGGCGGCAAACATGATAGGTGTTCTTAAACGCATCATCGTTTTTGATGACGACGGCGTTTATATGACCATGTTCAATCCGGAGATCATCAGGTGCGGCAAGCCCTACAGCACGACCGAGGGCTGTCTTTCGCTCATAGGTGAGCCTCGCCCGGTAAAACGTTTCGGAAGCATAAAAGTGCGCTGGCAGAACGAAAATTTTGAAACACGGATAAAGACATTCACCGGACGCCCGGCTCAGATAATCCAGCATGAGATCGACCACTGCAACGGAATACTGATCTGACGTGGAATGATCCCGGCGGAGTATTTTTTCTGCATAGTATCTTATGACGGCGCAGCCTGGCTTTTCATGTTGCTTACGCCGAGTTCTTTTATGTCATTGACTCCGATACTGTAGAACGAGCTGAATATCACCGTGAGCATCAACGCCTGCAGCAGGAATATGAGTATTATAGCAGAATTCGTTTATAATGTCAGTGTTATCTCTGCCTGTGCCGACGGTTTTGAGGTGTATTATCGGTGATTTAATATTGACTGCATAACAGAAGTATGATATAATTACGATCAGAAGATCTTTTGACGGAGGCTGCGGCATGAAAGACATAAAAAGTATAAGGATAATCGGTCTTGATCTCAAGTGGTTCATTGTGATCGCCGTTGTCGTAGTTGCAGGCTGCGCGCTCAATGTCCTTCCCACCGGTATGGTCGGTGCATTCCTGTTTCTCATGGTGTTCGGCGCTCTGCTTAACGAGATCGGGAATATCACGCCGTTCGTGAAGACATTTCTCGGCGGCGGCGCGATCGTCTGTATCTTCGGCGGTGCGGCGCTCACTTACTGGAATATAATCCCCGCGAATGTTTCACAGAACTGCACCGTGTTCATGAAAGACGCGGGATTTCTGGATTTTTACATATCCGCGCTCATTACCGGCTCTATACTCGGAATGAACCGTAAGCTCCTCATAAAGGCAGCCGTCAGGTATCTGCCCTGCATTATCGGAGCGGTCGCCGGAGCCCTCGGGCTTGTTGCGCTGGTAGGCAATTTATTCGGTATGAGCGCCGGCGAGTCCATGGCGTATATAGGCATACCGATAATGGGCGGCGGTATGGGTGCCGGAGCTGTACCGATATCGAAGGTCTTTGAGAGCGCCCTCGGAATACCCTCCGAGACTATACTGAGCAGGCTTGTGCCGGCGGTAGCCCTCGGAAACGCAATGGCGATCGTTTTCGGCGGTCTGCTCAACAGGCTTGGTCATGTTGCGCCGAAGCTGAGTGGAAACGGTCATCTTGTCATTAGCAGCGACGCGTCGCTCACCGAGGAGAAGAAAGAGCTTAACGTATCCGGTATCGGCGACTACGCTGTCGGTGTTGTCATTTCCACCGCGTTTTTTGCACTCGGCTCGATAATCGCCGCACTTGTGAAGATGCTCGGCCTTGATATTCACCCGTATGCGTGGATGATAATATCCGTGGCTATCGTGAAATGTCTCGGTATTATCCCCGAACGATTCGAGGAAGCCGCTTCGCTCTGGTACACATTTGTTTCAAAGAACTGGACTGCTGCGCTCATGCTCGGCATCGGCATTGCGTACACCGATATGGGTGAGATAATCGAGGCATTCTCCCTTGAGTACGTTGTCTGTGTATTTGTGGTCGTTCTCGGTGCGGTTCTCGGTTCCGCCGCTATAGGAAGGCTCGTGGGCTTCTACCCGATAGAAGCGGCAATAACCGCCGGGCTTTGTATGGCGAATATGGGCGGAACGGGCGATGTTGCCGTGCTTATGGCGGCGAAACGAATGGAGCTGATGCCCTTTGCACAGATCTCCTCTCGTCTTGGCGGCGCGTTCATCATATTGATGGCATCGGTGCTTGTACCGATGTTCATGTAGTGTCCGGCGGCTATGTGCAGATTCAGGATCCCGACTGATTTTCCGTCACGGCTTTGACGGCCGGAAATTCAGGCGGGATCTGTTTTTTAAGGAAGTGACGATATGACCCGTTCGATCTATCCCGTGCTCGGCGCGGAAATAAACCTGCCGTTCTATCTTACGGGGATAGGGACAACCGACCCCGAATACCACATAATCCGCACCGAGGGACTTACATCTCACCAGATAATGTTCACCACAGGCGGCAGCGGCGTGCTTTTCGCAGACGGGAAGAAATATCCCCAGACAAAGGGGGTCTGCACTTTTATCCCGCCCGCGGTCCCTCACGAATACTATCCGGAAAACGGAGACTGGAAGACCTCGTGGGTGGTTTTCAGAGGTGATATGCTGCCGCATATAACTGTAAAAATGGGGTTTTCGGGCGTTATGTCAACAAAGCCGGTGAACACCGATGCCCTTGCGCATATCTTTTCTGCAATGTTCTCGGTGGCGGGCGACTACACGAAAGCGGAGAAATGCTCGGAGCTGCTGTACGCGTATATCCTTGAAGCGAAGCGGCTCTTTGCGGACGGGAACGATCCTGCAAACGACCATGTGAGCAACGCGGCGGGATTTATGGAGAGGTGGTATGCGAGGGATCTTTCGCTGGCTGAGATCGCCGAAGCAGCCGGCCTTTCCGAACAGCATTTCTGTCGTATATTCAAGCGAAATACCGGAATGACCCCGATAGAGTTCCTTACGAAAAAGCGGATCGCGGAAGCGAAAACGCTCCTCAGCGACACGGAAATGACGATATCCGAGATCGGAAGGGCAGTGGGCTTTTCGGACAGAAGCTACTTCACATCGGTTTTCCGCAAATATGAAGGCTTTTCCCCCTCGGATTACAAGAAGCTGAAATAGCACGCTAAAATATTCATACCGCGCTAATTATTTTTCCTTGACAAAGTGCGTTAAAACAAGTAATATTATAGTTGCGGCATATGACAGTGCTGCGCTAAAATCGGCTCTTTGCGAAAGGATAAGACATGATATCACTCAGGAAAGCGCTTTCGGTATTTGCGGCTCTTGCAGTTTCGGCTGCTGCCGCGGTATTCCCGGTATCTGCGGAGGAAAGGACCATGACAGTAAACATAGACATTTCCACATCTTCACTTGCGCCGAACACGCGCTATAAAGGTTTCGGGCTCATCAGCGCCAACAATTCGTCGCGTCTGCTTCTGGATTACAAGTACGGACAGCCGGAGCGCTACGACGAGATACTGCAGTATCTGTTCGGTGACGACGGGCTCGATATCTCACATATCAAGGTGGAAATGGGCGCGGACATAAATTCATCGTCCGGCACCGAGCCGGCAACAATGAGAAGCGCGGACGAAAAAGCGGACGTTACCCGCGGCGCGGGATTTCAGCTTGCCGCCGACGCGAAGAAGATCGACCCCGGTATAACACTCGATATGCTCTGGTGGAGCGAGCCGCGCTGGGTGACGGAAGCGGAGGACGTTTACGCCGCACGCTATAAGTGGTACCGCGAGACCCTTGTCTCGGCTTACGAGACTTACGGACTGCAGTTCGACTATGTGAGCGCAACGCGAAACGAGCGTGCAAACGACCCCGACTGGACGATCTACCTTTCCGATCATCTCAAAAGCGACAGCGATACGCCCTATGACTTCTCGAAGATAAAGATAGTTGACGGCGAGGCAGTCTGCACTTGGGGCATTTCAAAGACCATGCTCGGAAACGAAGAACTGCTGAACGCGGTCGATGTTGTGGGAAGTCACTATACTTCGTGGTCTGACGAGAACACAAAGAAACTTCAGCAGGAATACGGCAAGGAAGTATGGTTCTCCGAGGCAAGCTCCCCCATGAGTTATGCGCAGGGGACATACCGATATGACGGCACAGGTTCGGGAATGTCGGATATAAACGGTCTGCTCGATATCGCCAACCGTATCATCACAATGTATCCCGGCGGCGGTATGACGCTGTACGAATTCCAGCCTGCGGTCGCTTCATACTACGACGGCGCGACCTACTTCCCGAAACAGCTTATTCTCGCCAACGAGCCCTGGAGCGGGTATTATCTGCTCGACAGCGGCTTCTATATGGGGCTGCATTTTTCCCGCTTCATAAAGCCCGGCTGGGCATTCGTCGAAAGCGCCTGCGCGGGTGACGGAAAGGCCGGCGGCGACGGTCACGCGATAGTTGACGCGACTTACAGCTACATGACCTGCACCGACCCGGCGACCGGCGATTACAGCACCGTGGTCACAAACACCACAGCCGAACCGATAAAATACACATTCAATGTTACAGGCACCGAAAAAGCAAACGCGCCTGTGAATGTATGGGAAACGAGAGGACCCTCCGGCGGAGCATGGAACGAGAACTATTTCAGACTGCGCGAAACGATATCTCCCGAAAACGGCAGCTTCACGGTCACGGTTCAGCCCTATTCGGTCATAACTCTTACCACCCTTGAAACGGAGCGAGGAGAGTTCAGGGAATATGAGAGCAGCCTGCTCCCGCTTCCCTACACCGACGATTTTGAGTACAGCGACGGGTATCTTGGCGCAAGGGGCGGCGCACCGCGCTACACCACCGATGAGGGCGGCGCTTTCGAGGTCGTGACTGCCGCCGACGGGAACAAGGTGCTGATGCAGAAGATAACCGAGGATATCCATGCCGAGGAGTGGGGAAGCACCCCCACGCCGGTGACGAATTTCGGAGATGACAGGTGGTTCAACTATTCTGTGAGCGCCGATGTGCAGTTTGCGGACAGCGGCGACCCGGAAAAGAACAGCACTGCGGTCGGACTGCGGTATAACCTTGCGGACAGCGGAGCGAGCGGCTGGAGGCTACAGCTTAATGAAGCGGGCGAATGGCGGTTACGGATAGGGACGAAGCCTGTTGCGACCGGCAATGTCACGCTGAAAGAGGGTCGGAACAACATAAAGATCGAAGCTGTGAACAATACCGTGCGCGGATATGTGAACGGTGAGCCTGTCGCGGAAGCGGACGAGAATACCGAGGGATATGTGATGCAGCCCGCCGGACGCGCGGCGCTTTACAGCAGCTATTACAATAACTGTTTCGACAATGTCAGAGTCGAGCCTGTTGAGAATGCTGAAACCTACGTCACACGTCTTGACGATACCGACGAAGGGATAACATACGAGGGCGGCTGGTCACACAGTACAATGGACAGCTTCAAGAACTATAAGCGCACAGCTTCGACCGGCGAAACGGGCGCTTCCTTCACCGTTGATTTTGACGGAACGGGAGTGTTGCTTACCGGAGTTGAGAGCGGCAGCGCAGTGATAGATACGGATCTTGACGGCACCGCAAAAGACAGCGGATATGCAGTCCCGAAGACCTCCTACAGACAGGCATTTTATGCAGTATACGGGCTTGAAAGCGGACACCATACCCTTAAAGTAACGATAAAGGACGGAAGCGTAATGCTGGATTCGGCGGAGATCCTGCTCGATGATGCACAGGCGGGAAAGCTGCTCGCGTCCGAAGACGCTGAGCCGGTGCCTCAGCAGACCGATGTTCCCGGGCAGCCGGAACCCTCTGCGGCAGTCAGCACGGCGGCGGAGACCGCTCCCGCTCAGACCGCAGCCGGAAGTGAGACTGCCGCATCTTCCGAGGGCGGCTCAGACCTTACTGTGCCGATAGCCGTCGGCGCAGGAGCAGTCGTGGCGGCAGCCGCGGCAGCTGTCATAATTTCAAAGAAAAAGACGAAGGGATAAAAGATCTCCCGCACCGGACAGATCACGGTGCGGGAGATTTTTTTTGTCAGTAAAGTTTATGTGTTTCCGGCTGAAGATCATCTTTTCAGCCGAGCCCTTATTTGCCGGAATAATATTCTATGCTTATTGTATCCTGCTCTATCAGTATCGAATTCTGGTTGAGCTTTTCGATGAGCTCGTCGGCTGCTTTATGCACAGTCTCCTTATCCGCGCCGTCGAAGTAGCATACGAGGGTGTATTCGTGTGTTATGTTGTTTTTTTCGTCCGTCCAGGCACCGGTCGCTTCCTGGAGCGTATATCCGTACGGGAAGTATTTAAGGCACACGCTGTCAACGATATCCTTTGCCTCCTCGGTTCCCATTTCGAGTTTATAGGTGTCCTTGTCGTTTGTGCCGACGTACATGACATACTGCTCCGTGCCGCTTTCCTCCACTGCGGACTGCGCGGGTGCCGCAGGTGCCGCGGCAGCGTTATTTCCGGCGATGATAAGACACACCACCGAGCCGCAGAGGCTTACGAGCGAGATGATAATTGCTGCTATACTTATTTTGTTTGACATACTTGTTCTCCTTTGTTCATGTTCTTCTGCAGTTTCCTGCACCCGGTATTATATCATATCGCGCGGAAAAAATCAAGGCATATGCGGCAAACTCTGACCGGCGGGCATATTTTTCCCGGCGGTGCAGTCCGTCATGGGTGCGCTTTCATTTCAAGTGCTGTGCGGAAAAGGACAGGTTCTCCGACCGAAAACGTAATGATTTTTATGGACGATATTATACTATATTGAAAGTTGAACCAAAACGACGATGTGTATTGTTTTTTTCACAGTTCTGTGATATAATACCGGGAGAGGGATCGGCCCCCGCGGCTCGGATCTTGTTGATCCCGGACGCCGAAAAGGAGGAAAGGTAAATGATAAACAAACTGAGAAAACATATCTGTGAATATTTTGTCGGCAGGGAAGAAACGGTGGAGAATCTGCTCATATGCCTCTTTGCGGGCGGACATATACTTCTTGAGGGCGTTCCCGGCGTCGGAAAGACCACGCTGGCGTCTGTACTTGCAAGATCGGTGGACTGTGATTTCGGAAGGATCCAGTTCACTCCCGATACCCTGCCCACGGATGTTATGGGGACGGAGATATTCAACATGAAGACCGGAGAATTTGAGTACCGTGAGGGCGCGATAATGCACCAGATAGTTCTTGCGGACGAGATAAACCGCACCTCTCCGAAGACCCAGTCGAGCCTTCTCGAAGCCATGGCGGAGGGCCAGACCACCGTAAGCGGCGTAAAGCACCGTCTTCCGGAGCCGTTCATGCTGATAGCTACGCAGAACCCGGTGGAGTTCATGGGTACATATCCGCTTCCCGAGGCACAGACAGACCGCTTCATGATGAAGCTCAGCATTGACTATCCCGACGAATCCGAGGAACTTCGCATGACGAGGAATATGCTTGAAGGAAAGACTTCCGGGACGGTAGAAAGTGTGATGACCGCCGGGGACATAATAAAGATCAGAGAGCAGGTCGCGGGCGTTACCATAAAGGACGAAGTGATACGCTACGCAAGAAATATCGCGGAGATGACGAGGAATGAGAAGCGGTTCGTGCTGGGAGTGAGCCCGAGAGCCGTTCTTGCGCTCGTTAAGGCGTCTCAGGCGAAGGCTTTCATGGACGGCAGGGATTTTGTGAAGCCGGACGATGTAAAGGCAGTGGCACCTTTCGTCCTCGGACACAGGCTCACACTTACCTCCGAAGCGAGGATCGCAAAGGAGAACAAGGACGAGCTGCTCCGTAAACTTATCCACAGTACGAAACTTCCGCTCTGATGCGGTGACTGACAGAGGTCTTTATGAGAAGAAACAGACTGGTCTGGTTCTGCCTGTGGGTGCTCTCGATCGTCGGGATAAGCCTTCGCGGCGGTGCCGTGACCTATGGATTTTTTGCAGTTCTTACGCTTGTGCCCTTTGTTTCGGCGCTGTATCTTTTTGCGGTGTACCTGCTTTTCCATATATACCAGAATCCCGAAAGCCGGTTCGTTTCCGTAAATGAGCCGGTAAGGTACCGGTTTGCGCTGGTGAACGAGAGCCTGCTTCAGTTCGTGGGCATAAGGGTCAGGTTTTTTTCGGATCTTTCCGCTATCACTGATCTTGACGATGAAGCGGAATACGAGCTTAGACCGGGTACGCGGATAGAGAAGGAAACGAGACTGATATGCAGATACAGAGGCGAGTATGATGTCGGCATAAAAGAGATCGAGATACAGGATTTTTTCCGCCTGTTCAGAATAAGATACAGGAACAAAGAGTGCATTCACGCTGTGGTCAGACCGATGCTCCCGAAGACAGAGAAACTTGGCGGTATCGAGCTTTCCGATGCGGTAAAGGAGTCGGACAGGAGCAGATCGGAGCTCGATATAATAAGCCGTGAGTATGTACCGGGGGACGACCGCAGATTCGTGAACTGGAGCCAGTCCGCGAGGACGGGAGCACTTATGACGAGGGAACTCACCGGTTCGAGCCACCGCGAGATCGCGATAATTACCGGTACTTTCCGCCGCAGCAATGACCCGGCAGTGTTCCTGCCGCCGGAAAACAGGGTGCTCGAAGTCGTGCTTGCGCTCTCATATTATTTCAGCAGGAACAACATCTGTGCCGCAGAATACCATTTTCAGGAGGAGCTTGTGCGGCTCACTGTGGAAAGCACATGGAAATTTGAGGAGTTCTACGGCAGCGTTTCCGGCATCGCCTTTTCTTCTCAGAACACACATGAGCTGCTGTATGAGTCGGTGCTGCGGAGACAGGATATCGCCGAAAGCTCCATGGCGTTTCTTGTGCTTTCGGAATGGGACGCAGAAACGGAAAAGCTGCTCAAAGAACTCGAAAGAAACGACATTTATGTTGTGGTCTGCTTTATAAGCGAAAACGAGAGCGAGTCCCCCGACCTTACCGGTCATAAAAGCTGCCGACTCGTGAATATATCACCTTACAGCGATCTGTCGGAGGGGTCTTTGGAATGAGTATATTGTATGACATCATAAGTATCCTGCCGCTGTCGCTTCTTACGGCACTTATCTTCGGCGGGTGCGCGGGCTTTCCCGACGACAGTGTTTCCGCAAACCTCCTCTGTCCGGCGGTCTGCCTGTGCATAATACTTGTCCGCAGTATGAAGCGGAAAGCCCGTGATCTTCTCATCGGCGCTTCTGCGGTCTTCTTCATTGTGCTGCTGCTTGCCGCGGGGGAGGAGAACCGTATCCGCTTTTTGCAGGAACACTTCTGGGTGCTGTGGGCGGTGCTCTTTTCCTGTGCCGCGTTTGCAGCCGGCATTCTCATGGAACGGAGCATATGGGCAAAGAGGGCTGTCACAACGGCTTTGGTCGCATACTGTGCCGCCGCAGCCGTGCTCGGCACGGAGGTGAGCGGCGAAGCCGTTGCGGTGATATGCTTTATCCTGCTCGTTCATATTGCCGGGGAAGTTCAGCGGAAATGGGAGAAAAGCGGCAGCACGTCGATCAGGGATCATATCACTATGATCTCGCCGGTTTTTCTTGCGGTATGCCTTTTCGTTCACTCGCTCCCCGCACCGGAGGAGCCATATGACTGGAAACTCGCGAAAGACATCTGGAGCGGTACCGTTTCCGCTGTCTCCGGTATTTACGGCTATATCTCCCACCCTGCCGAGGAGTACGGCAGCATAGGTTTTTCCGACAGCGGCGGATTTCTTGCCGGGCTTTCCGCAAGCGACGAGGAAGTGCTTCTGTTATCCGTGGGCAATACCACCATAAAGGATCTCCGGCTCGTGGGCTGCATGAGCGGGGATTTCACCGGCAGGGAATGGGTGTTCGATACCGGAAGCGAAACTTTCACAAGAATGACGGATACGCTTGAGACTTTGTGTGCCGTTGAAAAATACGCCGGCGACAGGCGGTATGACTATCTGCAGAAAACAGAGATGTACTGTAAGAACCTCTTTTACAATACCCGGTACATTTTCGCCCCCGACAAGACGAGAGTTGAAGACGCGAGAGACAGGGACCCCGGGATAAGCGAGAAGAACGGAAGCATAATCTCCGGACAGAGGCTTGACCGCAACGGTACTTTCGTTTTATCCTGCTATGTCATCAATCACGCGGCGCCCGATCTGGCGGAGCTTCTCGACAGCGCCCCGCCCATTACCGAGGAAGAATGGGAACGAACTTCAAAGTCGGAGAACGTTTACGGTCGGAAAGGGTATTCGTATGATGATTACCTCGGATACCGCGCCGGAGTTTACGAAAAATACTGCCGTTCCTACGGTCTTACCGGAGAAGCGGCGAGAGTTACAGATGCAATAAAAAACAGCTCTTCCGGACGATACGGGAAGCTCAAAGCTCTCGAAGCATACCTGAAGAAGCTGGAGTACTCGACGGACTGCGGACCGCTCCCGGGGACGGTATCGGACGCGGACAGCTTCCTCGACTACTTTCTTGGGGATTCGCGCAAAGGCTATTGTATGCACTTCGCCACAGCCTTCGTTCTCATGGCGAATGAAATGGGGATCCCCTGCCGCTATGTCCAGGGCTATAATGTAAGACGCAGCGTAAAGGGCGATATCGTTGTTACGCAGAACTGTGCTCACGCATGGCCGGAAGCGTATTTTGACAACGCCGGGTGGGTGGCGTTTGAGCCGACTCCCGGGTATGCGGCGTCTGTGGGCTGGGGAACAAGAGCGGATCCCGTCGTAAGTCCTTTGACCGGCGATACCGAGCCCGTTCCGGAACTGCAGCCGGAATCTGAGGATATTCCCGAAGAGCCCGGGTCTGATTTGCAGGGCGCTCCGGAACCGATATTTTTCATTGTTCCTGCCGCATCGGCGCTGTGCTTCCTTATCCTGTTCCTTGTTATAAGCCGTGCGGTGTCCCGCAGAAGGTACTCGCGTATGAGCAGACCGGACAGGTTCAGGTATATTGCGCTGAGGAATATACGCCTGCTCGGTATGCTCGGGTACCCTATGGAAGAGAATGAGACGCTTGCGGAATATTCCCGGAGGCTGAGCCGGGCGGACAGCAGTGATACAGCGGACTGCCTCGGTTTTATCCCGGTCTTTGAAACGGTATTGTATTCGGACAGGGAGATATCCGATGAGGACGTTATATCGGCGGAGAATACGCATGACAAGCTTCTCCGGCTCGTAAAAAAGAGCAGACTGCGAAACAGACTGCTCTTCAGAGTACAGAGAAACTGATCATATTACGGAACGGGCTTATTCCTTCTCAGAAAGCATATCCCACAGTGCTCGCGTGAGATCATGGAATCCTGACGGGTACGCGTTGCTGCCGCGTGCGCTCATCGCTTTACCGTCAACAGTACCTCTGAGTGTGAAGCTTTCGCCGTCAAGAACGCCGGAAGCGCTCTTTGAGAAGCCGTCCCACTTTTTCAGACCGCATTCGTTTGCAAGATCGAGCAGCTCCGCGTAAAATTCGCTGTCGCCTTCGATACGCTTCCGGAGACATTCTTCCTTTGTCAGCTCATCATCGAACTCCCACGCCCCGTCATATAATGAGAGCCGCGCGCCGTTATCCGTGCGGAGAAGCTCATATTCGCGGGTAGAAGCCATAGTTCCGGTAATGTCTATGGTGATGCAGTCAAACTCTTTTGCTTTCATATCGTTTTCCTCCGATGATATAAGCTGTCGTATCACGTCCGCAGGATCTGCGCTGCAGGAGCAGAATGTGAGAGCACAGGCAGTGATAAGCGCTGCCGCGGTCATAGCCGTTCGTTTCATGATGTCTCCTTCGTTCACGGGAGTTTCAGCTCGACTCTGATGCCGTCATCTACGAGCTTTCCGAAATCCTCGCCGTCTGTCCTGTTTCCGACTATCGAGCCGTAGTGTATCGGAACGGCGATGCCGGGTCGTATCTCATTTACGAGCTTTGCGGCTTCCTTACAGTTCATTGTGAACGTTCCGCCTACGGGTACGAGGGCGATGTCGCATTTCACGGCTCTCGCTTCTTTTACAGCGTCCGTGTCTCCGGCAGCATATATGCGCTTGCCGCCTGCGGTGATGATGTACCCGAGCCAGCCGTTCGATCTTGGGTGAAACGGTTTGAGAGTATTGTATGCGGCGACAGCTTCCACGGGAAAGCCCGCGATCTCACAGTTCTCTCCCGGTGAAAGCAGGACGGCGTTGTCTGCACCTATACCGGCGAGTTTTTTCTTCATGCCGGCCGGGGCTGCAAATACCGTATCCGCTTTGCGGACTTTCCCGATATCTTCGGGGGAGAAGTGGTCGTAATGGTCGTGGGTAATGAAGATGATATCTGCGTCATGTGGTTCGCCCGTGATGCCGAACGGGTCTATACGGATCACTGCGGAGCCGCAGTCTATGCGGATACTGCTCTGGGTGTTTACGGTTATGTTGTTTATCATGCTTTTTCTCCGGAAGCCCGGTGAACTCATATCGCCGGGGCAGGGTGTCTTTCGCGGTCTGTCATTCATAGACGGACATGATCGAGTCGATGACTTCGGGGACGAACCAGGTAAGGTTTTTGCGGTCGAACTGACCGAAAAGCTCGTTGCCGCTGTAGTAATAACCGTTGTCCCACCATACGCAGGGTATCCCGGACTTCTTCGCGCGTCCGAGATAATACTTCACCCACTTTGCGTTCTCGGAGTCGTTTCGGGTAAGCTCACCGGGCTCGCTCTTGCTTACCGAGCCGTATTCGGTGATAACAACGGGAATGTTCTTATCGGTGAAATACTTGTCGATCCTGTCGAATACGCTGTCTATCTCTTTTGCAACGTCATCGGTGAAAGTGAATACTTCCCAGCTTTCCTTGCTGTTGTAGGTGTAGTTGTACGGAGTGTACGCGTGCAGCGATACCATGACCCGGTCGTCGTCGGGTATCACAAGGTCGTCGAGGGCGGATTTTGCGACCTGTGCCGCAAATGTGGTTATAAGGAGCGCACGCCTTGAATTGTTGCCGCCCGCAGCTCTTACCGTGTCCACAAAAGCCTTGTTCAGCACGTTCAGGGCTTCTCTTCCGTCTGCGGTCCCGCCGTTCCATTCGTTTGCGCCGCCTTCGATGCGGGGTTCGTTGAGACCCTCGAAGATGAGGTGGTCGCCGTATGGCTCAAAATGCTCGGCGATCTGGGTCCAGAGGGCGGTGAATTTCGGCAGGACATTGTCTGTCTCGGACATGGCGGGCTTTATCCATGACGTTTCGTGGTGGCAGTTAAGGATAACGAACATATCGTTGTCGAACGCGTAATCCACGATCTCGCCGACTCTGTCCATCCATTCTTCCGACACCTTGTAGCCGGTGCTGCTGTCACCCATCTTGTCGCCCCATGTGGTAGGGAGACGGATCACGTTGAAGCCTGCCTCGGCTATAGCGTCTATCATCTCGTGAGTTGTCTTCGGGTTGCCCCATGCAGTCTCGCCGCCCTTTGCGTCAAGGGTATTGCCGAGGTTCCAGCCCGTCTTCATCTCGCCCACAAGCTCGTGTATGTCTATATCGCGCATCTCTCCGTGATCTGCCGTGTGCTGAGGTGCAGCTTCCTCCGCGGCGGCTGTCGTTCCTGCAGTATCCGCGGCCGGCGTATCCGTTTTTCCTGCGGGCGCGGAACAGCTGCTCATGAACAGGGACAATGCCAGAGCAAGTATCGTTATCGTTCCGTGTATCTTCATATCAGACATCTCCTTTTGTTTTGCCATATGATCGCATAATACAGTATATCACATTTCCGCTCATGCGGCAATGTTTTGTACTGCTTTTTATTACCATTTTTTGTTGGATTTACGTTATTTTCTGAGCAGTTCCATATACTCACCGTAGCTTATCGTTTCACCGCCCATGCTTGCGAGGTGGTCTGTGCGAAACTGACAGTCTATCATCACTCCGCCGCGCTCCGCAAGGTACTTTGCGAGCAGTATAAGTGCCGCTTTTGACCCGTTCTCCATATCCGAGAACATACTTTCTCCGAAGAAGCATCTCCCGAGGCACACCCCGTAAAGCCCGCCCGCGAGCTCCCCGTCGATGTATGATTCGGCGCTCACGGCAACCCCCTTTCTGTGCAGTTCGCAGTATGCTCGCTCCATGTCGTCGGTTATCCATGTACCCACGCTGAACTCTCGTTTCAGCCTGCAGCGGTGCATAGTGTCCCGGAAATCCCGGTTGAACACGATTTTTGTATCATGGTTTCGCATAAATTTTCGCATGGACTTCGAGATGTGGATATTCTCCGGTCTTATGATAAATCGCTCGTGGGGACACCACCACAGCACCGGATCACCTTCGTTGAACCAGGGGAAGATGCCCCGGCTGTACGCGAGGACAAGCATCTCCACCGACAGGTCGCCGCCCACAGCCAGCAATCCGTCCTCCTCCGCAAGCGTCGGGTCGGGAAATCCCGTCATACCGCTCTGAAGCCGAAATACCGGCATCTGTACCTCACTCCTTTGAAGCCGTTGTAACTGTGAACTCGCCGTCTTTCGCGGAAAGGGTGAGTTTTCCGCCGTTTCTGAGACTGCCGAACAGTATCTCGTCCACGAAAAGCGGCTTCACCTCGCCGCCGATAACGCGGTCTGTTTCTCTTGCGCCGAACTCGCGGCTGATGCCTTTTCTGCGGATAAGTTCCTTTGCGCTTTCGTCGGCTGTGAATTCCACGTTCTTCGCCGCAAGGAGCTTTCCGAGCTCCCCGAGCTTCTTGTCAACGATTCGCGCCGCCATATCGTCGTTCATGCCGTTGAAGACCACTATGCGGTTGAGACGGTTGCGGAACTCGGGCTGGAAAGTGCGCTTCACCGCTTCGGAAAGAGCCCCGGAGTTCGTCTCATCGCTCCCGAAACCGAGCTGCGCCTTGCCGAGAAGTGACGCACCCGCGTTTGATGTCATTATAAGAGCGACATTGCGGAAATCCGCCTTCCGACCCTGGTTGTCCGTGAGGGTCGCATAATCCATTATCTGCAGCAGAACGTTGAAGATGCCCGGGTCGGCTTTCTCTATCTCGTCAAGCAGCAGCACCGCTGACGGGTCTTTCCGTATCGCTTCTGTAAGCAGACCTCCGTCCTCATAGCCCACATAGCCTGCGGGAGAGCCGATAAGCTTTGCGATAGAATGCTTTTCGCTGTACTCGCTCATGTCGAAGCGGACAAGCTTTACCCCCAATTCTTCTGCGAGACAGCGGGCTATCTCGGTCTTGCCCACGCCTGTGGGACCCACGAAAAGAAGGCTCGCAAGGGGCTTGTTCTCTTCAAGCAGCCCCGCTTTCGAGAACTTTACGGCGTTGACCACCTGAGCTATCGCCTCGTCCTGACCGAAAATGCGGGACTTCATATTATCTTCGAGCTTCGCGAGGTTCGTTACTTCCTCGTTGTCAACAGTTTCCACCGGCACCCTGCATACCGTTGTGAGCACTTCATTTATGACATCTTTGCCGACTTCCGCCGATCCGTCCTCCGACGGGTGCAGCCTGCGATATGCCCCGGCCTCGTCGATGAGGTCTATCGCCTTGTCCGGGAGAAAGCGCTCGTGGATATGCTTTACGCTCATTTTCACCGCGTATCCGATCACGTCGTCCGGGTAGGTCACACCGTGGAACTGCTCATAGCGGGGTTTAAGACCCTGCAGTATCCTGACTGTTTCAGCCTCGGAAGGCTCTTTTATCTCAATGTTCTGAAAGCGGCGCACAAGGCTTTTGTTCTTCTCGAAATACCGCTTGTACTCCTCAAAAGTGGTGGCGCCGATGAAGCGGATATGTCCGTCCGTCAGGTACGGCTTCAGCATATTTGACGCGTCGAAGGAGCTCTCGCCCACTGCACCCGCGCCGGCAAGATTGTGGATCTCGTCGATGTAGATCACGGGCTTTTCTTCTTTGCCGATATCCGTGAGCACCTTTTTGAAGCGCTTCTCAAAGTCGCCGCGGTACTGTGTCCCCGCCAGCATCCCGCCGAGATCGAGCATGAACACCTTAGCGCCTTTGAGCGGTTCGGGAACGTTCCCCGAACGTATAAGCTCCACGAGCCCGTAGGTTATCGCGGTCTTGCCGACACCCGGTTCGCCGATGTGCAGGGGGTTGTTCTTGTCCCGGCGGCAGAGCACCTGTATGGTGCGGTCGATCTCGTATTCCCGCCCTATAAGCGGGTTCACATTTTTAAGGGTATCGTTGAGACACGGCGCGTACAGCTCCGTGCCTTTGGTGCCGTCATCTTCCGCGGCTGCCGTTTTTGCAGGCTCACGTTCCGGTTCAGAGGCACTTATCCCTTCTTCTTCGATATACGCCATTTCCTGCAGCAGATCCGGCTCGGTAAGCCCCTGGCGCTCCATGAAATATACCGCGTAGCTGTCGTCCAGAGACCAGATGCCGTGAACGATGTGGCGGACGCATACTTCGCCGCTGCCGCTGTTGATAGCGCTCCGTGCCGCGACCGCAAGCACAGCGCCCGTGCCCTCGGAGAATTCCGGTTCCGCATCTTCGACGGTGTCGAGATACTCGTCGATGTACCCGTTTATGTCCCGGGCGAGTTCTTTCGTATCCCCGCCGCATTCCCGGAAAGCGTCAACGAACGTGCTGTCCGTTTCGATAAGCTCCAGAAGCAGTATCTCCGGAGTCACATACTCACAGCCGCGCTCTTTCGTATATACTATGGCTTTGTTTATTACTCTTGCAGCCTCCTGTGAAAGCTCCATCGTCACGCCTCCTCTATGGTCATTCTGAACGGAAATCCCTGCTCACGGGCGCGGGATATGGCTTTCTTCACCCGGGTGGCTGCAATATCATACGGGTATTTCCCCACGACGGCGCGCCCGCCCTTGTGTACCTGCATCATAAGTGTTTCCGCAGTAAGCGGATCCTTGTGGAATATATCTCTGAGCACCTCAACCACGAACTCCATTGTGGTGAAGTCGTCGTTGAGCATTATCACGTTGTACTGTTCCGGCTCCTTTGTCCTGCCGGAAGTATGGTCCTTTACCGAACTCTGTGTTGACATAACGCACACTCCCATTAAAATGATCGCTCTTACTATAATATCACGTTTGACCGGATTTTTCAAGACATTTCGGAGCTGCATCGGGAAAAACAAAGGAATGTGCTGTGTTCATGCGGCGGGTATGCAAAAATTATTGACATTCCAAATGTTTTGTAATATAATAAAATTGTATTTTTGTGTACATCTGCGCTTGTGCGCAATAGTGAATATTACATATCAGGAGCACGGAATGGACAGAAGTGAAGCAGGAGTCAGAAACATACTTGTTGTTGATGACGAACTTATGAATATAAAAATGACGGAGCGGATACTGAAAGATATGCCCTCGCTGCGCGTCATCGGGGCAATGAACGGGGAAGAGGCGCTGAAATCGCTTGAAGACAATGATATCGCGCTCATCATGCTCGACCTCAAAATGCCCGGTACCGACGGATTTACGCTTTACGGTATGATCCGGGAAAAATACGGTATGCCGGTGGTAATTATGACTGCGGATACGGAAAGCGGGACTATGCAGAAGATCAAGGAACTTGGCATAGGCGGCTGTCTTTCCAAGCCGCTCAGCAGGTCAGCCGTCCTGGATGTGCTGAGCGGTCTGATCGGACAATTATGAGGTGACCCTATGATAAAGAAATTATTCAGTAAGCTGTTCCGTGAGGAGCTCGACATTCAGCACAGACTACTCAATCTTATACTGAGTGCCGCGCTCGTCGGCGGTATAGGCTCTCTTATCGCCACGCTCATTATAGGCGGTTTGCTGAGCGCAGCCGTAACGGCAGTGCTTCTTGTGGTCGTACTCATCTCGCTGTACCTGTCCGTCGTACACAACAAAACAACGGCGGCGGCGGTGCTCATTACCGCGATGGCGAACCTTGTGGTCTTCCCGTGGATGTATTTCACTTCCGGCGGACTGCAAAGCGGTATGCCGATATGGTTCGTGCTCGGGCTTATTTTCACATGGCTCACTCTCAAGGGCAAGCTGTGTTTTTTGATGTATCTGGTGGATCTTGTAGCGCTGATAAGCTGCATTTTCATCGGCGAGGCAAATCCGGAATGGTTCACTCCCGTGCCGGACAACTTCATGCGCGATGATATAATCCAGACTATCGTTGCAGTCTCCGCCATAATCGGTATCATCTTCAAATACCAGTCCCACGTTTACGAAAAGCAGAGAAAGACTATTCTCAAGCAGGACGAGGAGCTGCATATAGCCAACGACGCAAAAAGCCAGTTCCTTGCAAATATGTCCCATGAGATACGCACGCCTATCAACGGTATCATAGGAATGAACACGATGCTGCTCGACGAGCTCGACGACGGCAATATCGAAGATGTGCGCCAGTACGCCGTGAATATCAACAGCGCAAGCCAGACCCTCCTTTCCATAATCAACGACATACTCGATATCTCAAAGATAGAGTCCGGTAAAATGGAGCTTGTAATGGTCGAGTACGAGATCTTTTCGGTGCTCAACGACTGCTACAATATGACCTTTTCCCGTGCAGCCGAGAAAGGGCTCGCGTTCGAGATGGATATCGACAGCAATATGCCCTCTGTACTTTACGGCGATGAGATACATATAAGACAGATCATCAACAATTTTCTTTCCAACGCAGTTAAATATACTCCTTCCGGCAAGATCATACTCCGTGTGAAAGAGACTTTGAGGGATAACGGCATCTCCGATCTCATCATCGAGGTGGAGGACACCGGCACCGGTATCCGTGAAGAGGATATGGATAAGCTCTTCGTGAATTTTGCACGTCTCGACGAAAAGAAGAACCGCAATATCGAGGGCACGGGTCTCGGGCTTCCGCTCACACAGAAGCTTGTAAAACTGATGGGCGGCGAGATAAAAGTAAAGAGTGAGTACGGGAAAGGTTCCGTGTTCACCGTTCTGCTTTCGCAGCAGATCGTGAACAGCGATCCCGTCGGCAATTTCTCCGACAGGTACAGCAAGTTCGTGAGCCAGAAGAAGGAAAATGCTGCACAGATAAATATACCCGATGCAAGGATCCTCGTGGTTGATGACGTTGACATGAACATACAGGTCGTAAAGGGTATGCTCAAGCGCACTAACGCCGTGACGGACACTGCATTCAGCGGTGAGGAATGCCTTGAAAAGGTGAGCCGTGAACGCTACGATCTTATATTCCTTGACCATATGATGCCCGAAATGGACGGTATAGAGACTTTCCGCCGCATGAAAACCATGGAGAACAATCCCAATGCGGAGACCCCTGTGATCGTTCTTACCGCAAATGCCGTTGTGGGCGCAAAGGAGATGTATCTTGAGAACGGCTTCACCGATTACCTCTCAAAGCCTATCCAGAGAAACGATCTGATAGAGATGCTGCACAAGTACCTGCCGGAAGAGCTCGTGAAAGACCGTCCCGCAGATGCAGCTAAAGCCGCACCGGCAGAGACGGCTCCCGCAGATAACAGCGCCGTTGCGAAGCGCTTCCCGTTCCTTAACACAAAGGTCGGTATGAGCTACTGCATGGACGATGAGGAGTTCTATACCGAGATGATCGGGACTTATCTGAAAGGCGACAAGCGGACCGAGATATCATCGGCTTTCGGCGCGGAAAACTGGGAGGATTACGAGACTTATGTCCACGCTCTTAAAAGCACCTCGCTGAACATCGGCGCCGAGGCGCTTTCGGAGCAGGCGAAAGCCCTTGAATATGCAGCTAAAGAAGGCAATACAGATTATATCAGATCCCACCACTGGGACGTATTCGGAGAATACGGGACGCTTCTCGGACAGATAGAAGAAGCGCTGAAATGACCGCAAAAAAACAAGCCCCCGGGGGCTTGTTTTTTTGCGGTCGGGGCAGCTTATCTGCGCATACCGCCGGGCATATTGCCGGGCATACCGCCCATTTGTCCGGGCATTCCGTCGGGACCTGCAACACCGCTGGAGTTGTTGAGGCTGAACCCGGAGGACAGATAGTAGTCACCGTCATAGTCGATACCCGCGTCGCCGCCGTTGTTGGCGCTGCGGATAGTAAGGCTTCCGCCGATGAGGTTCACATTGCCGTTTGAGTCAAGTCCGTCGGTGCCGGCATTCGCGTTCACGGTGCCGCCGGTCATGTTGATGGAGTAGCCGAGGACGCCCTCGTAAGTGCCGTCGCCGTTGGCTGCATTTATAGCGTCGTCGGAAGCGTTGATCGTGAGATTTCCGCCTGCGATATTCACGACGGTACCTTCAATGCCTTCGGTGCTGTTTCTGATGTTGATGACAGGGCCTGTGCCGTCTTTTCCGACTGTAAGGATATGATCTGCGTGGATACCGTCATCGCCCGCGCTTATATTCACATTGCCGGAAAGGATCGCGATATCGTAGCTGCCGTTGATGCCGTCGTTTACGGCAGTGATGTTGAGCGTTACTCCGCCGCCGATGACAAGGCTCGTGTCGTCGCCCGCCTTGATGCCGTTCTTGGCGTTTCCGTTGATGTTGAGGGTGCCGTCACCGGTTATGTAGGCGTTTGCACCCGCTTTTATCTTTATTGCAGCTCCGTCAAACGCATCTGCAACATCGGCGTCGGAAGAATTCTCGTCGTTCGGATCTTCATTGTCGGTGAGGGTAACGGAACCGGATATCACGATCTGGACTTCAGCTTCCTTGTTCACGGAGAGCACAGCGCCGCTGGTGCTTGTGAGGTCAAGATCCTGAAGTACGAGCACAACGCCGGTGGTGCCCTTCTTGACGGTTATGCTGCCCTCGGAAGCGGAGCCTGTAACGATATAGGTGCCGGAGGAAGTGATCTTTACTTCGCTGTCCTCGGAGACATCGTATGTGACTGCGTTATCGTAATCCGCGGTAAGTGACATAGCGCTGTTCTGAGTGATGCCGGAGACTATTTCGCCTGCAGTATCGGTGGTGGGTGTTTCGGAACCGGTGCTCTGTGCGCCGCCGGGCTGGCTGCCGGTACCGCCGAAAGGCTGATCGCCGCCGGAGAACTGGTTACCGCCGAAGCCGCCTGTTCCGGAGAACGAACCGCTGCCCGTGCTTCCGCCGAAGCCGCTCATTCCGGAGGTGTAGCCGTTCATTCCGGAGTAGGAGCCTGTGCTCATGCTTCCGTAGGCGAATGTGCCGCCGCCCATGGTAACGCCTGTGCCGGGAGCTACGCCTGCATATCCGTAATTCACGATAACATTTCCGCCGTTGAATATTGCGTTGGGCGCGTCTATGCCGTAGCCTGCGGCCTGCATTCTTATATCGCCGCCGCTGAATGTGATATCGTTGTTCTCGATCCTGAATACGTCGGTACCCATGCTCATCATGTCGAGCCTGCCGCTTCCGCCGATCTCAACGGGAATGCTCGAATAGAACACAGCTCCGAAGCTGCTGTCGGGGGAGCCGCCGAGATAGTTTGAAGAACCGCCCGCTATATTTATGTTCAGCTTGTCGCCGCTTATGGCAGCGATAGCGGGACCATGCCGGCCGTCGATGTTCACGCCGTCAAAGGTGATGTTTACCTGACCGTAGCCGGGATCAACGAATACCGTGCCCTGCATCTGACCGGTGAGGGTATAGTTGCCGGGCTCGCTTATCCTTACGCTTCCGGCTTCGATGCCGAAGGGATCGTCCATACCGGGAGCTGAGAGCTGCATACCGGACTGCTGAGCCGGATATGACTGAGAGCGCCGGGTGAAGGGAGCACCTTCCGCGCCTGCGACCGCGGAGTTTGCTGTCATGGCGAGACAAACCGCGAATAAAGCTGCTGTTCTTGTGATCGTTTTTTTCATGATGATTTCCACCTTTCAAAATATATTCTTCCGGACATCTTGTCCGGATATGTTTCCGGAAAACC
This sequence comes from Ruminiclostridium sp., assembly GCA_017635095.1. Taxonomy (GTDB): domain Bacteria; phylum Bacillota; class Clostridia; order Oscillospirales; family Ruminococcaceae; genus Ruminiclostridium_E. The sequence goes on along the minus strand of JAGBMA010000115.1, from coordinate 2,298 downwards.
TTGCGATTTTTCCCTGCATTATATATTTCGGTGAAGGCGGAAAATATTTTGGGGTCGTTTGAAAAAAATTTTTTCAGGAAATCAGTTGGGCGGCATTTCATTCCCGCGGCCGCCGGAGGGTGCCGGAGACTGGACCTCGGGCATCCGGGCGGAAACTTCCGGCTGACCGGTCATCTGACCGGGATCTCCGTCCGGCACCCCGCCGTACTGCTCCTGCGGAGGTCTGGTGGTATCGGGAGACTGCTGTCCCGGCTCCGGTGCAGTCTGTGCGTCCTGCTGCGGGGGAACGGCTTCGGGAGCCGTAAGCACCGGCATTTCCGGAGCGGGTGTATTTTCGCCTGCGCTCTGCGGAAAGTCGGGTATCTGCTGTGCATTATCCCTCGTCTGCATATCCTGTTCCGGCTGCTGACGCAGGGGAGCCGACGCGGTTTCCGGCGCAGCGGGTGTGGCTTCGCTGCGGGGTGCTCCGTTGAGAACGCCGGTATCGGCCGTATCCGGTATCTGACGTTCGGGTGCGGCGGGGATATCCGCGGTGTCTGTGCCGTGTTCTGTGGCAGCATCGGACTCGGGCGGTTCCGGTATCGCTGTTGTATCGGCGGGGATATCGCTCTTTTCCGCGATTGCTTCGGTGATGTCACTAACGGATATTGCAGATGTCGTTCCGGGGATCCCGGAAGCCGCAGTGGTGTCGGTTACTTCCGCAGTTCTCACGGCTGATGTGACGGGTGTACTGCGCTCATAAACGTATCTGCCGCCGCCGATATCCTTTTCATGGGCTTCTTTTCTCTCGCCGCCGCTCACTCTTACTGTGCGCACGGGCAGATCTACGTTCTGCACGATCGCTTTTTCAAGGCTTTCCGCGCTGCTGTCCGAGTCCGAGGTTATCCCGACTATCATGAGTTCGTCCTCTGCTGAGAGCCTGCCTTCTCCGACAAGGGTACCGAGGGCTGCGGCGACTCCGTCCTCGACCTTCATTCCCCGTATGTCGCCGCCTATGGCTTCCGCAAGCCCGCTGTCGCTGTCGTTTACCGCTTCGACCGACAGGACGCGGCCGAGACGGTTGACCGCTACTTCTATGGAACTGTCGCCAGCGTCGATGGACACATAGGCGCTTACCGACACAGCGGTGTAGTGGTACGCGCCGCCTGAGACTGCAAGAATAAGAGCCGCCGCAGCAAGCCCTTTCACCCATTTGCGTGCGGGACGCGGCATAGGAGTGACGTTCGGCGCTATCTCTATCTCTTCTCCGACGCTGCCGGAATGCTTTATTTTCATGAACGAGCCGTTTTCTGCAAGAACAGCGGCTTCATCGCCTTTTCTTTCAAGTATCACAGCTTTCAAAGCGCTCACTCCTCTCTTATATTATCAAGATACGACGCGAGGACGGGAAAGTCCCCGTCAAGTATCTCCGCAGAAGCGATTATGTATTTTCTGTGCCGTTCCAGTATCTTTCTTATCACGCCGCTCGCTTCGCTCAGCTCCTTTATCGGGAGCAGCCTTTTTAATCTCATGAGCGCCATCATCACCGCGCTTGCAACAAGGGTGCGTATTGCACGGCCGCAGCTTTTCTTCGTCTTTTCCGCCTTCGGTGAGCACTTCGTAAGGTCAAAGAACGAAAACCCGTATGCATTCAGTATTTCCTGCATACCGCTTATCTCCTCGCGGACCCTCTCCGCTCTATGCGCCGGGGTCTCTTCAAGAGAATCACGGGTGATACGCTCCTGCACCTGAATATCTATGCCGCAGGCTTCGTCCTCGTTAAGGCTCCCGTCAAAGGCGTCGGGGGAGACGGAGATCTCGCTGGTGTACCGCCCCTGGGAGCGGATATAGTCAACAACGCGGCGCTTGATGACCACGGAGGCGAAGGACATGAACGAGCCTTTACTGCCGTCATAGCTTCGCACAGCCTCATGGAATGCCATAAGCGCGACAGACCATTCGTCGTCATTCTCGCTTACATAATGGCGGGAAGCTTCCGCGGCGGTTTTCAGTATCCACGGCTTTCGGCTTTTCACAAGTTCTTCAAATGCCCGCTCGTCGTCTTTGGCGGCAATAGCTTTCGTGCTTATCTCGTCCATATCGCTCCCCCTTTCCTCATATAGTATTCGTGAAATTCCGCCGGAATTTCGGGGCAGCCCCGAAAAAAAGCTCCGTGAGTATTGGGAACCTCTAAAAACCCAATTTGAGAGAAAAAGAGCTATCCACGCCGTCTACTGCGTCAAACCTCCTAACCGGGCGCCAGCCCGGCTTCGTCGGCTTTCCTTGTATCCGACGCAGCTATCTCATTTTCTCTTTTCA
>JAGBMA010000114.1 GCA_017635095.1 Ruminiclostridium sp. | reverse complement strand
GCTCTGGCATCGGATACAAGGAAAGCCGACGAAGCCGGGCTGGCGCCCGGTTAGGAGGTTTGACGCAGTAGACGGTCACGGCAGGAAGCCGTGGTATTGCCGCCAAAAGCGCGCAGGACGCGCGCATACAAAGCGGCATATAGTGGATAGCTCTTTTTCTCTCAAATTGGGTTTTTAGAGGTTCCCTATAACGAGGAGGATACACTGTAAAGTGATTAAGGACGCTTTTCTGCAGAGCCTTGTGCAGATCAACTGTATTCCCGTTCTGATAATCGTATTCCTGTTCTTCTTTCTTAAATCGAACTACATATATGAAAAAGAGCTTACGAAGAAATTCATACCGTCGGTGATACTTCTTCTCGCGCTTATAGTTGTGGACAACCTCGACTACTACGCCTACGACACCTTTCTGAATACCGGCATTCCCGATCTTGTCCACCGGATGTTTTCAATGCTCGGCTACGACATCAGGATAATACTTATGGCAAGCCTTGTGTCTATCGCGTCTTCGCGTATAATAGGCCACAAGAATACTGTGCTTGTAACCTACCTGCCGTCGCTGATAAATGTTGCAGTCCTTATCCCGTGCCTTTTCACCGACCTTTTCTTCTATTTCAAGGACGACGGAACTATCGGACGCGGCATTTTCGCGTATGAACCCCATTTGCTTTCGGCGGTATATCTGATGTTTCTGTTTGCGCTTGCATTCCTTTCACGGAAAAATGGCATGAGCGAGGAAATGGTGATACTCCTTCTGTGCGGGGTGCTTTCATTCATGGGTTTTCTCGCGGAATTTCTCTTCTCACTCCGCGGAATACTTATCGGCGTAGTCGCACTCGATATCGTGTTCTACTACCTGCATCTGCACATAGACCATTTCCGCTTCGACCCGCTGACGGAGATACTGAACCGCGAGTCGTTCAATGCCGACATCGAGCGTTTCGGCAGGAGCAGCATCTCACATCTTATGAGCATAGACCTCAACGACCTCAAGAAGATCAACGATACTCTCGGGCATAACGAGGGCGATACTGCGCTCAAAGCCACAGCAAATGCCCTCAAGAGGTCGTGCCTGCCAAACTGCTATATCTACCGGGTCGGCGGCGACGAGTTCTCCGCGATATGCCTTAACAAGTCCGACGAAGATGTCCGTGAGATGTCCGAGAAGATGCGGAAAGCCGTGAAAAAAGCGGGTTATGTCTGTGCGATAGGCTATTCCTCATGGGAGACCGACAAAAGCTTCACCGAAGTTTACAAGGAAGCCGATGACAGAATGTACGACAATAAGCGCGCCCTTAAAGCTGTAAGAGCATGATACAACAAAAACTCCGTACACAGACGACAGGACGTCGTACAGAAGGTTTCCAAAGACGCGCACGATGCGCGTATAAAAAGAAACCTTCGAGATGTGCGCGGAGTTTTTTATTGCAGTACCGCCGGCGTTCTATGATGCGCTGTCGTCTGCGGAGGATCCGTCTGTGCCGGTCACGGTCTTTACGCCGAAGATGAAGTAAATTATGTGGGCGACCCAGACAACAGCTATGATAACACACGGTATCCATATCCCCTTCACTGCCATGATAGCAGCACCCGTTCCCATGAGCAGGGTCACGGCGGCGATTATGCTTATCTTTGTTTTAAGGAGCATTCCCCGCTTCTCCACATAGGACTGCAGATGTTTTTTATACAAGCCGGTGCCTACGAACCAGTCATGAAGTTTTTTCGAGCTCTGAGAAAAGCAGAAGACCGTCGCAAGGTAAAACGGGACTGTCGGAAGAATTAGGAGGAACACGCCTATCGTGCCAAGCCCGAGACAAATGCAGCCGATAATAAGGAATATAAGTCTTTTAAGCGTCATTTTTCTGTTCTCCTTTTCTGCTTCCGCAGCTTACGTCAGCTCTGTCTGATACTGTCTGTCTCCGTGATCTCATCGGCTATACGGACCGTCGAACGCCTGTGTGTGACGAGCACCACCGTCCTGCCTGCCGCCTCTTCACGAAGCGCTTTAAGGATCACGGCTTCATTGAGACTGTCGAGGTTGCTTGTGGGCTCGTCGAGGAGCATGAACGGCGCGTCGTGCAGGAATGCGCGGGCAAGACCTATACGCTGGCGTTCACCGCCGGAGAGCGTTTCCCCGAGCTCACCCACCTGTGTCTCGTACCCCTCCGGAAGCGTCATTATGAACTCGTGGAGCGATGCCTTTCTGCAGGCTTCCTCTATCTCCTCACGGGTGGCGTCAAGCTTTGCTATGCGTATATTGTTTGCCACGGTGTCCATGAAAAGCTGGGTCTCCTGCGTCATATAGCTCTCCATATCCCGAAGGTCTGCGGTGTTTATCTGCCCCACGTTTCTGCCGGAAACGAGCACCTCGCCGCTCCCGGCTTCCCAGAACCGCATAAGCAGTTTCAGCATGGTTGACTTTCCGCTGCCGCTCTTTCCAACGATACCGATGATCCTGTTTTCCGCCAGCTTAGCGCTTACGTTATCAAGTACGTTCCCGCTTCCGTAACCGAAGCTCACGTTTTTCAGCTCCGCGCCCGCGAACTCCGTCTTTTCCATTCCGGTCACGTCCTCTGTGACCGGCTTTTCATCTATTATATCAAGCACTCTTCCGCCGGAAGCTATTGTGTTCTGCAGTGTCGTACCCAGAGCCGCAAGCGCCGACACAGGTCCGAAAGATGATACGAATGCCGCGAAAGCTATGGACATCTCCGGGAATGAATCGAGCCCGATGTGATGCAGCCATATCATCGTCACCACCATTCCCGCGTCAAGAAGGAATATCACGGTGTTTGCTATCGCCGCGTTAAGACCGGTGAGCCGGTTCAGTCTCCCCTGACCTGCGGTGAGCCTGTCGGTGAGAGCGTTCATGCCCTCCATTCTCGCTTCTCCGCAGCCGAATTGTATCGTCTCGTCAAGCCCACGTATATTCTCCAGCACATACGCGGAAAGCTCTCCCGCCTGACTGCGGAGCCTGTCACCGGTATCGCCGCTTATCTTCGATATTATGAGCGGCACCGCGACCCCGACGATAAGGTAGGAAACTGCCGCGTAAATACCCATTACCGGATCTATAGACGCGATGAATATGCAGACGATAAGTTCTGTGAGCGCCGCTATGCATATCGGTGATATGGTGTGGGCATAGAACACTTCGAGCAGCTCCACGTCCGATGTTATGAGCGAAATGAGGTCGCCCTTGTCCCTGCATTCAAGCTTAGCGGGACAAAGTCTCCGCAATGCGCGGAACACCTTGTCGCGTACTATTGCAAGCAGAGTGAACGCGATATAGTGATTGGTCTTCTGCTCCGCGTACCGGAGCACCGCCCGCAGCAGCGCAAGCCCGAAAAGAAGTACCCATATCCACCAGCTCGTTCTGAGCGCCCCGTCAAAAAGCGCATATACGCCGATCGTCGGGATAGCCTGCACCGCCAGATAAGCGAGGGTGCCGCAGAGAACCGCAAGACACATATATCCCGTGAGCGGCTTCACCAGCCCCAGCATTCTGAACAGAGTACCTGCCTTTGACCGCTTTTTCATGCAGACTCCCCCTTTCCGTAATTCTCAAGCGCCTGCTGACGCTCCCAGAGTTTTGCGTAAACTCCGCCCCGGGCAATGAGTTCATCGTGAGTGCCGCTCTCCGACACATTTCCGTCCTCCATTGCGAATATCATATCCGCTTCCGCGACATTTGCGAGCCTGTGTGATATCATTATCACCGTCTTTGTCTCTGCCATTCTGTGTATCTGTGCAAGAATGGCTTCTTCGCTCTCCACGTCGATGCTGCTGGTAGCTTCGTCGAAAATGTAAACCGGCGTATCGTGGAGTACCGCCCGTGCAAGAGCAAGCTTCTGCCGCTGGCCGCCGGAGAGGTTCCCTGCATTCTCCGTAAGCTGCGTATCAAGCCCGTTTCCTGCTTTAAGGAACTCCGCGAGCCCGCAGTCCTCCAGCACCTGCCACAGCCGCCCGTCCTCCGTGTCCGGAGCCGCCATGAGAAGCGCCTCACGCACGCTGCCCTTGAAGAACATACTGTTATGACCGATGTAGGTCACTGTGCGCATAAGGCTTTCCACACACACGCTGTCCACATTCACCCCGCCTATGGTCACAGACCCCGAGCCTGCGGCACAGCGCCCCATGATAAGAGCCGCGGCGGTAGATTTTCCGCAGCCGCTCTCGCCGATGATACCTACGAAGCTTCCGGCGGGTATCGTCACATTTATCCCGTGCAGTATCTCCCTCTCTTCGCTGTAGGAAAAATGAACGTCGGAAAACCGGATATCATTGATGCCGTCTGTTGTTTCCGTCTTTCCGGAAGGCTCGGGGAGCTGCAGGAACTTAAAGATCTTGTCGCTCGCCGCCATTCCGTTCATAGCAACGTGGAAGTAGCTCCCAAGCCTTCTCATGGGCAGGAAGAATTCCGCCGACATAAGTATCATGAATATCGCTTCGCATAAGCCTATCCCGCCCGAAGCCCCGGGAATAAAGGACCACATATCGAACTGCGACAGGACCATAGCTATGCCGATCGCCGCGCCGCCGTAAGTGAAGAAGTCCATGATGATGATGGAGTTTAGCTGCATGGTCAGGACTTTCATGGTCACGAACCGGAAGTTCTCGCTCTCCTCATTCATCTGTTTATTTTTGTACTCGTCCGCCTGATAGGTCTTAAGTGTGGTCATTCCCTGAAGATTTTCCAGGAACGTGCTGCCGAGCTTCGTGTACTGGCCCCAGTACTTCGAGAGCAGCTTCTTCGCTATCTTCTGCACCATCATTATCGCTCCCGGGATAAGCGGCACGCATATGAGCAGGACTCCGCCCACCGACCAGCTCCCGGCAATGCCGAAGATCACGAAAAGAGTGACCGGCGCTATGAACGCATAGAAAAACTGGGGAACATACTGACCGAAGTAGCTTTCGAGCTGGTCAACGCCCTCCACCGACTCCTGCACCAGTTCCGCCGTAGTCACGCTCTCGCGGTAACTGCTCCCGAGCTTCAGGAGCTTACCGTAGATCATCTCTCTCATCTTCCGCTTTACCGTCTTTGACGCGAGGTGGCTCATGCGAAGAGCGGCTCTCGTACAGAAGAACCGTATCAGTATCATAGCCGCCGCAACGATGAGAGCAGTTATGAGCTGCTGTAAATGAAGCGCTCTCATCTCCTCGGCTGTGCCGTTCACGGCCACGCCCGTGATGAAGCTGCTTATCACATAAGCGACGGCGTAAAAAATGACCGCGCTTGAAATAAGCTCAAACCATTGCAGTATCACGTTCCCTATGATGTATTTCCGGCTCTCGGGACAGACCCCCATAAGTCTTTTATCGAACATCAGATCACTCTCCGTTTATCAAATCCGTTAGCGCTGCCTAACAGCACCATATATTAAATGATACCACTCATTCTCCCGAATGTCAAGGCTTATTTCCTCAGCATATCCTGCGCTGTGATCGAATATGTGATACGCCTGAAAGGGGCGCAAAGATGTTTCCATAAAATGAAAATTTTTTTGCCCGGACCATTGACACAAAACGAGTACTGTGATATAATAACAGTCATAACATAGCATTCCGATATGTTTACAAAATAATTTACGAGGAAAAAGTTATGAAAAGTATAAGAAAAGTATTATCCGTGACCGCACTTACGCTTGCCGCAGCTTTATTTGCAGGCTGTGCGGCACAGTCTCAGGCTGCGTCGGAGCCTGCCGGGGAAAGCGGAGGCTCGTTCACGGACGCCCTCGGCCATACCGTCACGATCTCCCGTACCGTTACCGCTGCCGCCTGCAGTTCAAGCCTCGCCGAACTCTGGCAGCTTGCCGGCGGAGAGCTCGCCGGGGTGACCAGTGATGTATTTGAGGAGAACCGCTTCGAAGTGCCCGATACTGCGGTCACCATAGGAAGCGTCAAGACCCCGTCCGTTGAGGATATCATAGTGCTGGCGCCGGATATCGTGCTGCTTTCGTCGGATATTGCCGACCATAGCGAGCTTTACGACACTTTCACCGCTGCCGGGCTCAGGACCGTGTTCTTCGGCATCGAGACCTTTGACGATTATCTGAAAGCCCTGGATCAATGCACCGACCTTACCGGACACAAGGAACTATATGCAAAAAACGGCACCGACATAAAGGGCAGCATCGACAGTATAATAGCAAAGACCACCGGCAAGGAAAGCCCCTCGGTGCTTTATATACGCGCATACTCCACCGGCGCAAAGGCAAAAGCCAGCGACACCATGACCGGTCAGATGCTCGCGGATCTTAACTGCACAAACATCGCAGACAGCTCCTCCGAGCTTAGAGCCGAGCTGAGCATGGAAGAAATAATCCGCCGCGACCCGGATTTCATCTTCGTCACGACTATGGGAAGCGACACAGAAAAGGCGCTCGACACCCTCGAAAAGAACCTCACGTCAAACCCCGCGTGGGCGGAACTCACGGCAGTGAAAAACAGCAGGTTCCGCATACTCCCGAAAGACCTTTTCCACTACAAACCGAACGCAAGGTGGAACGAAAGTTATGAAATGCTCTATGAGATCCTCTACGAGAACGGCTAAGATACTGGCGATATGCTTCCTGTGCATGGCCGCTTCGGCTGTGCTTGCGGTATGCCTCGGAGCTGTGCCTGTCTCACCCGGCGAGCTTATCTCCGCGCTTGCCGGAAGCTCCGATACGGCAGCAGCCCGGATACTGCTCCATGTGCGGCTTCCGCGTACCGCGGGAACATTGCTTGCGGGAGCGGCGCTTTCTGTGGCAGGACGCATTATCCAGTGCGTCCTCGGCAATCCCCTCGCCTCTCCGAACATTATAGGAGTAAACGCCGGTGCAGGCTTCTTCACCGTACTGTGCATAGCGCTTTTCCCGTATGATACCGCCCTCCAGCCGTTTGCGGCATTCTTAGGCGCGCTTGCGGCGGTAATGGCGGTTTACTTCATTGCAAGAAAGACCGGCGCTTCGAGGATCACCCTCGTGCTTGCGGGAATAGCCGTCGGAAGCCTGCTCAATGCGGGTATCGACACTATAACCGTGTTCATGCCGAACTCCGTTCCCGGGATAACATCGTATAAGATCGGCGGGCTTGCGGGAGTAACTTTCGGCAAGCTCTCACCCGCGTGGATAATAATACTCGTGGGGCTTCTCGCCGCAATCCTGCTCAGCCGTGACCTTGACGTGCTTTCACTGGGCGATACGACTGCAAAAAGCCTCGGCATGAACGCGGAACTCACCCGGTTCCTGCTTCTCACAACGGCGGCTGCGCTTGCGGGGGCAGCCGTCAGCTTCGCGGGGCTTATCGGATTCGTGGGACTTATCGTGCCGCACTGCGCCGCAAAGATCACCGGAAGCGGGAACAGCCTCACACTCCCGGTATGCGCGCTTCTCGGTGCCGCGTTCCTGACAGTCTGCGATATAGTTGCAAGAACGCTTTTCGCGCCGTTCGAGATCCCCCTCGGCATAATCGTTTCATACATAGGCGTCCCGTTCTTCATATACCTTGTACTGCGTAAGAAGGGAGGGCGGCACGGTGATCGTACTTGACAAACTTTGCTGCGGCTACGGCAGGGACACGGTCGTGCATGACGTGAACCTTTCATTTGAAGCAGGAAAACTTTACAGCATCATCGGAAAGAACGGCTGCGGGAAAAGCACGCTTCTTATGACGGCGGCGGGGCTCATGAAGCCCTTTTCCGGCAGTATCACCGCCGACGGCACCGACATCTCCGCCATAAAGCCGAAGGAGCTTGCGCGTAAATTCTCATTCCTGCCCCAGTCCGGCGCAGGCGGCGATATAACGGTGCGGGCGCTCGTCTCACACGGACGCTTTCCTTACCTGCCCTACCCCCGGCGTTACAGTGCGGAAGACCTCCGCTGTATAGACAGCGCTCTCGAAACGCTCGGGATCACGGAGCTTGCCGACCGGAAGGTCTCCGGGCTTTCCGGCGGACAGAAGCAGAAAGTCCGCATTGCCATGCTTTTCGCGCAGGATACGGATGTCATCTTCCTCGACGAGCCCACCACCTACCTCGATATCGGTGCCCGGCTGGAGCTTATGGAGCTGTTCTCGTCACTCGCCGCAAAGGGCAGAACTGTGATAATGACGCTTCACGACCTTGACCTCGCATTCCGCTGCTCCGACGGTATCGCCGTAATGAAGAACGGAAGTGTGATCTCATTCGCGCCGCCCGGGGAAACTGCAAAAAACGGCTCCGTCGAGAGCGCATTCGGAGTTTCCGCGTTCCGCGACGAGCATTCCGGACAATATTTCTTCACAAGCTGCAGCAAAGATTGACTGCGGCTTGTTTTGTATTGTAGGATCTCACAGATGACAGGTTTCCCCGGACGAAAAAATTGTGCTGTTTTTTTGCCGGCCAGCCAACAATTCTGCTTAAAATCCAACACAGATGATATACATTTGCGGAAAAATGCAGTATAATATGCAAAACAAAAACAGAGACAATGTGCAGAACAAAGGAAAGAAGACATATATGAGATCATCTACACTGAACATGACCGAGGGCAGCATTCTCAAAAACCTCGTATGGTTCGCCCTCCCCATACTTATCGGAAACGTTTTCCAGCAGCTTTACAACGTTGCGGACACTGCCATAATCGGCAATATCCTCGGCGATAACGCACTTGCCGCAGTAGGTGCTTCCGCTCCGGTCTATAATCTCATTATCGGGTTCGCCGGCGGTCTCACCAACGGATTTGCTGTAATAATCTCCCGTTTCTTCGGTGCAGGCGATATGCGGAGACTAAAAAAAGCGGCCGCGCTGACATACGTTCTCTCCGCCGTAATCGCCGTGGTGCTCACCGCGGCAGGGCTTCTCACGCTACACCCGCTCATGGCATCGCTCCAGACCCCGGCGGAGATAATCTCGGACACCGAGAGCTACCTCAGCACGATCCTGCTCTTCTCCGCCATAACCATAGCCTACAATATGCTCGCCGGGCTCATGCGCGCAGTCGGCAACAGCAAAGCTCCGCTGTACTTCCTTATGGCTGCGGTATTCGTGAACATAGGGCTTGACTTTCTTTTCGTAAGCGGCTTCGGAATGGGAGTAGCGGGCGCGGCTTATGCCACCGTTATCTCTCAGGCGATATCGGTGGTGCTGTGCTTCATCTACACCGCGAAAAAATGCAGCTTCCTGCTCTTCGACCGCTCGGAGCTGGAGTGGAACAGATCCATGCTCGGCGACCTCACGATAACGGGACTCTCTATGGGGCTCATGTACGCGATCGTTTCCGTGGGCTCGGTAATCCTGCAGGGTGCGGTGAACTCTCTCGGCACCTCGACGATAACCGCACACACAGCCGCAAGAAAGATAGACGATATATTCATGCTCACCCTCGGGACTATCGCCTCCGCTTCCTCGACTTTTGCAAGCCAGAACTACGGCGCGGGCAGGATCGACCGTGTGCGCAGAGGGATACGCTGCGGGATACTCCTTTCCTTCGCCTGGAGCGCATTCTCAGTATTGTGCGCGGTACTTTTCCGTGTACCGCTCATATCCGCTCTGACCGGTACGTCAGATGAAAGCATCATATCCACCGCCTCCGAGTACATTCTCATAAACATCTCGTTTTTCTTCGTGCTCGGCGTTCTCCTTGTCCTGCGCAGCAGTCTCCAGGGTGTCGGACGCAAGCTCGTTCCGGTCTGCGGCAGCGGCATAGAGCTTATCATGAAAGTGATAGCCGCCGCGGTACTTGCACCTCAGCTCGGCTATTTCGGTATCTGCATTCTCGAACCGATCATCTGGGCGATATGTGCGCTTATCGTGGTGATCGACTACATGGCGTTCCTGAAAAAAGCCGATAAGACTATGCACAGCGTTTCAAGACAGACCGTATGAAATCACAAGAGCCGGTATGCGTTTGCATACCGGCTCAGTCTGCCGAAAAAGGTACTTTTTCGACAGATGTCCTCGCGGACAGCGCCGGGGCTGCGCGCCCCCGTCCCGCGCCGGCATGATGCCGGATCCAATACCGTACCACGGAGATCAGTACATCTGCAAAAAAAATGATACTATATTGACAAACTGAGCCGGTACGCGTTTGCATACCGGCTTTCATTCTTCTGTTCTGTTCAGATTATTTCCTCAAAATCGGAGAACATGGAAAGATCCTCTTCCTCGTCCTCTTCGGAAGACATAGCATCGGAAAGCTCATCGAAACCGTTGAACTTGTCGAGAGCCTTGAGCTCCGCGATCTTTGCTGCCTCGGTATCGGTTATGTCATCGAGCTCGCTTATCTCATCGAAGCTTATTGCGGAATCGAGATCCTCGGGCTCACCGAACTGGTCGAGCTCATCGGGAAAAGCGATCTCCTTTATCTGCGGCGCAGCACCGGTCACGCCCAAAGAAGCGCCTGTGAAATATGTGGCATTCTCCTGTAAAGAAGTGTGGGAAACTGTGTTCTGAGTGCCTTCGGAATACTTCTCCCTTATGAGATCGCCGAAATTGATCGGCTCCTTTGAAGCTCCGTCGGCAGATGTTCTGCCGTCGTATGCTCCACGCATCACAGCGTTGTCATAAGCAGTGCTTACATCTTTCATTACTTCGGTATAGCCCATATTGTTCTCCTTGTCCCTTGTGCCGTATCCTCGCAGGATATACTACAGCATTATCATTTATATTGCCATATTTAGTGCAGTCAGATAGGTAAAATGGCAATATGTAGTACTTTTCATTTCTATTTTTGACATTATAACACATTGTTAATCAATAATCAAGCGCAATTTCTCAACAAATTTCATAATCAAACGGTTACACTTTTGGCGATTTTCAACAACAATTGTCACACTTTAGTGACTTTGAGAGAAATTTACGGTCTTTTCTCTGCCGTAAACTATACGGAATGTAGAAAAACGGCAATGCACCTCTGCACTGCCGTTCCGTTATATTCAGCTCACCGTGACCGCATTGGAGAACTTGCTGTAAACTCTCTTTCCGTTTACGGTTTTGAACGAGCGTATCTTGAATTTGTACGATTTGCTCATATCGAGCTTTGTGGTAGCCGCGCTCGTCTTAGTGCCCGCGATATTGCCAAGCTTCTTGTACGTCTTTCCTCCGTCCTCGGAGTAATAGAGCTGGTACTTTTCAGCCCCGCTTACCGCTGTCCATGAAAATCTGAACTTTGTGTCGGTCTTCTTCACGGAAAGTGTGGTCTTTGCGAGGGTCGCGGAGGACGAAGATGAGCCTGCAGTTATGTAGGACGGCTTTGTGACCGCAAACTTCGAGAAGGTGGTGGAAGCCGTTGCGCCCGTGGTTTTGGCGGTAGTGGAATATGTACCGCTGACTGTTATCGTCACGCTGCCGGTGCCCTTTGAAAGAACCTTTCCAGTGGAATCCTTGATCGTCACGGTCTTGCCGGACGCGTCAACTATGGTGCCTGCATTATAGAGATTTGTGCAGGTGCTGTCGGCGGTAACTACCCACTTGGACTTCTTGTCGATATAGATGTTCGCCTTGCCGCTGCCGCCGCTTCCCGCGTCTGTCTCATCGTCTATGACCGCTCCTGTGAGGACGCTCCCGCTTGTGAGGTAGAAGTTGAGGTTGGAGATGCTGTCGTAGATAACATTTCCGTCGAGGGTCTGGCTTATAGCTGTGAATGTGCAGTCCGCACCGTTCTTGCCGGACTGACCCCAGCCTCTTCCGTTGGCATTGCCCGTAGCTCTGAGTACGGCGTAGTTGCTTGCTGTGCTTGTGAGCTTGACATTTTTCAGGGTTATGTGGCTCTCGGTATTCGTGGTGTAGATGATATCGCCGTTGCAGGTTATCGAGCCGCCGTCAACGTAGAGTTCGGAGTTGCCCACCTTAGCGTCGCCGGACATACTCTGGTAAACGATAATGCCCCAGACGAGGTTCTCGTTCTGCTTGGTCGTGGGCATATTGGAAGTGAGAGCGGAATCGAAGATGTAAAGCTTGTTGAGACCCTCTATGCATACGCCCTCGGAGTTCTTCGCAGTAAGCGTCGCGTTGTTCACCGCTATATCGGCTGTGCAGTAAACTGCGGGAGAGCCGGTACCGGTGGTGGTGTATGTACCGCCGTCAACTACCATTGTTCCGCCGCCGCGGTCGCTTCTTATTGCAGCCGACGAGCCGCCCTTAGTAAGCACGTCAAGATCCCATGCATAGACCTTTCCGCCTCCCGCTGCATGGATACCGCCGGAGGTATCCTGGGTGGTGCGGATAGTGGTACCGCCTATGTATATAGTACCGTCTCCGTAAGCGAACGCACCTGCGCCGCCCTTGGAATCGGTGGTTATCTTGCCGCCGTCAATGTACGCGGTACCGCCTGTGGATAGGACTGCGGCACCGACGCCGTAGAAGCTTGCACTGTCACCGCCGGTGGAATCCGAGCTCTTGCGGGTGACTGTCGGGTTCGAGATGACGGCATTCCCGCCGCTTACGAGGATAGCGCTCTCATCTGTACCGGTGGAGCTGTAGGTCTTGCCGGAAGCTGTTGTATCGGAACTGTACTCGGTGACAGCCTTGTACGAAGTCGGAGCCTGAGACTGGCCGCCGGGGCCGCCCTTTCCTCCGCCCTGACCGTCCGGCGGATCTCCGGGCGGATCGCCCTCAGGCGGGTTTCCGTCGGGCGGAGCACCCATTCCGCCTCCGTCGGCTGCGCCCGAGGGCGGCTCCGGCGGCGCGGCATAAGCCGTGATCTGAGCAGACGATATGATGACTGCTGCAGCCGCTATTGCACTTATGGCTTTAAGACTTCTTAATTTCATAGTATATTCCTCCTGGTCTGAAATTGTACAACGGTAAGTTTTCCCTCCGCTTTATGTGCATATTATAATCCACTGACTTAAAGCATACTTAAAATGATGTAAAAATTTTTCCGGAAAATGCATTATAAGTTGACGGCATGAGAAAAATCGTGTATAATAAATGTAAGTGATAACTGCATTCCGACAATTATTCACAGATTTTCAACGTGGAGGACAAGATCATGAACAAAGTACTTGTAGCATATTTCAGCGCCACCGGAGTTACCGCCGATAAGGCAAAAGCGATAGCCGAAGCTGCAAACGGCGATCTCTATGAGATCAGACCCGCAGTTCCCTACACCAAGGAAGACCTTGATTTCAAGAACAAACAGTCCCGCAGCAGTGTCGAAATGTCAGACCTTGGATCGCGTCCGGAAATTGCCGATAAGAACGCCAACGTTGAGGCATATGACACTGTTTTCCTCGGTTTCCCGATATGGTGGTACATGGCTCCTACTATCGTGAATACGTTCCTTGAGAGCTACGATTTCTCCGGAAAGACCGTAATTCTTTTTGCAACTTCCGACGGAAGCAGATTCGGTAAGACGCTCCAGAACCTCAAGGCAAGCGTTCCCGAAAGCACCGTCATCAAAGAAGGAAGGATCCTCTCAAAAGTCCAGCCCCTTGTTATCGCATCATGGGTAAAGGAACTCGGCTACGGTGAGTGATATCATCAGAGTTACCGATCTTTCTGCCCCGGAGCTTCTCCCGTTCACGGACACGTCTGAGCTCCGGCTAAAAAATGAGCTCGACATATTCGTTGCGGAAAGCCCCAAGGTCGTCCGCACCGCCCTTGACAGCGGATACGAACCTTTATCCCTCCTCGTTTCCGAGAAATACATTTCCGGTCAGGCAAGCGACATCATAGCCCGCTGCGGCGGCATTCCCGTCTATACCGCCCCCGACATCAGGCTTGAAGAACTCACGGGCTTCCGCTTTACCCAGGGTGTGATGTGCGTGCTTAAAAGGAAGCCGCAGCCCGCCCTTTCCGTTGTGCTAAGTGATGCTGTGCGGGTAGCGGTTCTCGAAGACATAATGAACCAGACGAACATCGGAGCGATATTCCGCTCCGCAGCAGCTCTCGGCTTTGATGCAGTTCTGCTGACAAAAGGCTGCAGCGACCCGCTTTTCCGGCGAACAGTCCGCGTAAGCATGGGCGCGGTCATGCAGATACCCTGGGCATATCTCGCCGAGCAGCCGCCAGGGTATGTTCACGCTCTTCATGATGCGGGATTTTCAGTCGCCGCCATGGCGCTTTCCGAAAACTCGATCAGCGTTGACGACCCGCGCCTTTCCGCGGAACAAAAGCTCGCCGTCCTCATCGGAACAGAGGGCACCGGTCTTCGTAAAGAGACTGTCGCAGCCGCGGATCATGTCGTTAAGATACCTATGCACAACGGCGTTGACTCACTTAACGCCGCTGCCGCCAGCGCCGTCGCCTTCTGGGCGCTCACTCGGGCGTAGAGCTCCGCCCCACGCCCCGGCAGGGCTCTGCCCTGCACCCTCAGCGCGTCTGCGGACGCGCGTGTGGAGCTCCGCCCCACACCCCGTGTCCGGCGCTCCCGCGCGTCTTAACAGACGGTTTCGGGGCTTACGCCGCCCCGACCCCCGCGGCAGGGCAAGCCCTGCACCCGAAGCTGCCGCGACTTTCCCGTCAGTTTCTACACAACAAAAAAGATACAGCAGACTCGTAACAATCGGGTCTGCTGTTTTTTCGTTGGTCGATAAGGGGCTGCCGAAGATGAGATGCCCCAAACGATATTGTGCGGGAGATGTTTGCCGGAAACTCTCACTGCCACATAGGCGGTCATGTGTTTTATTCTCCCGTACTTTCGACTGCGCCTTCATATCCGAGTGAAGCGATAAGCCGCAGTGTATCGTCGATGCTCTGACCGCCGGCGGTAAGGTAGCCGGCGGCGAAGATCGAATCGACGATGCCGAACAGTGTTTCCTCACGTCCCGCGAAATACACTTCTCTGCCTGCCGCACAGCGAATATCAGCTTTCGGCAGCATAAGTCTCGCAAGGCACAGCACCTTTATACAGTATTCCGTTGTCAGCTTAGGAGGGTGCTGTTCCGCAAGACGGGTCCCCTTTATAGGCAGGAGAAAATTTATCGGCACAGACTGCGGAGATATCTCCCGTATATCCAGCAGCATATCCGCTGCATCTTCCGCGCTCTCGCCCATGCCGATTATGCCGCCGCAGCATATCTCGAACCCGATGCGTTTCAGCATACGAAGATTTTCGATGCGCTGTTCGTAGGTGTGGGTCGAGCAGATATTCGGGTAAAATCTGCGGCTCGTGTTGAGATTGTGATTTATGCGGTCAAGCCCCGCGTCTCTGAGCATTCTCGCCTGCTTCTCCGTCAGGAAACCTATTGAGCAGCAGATGTGTGTCCCGGTTTGCTTCATTGCTCTTATTCTGTCTGCAAGCTCCGCTATCTCGCCGTCGGTGAAACTCATGCCGCTGAGTCCGATGCAGTGTCTTGCAAGATGCTTCTCGTTTACGACACTGTTGTCGGCGTACAGCTTCTCGTCGGGAATGCTTCGGTATTTCCCGATATCGGCTGTCGATCCGCACGACTGGGCGCAGTAGGCGCAGTCCTGCGAGCAGTTCCCGCTGCGCACATTGGTTAGGAGCTGGACACTGACCTTGTTGCCCTTGTACTTCCGGCGAAGTTCGCCTGCTTTTTTGATAAGCTCTCCGAGTTGTTCATCGGGCGTTTGCAATAATACAATAGCTTCTTCCCGTGTGAGCGGACGATCCTCGCTGTAGTTTCTCAGTATTTCATCATACCTCGGCAATTACTTCCACCTCGACAAGTACGTTTTTCGGAAGCGTTTTTACTGCCACACAGCTTCTTGCGGGAAGAGATGTGAAGTATCTGCCGTAGATCTCGTTGAAAGTTCCGAAATCCCCCATATCCGCGAGAAAACAGGTAGTCTTCACCGCTTTTTCAAACGATGAGCCTGCGGCTTCAAGCACCGCACCGAGGTTTTTCATCACCTGTTCGGTCTGTCCGGTGATGTCTGCGGCTTCGACTGTGTTCGTTGCGGGGTCAATGGCTATCTGTCCCGATGTGAAAACGAGACCTCCGCTTACTATCGCCTGTGAATAGGGGCCTACCGCTGCGGGAGCGGTGTTTGTGTGGATCTTCTGCATAGTGCTGCCTCCTGGAATTATTCTGGCATTTTCAGGATTCTGTGCGCCGCAGACAGCAACCGTTTTTCAGGAAATGCAGTCTTTTTCTTCGATCGGAAAAATTATGTCCGGGCTGCTATGCCTACTTTGCACATAGAATATATAGTATATTATACCACTGCGGGAATAACTTGTCAATAACATATTTAGCAGGGTTCTATCGCCATAACCATAAAAATGCGATATTTTATGACGCGAAAGCCTTTTGACAGTGAGTATGTATGTGGCAGTCCGTCATTACCCGGGCGGGTGATGAACGTGCTGCCGGACTGCCGAGTGCATCGGGGCTCGCCGGAAATAGGATCGCGGGATAAACTGCCGCCCTCGCTCAGAGCCTTGACAAAGCTCCCGTAAGCAGCCCGGCGATACTGCAGTATATATAAAAACGTGACCCCATACTGCACAAGCAGTGCGGGGTCATATTATCGGCTTTTACTGCGGGACGAGTGTTCCGGAGCGCATCATTCTATGGGCGATTTGGTACGTTTTCTCTTTTTGCGGCTGCGGACAAGGGGAATGCAGATAAGCGAAACGCCGCAGATCGCGCTTCCGGCGATTATTGCGCCGGTATGAGGATTGATATTGCCATTGTAGTTGGGACGGTTATACGTCGGCGTGCGTGTGTCGTCAACTATACTTGCGTCGGGAGTGTTGTTTCCGCTGTTATTGTTGGTGTCGTTGCCGATAACGCCGGCATAGTCGTTCTCTTCATCCTCGTCATCGTCGGACGCGGGTCTTGTGGTCTCCTCATCATCAATGACCGGGACTGCCTCATCTCCTGTGCTTGCAATAAGCATATACGGCGAGAAGCTTGAAGCGCTGAACTCCACTTTCTTTACCCCGTTTACGTCCTCAACGATAGTGCTCGGGATCCGCTCGGGAGTCTCGTCCGAGATATGATAGACCTGTATAGTGTCGGCATAGGGCAGGAGATTGGTCGGAACAGGGATCTGGAAAGTTATCTCGCCCTTCGCAAGAACACCCTGGTTTTCCTTTCCGAGCTCGTCGTAAATACTTATATCGAATGCATAGTACATAGCTTTCTCGATATCGAGAGCCTCGGAAGCGCTCCGTGCGGCATCATAAGCTTCGGGAGTGTTTGTGATCCGCAGAGTAGCGGGTCCGATGAAATTGCTGCGTGCGCTCATGGCGCGGACATTTACTCCGTTTACATCTTCAAGGTCGCTGTCAACCGTGAGCAGTGAGTCTTCCCTGCTGCTGTCGTCTTCGATCTGGACAGTAGTATCATCGTCCTCGTCCTCCTCTTCATCGTCATCATCATCGTTGATGACCGATGTGATCGGAGCTGTTGTCCCGGACGTAGTTGTCGTCGATGTAGTTACATTCGATGTCGTTACCGCAGTCACCTCGGGTGCCGGTGTCGTTATCGCATCTTTGTGTCTGTATGAAGCGAAGATATCGACATCGTTCCTGCCGACCGTGTATGTGGTGCCGTTTGCGAATGCGGCACCGTTGATAGTTATATAATCTACTATGTAATCCGTGGGGGCGGTAACGGTGATCGTAAGCTTGTCCCCCTCCATTACCGTGGAAGGCGGGATAACAAGTACGCCCTTTGAGGATCTTATAGCGATGTTGTTTACGGTAGCGTAAAGGTTGTCCGCAGAGAAAGTGATGCGCTGGACGGAACCGTTGGCGTGGAAAGGAATGCCGTTTCTGTATGCGTATGTATCGGCATACGAGCCGGTATATCCCCATATCTCAACGGGAGAGCTCAGGAACGCGGTATCGCTGATATCCTGCAGTGTGTACGGCACGATCACGGCAGTAAGATTTTTGCAGTTCGCAAAGGCGTAAGCAGATACAGATGTTACGTTTTCCGGGATAGCGAGTGTCGTAAGGGACGAACAGCCCATGAACGCAGAGGTGTTTATGGACTTTATGCCTTCGGGGATCGTTACGTTCACAAGGCTCGTGCAGTTCTGAAAAACGCTTGAATCAATGGACGTCATAAGCTTTGAGAGCTTGATGGCGGCAAGGCTTGAGCAGCCTTCAAACGCCGACGAACCGATGCCTTTGAGAGCGTCGGCGAACTCTGCGGCTTTGAGGAGCGTGCAGCCTGCAAACGCATACTGACCAACATAAGTGAGCGTATTCGGAAACTTGACTTCGGTAAGACTTGTACAGTTCTGGAACGCGGATTCGTAGATCTCCGTGGTCTTTGCGGGAAGATCGGCTTTCTGGAGGGCGCTGCAGCCATAGAACGCATAGCGGCCGACTTTCAGGAGCTCGTTCGGAAAATCGACTTTTTCAAGGATCGTACAGCCGGAGAAAGCGTAGTCGCCTATCGTCTTGACGCCGGTGGGGATCTTGACGGTCTTTATCCTGTTTCTGTAAAGATAGTTGGTGAAGGCGTTTGAGCTTATGGAAGTTACGGGATATTTCACAGAATCTATGGTGTCCGGGATAGTAACGTCGTAAGTTTCGGCATCTGTCTTTTCCGGCTTGAAATCACATATCGACGCGACGAACTTTCCGGTATCCTTGTCAACATCTATGATATATCCGAAATCGCCGGAATATATAGCGGTGTTCGTCTGGGCGGAAGCGGGAGCCGAGATCTGCGGAAACAGGACGGACAATATCAGCACAGCGGTTATCACTGCAAGAATACGCATCGGGAAGTTATATGGACTGCAGAAACGTTTGTTTTCCATTGCTGTTCTCCAATTCTATACAATTTTACACTAAAACGCGCAAAATTTCACTTCATTATATATCACACTAAATTATACTACAAATATCGCCTTTTGTCAACATCTTGTATGAACATTTTCCGAAAAATATGAACACCAACGAGAATAATGCAATAATACGCGCCCGTGCAACTACATTTTGTTTACCGCATACCGTTTGTGACGGCATACAAAAAGTCGGACGGCGGGTGCAAAAAAATTGTCTGTTGGTACAAAATTCCGCCGCAGTCATTGACTTGAATGCCCGGGTCGCATATAATACTATTAAATATGTATGAATATGCATCACGGAGGCTGCAGAATGAAACAGATAGAAGACAGAATAAACGGAATCGTGAGAACTCTGCTCGATGACTATGACAACAACAGAGTCATAGATGAAGTCAAGAGCTTCGACCACCCAGACAAAGAGGTCGTAGTTGAGATCATCTACAGCATCAGAAAGATCATATTCCCCGGATATTTCCGCAACAAATCCTACCGCGTCTATACCGTGCGCAACAATATATCTATGATCCTCGAAGACGTGATCTTCAAGCTTATCCGCCAGATCTCAATAGTCCTGCATTATGACAGCGAGTTTGCGGACGCTGACGAGTTAACACTTGCAAAAAGAGCCGAGGATATAACCTTCGAGTTTCTCGGAAAGCTCCCGATGATCCGCGAGTACATCGAAATGGACGTTGAAGCTTCCTTCGAGGGCGATCCCGCCGCATACAACAAGGACGAGATCATATACTCATACCCCGGTCTTTTCGCTATCCTCGTGAACCGTATAGCTCACGAGCTGTTCCTGCTCAGAGTGCCGCTCATTCCCCGTATCATGACCGAGTACGCCCACAGCCGGACCGGTATCGACATTCACCCCGGCGCATCTATCGGCAAGTACTTCTTCATAGACCACGGCACCGGCATAGTCATAGGTGAGACGACCGAGATCGGCGATAACGTAAAGATCTATCAGGGCGTTACCCTCGGCGCTCTCTCCACCCGCGGCGGCCAGTCCCTTCGCAGCAAAAAGCGCCACCCCACCATCGAAGACAACGTCACTATCTACTCCGGCGCATCTATCCTCGGCGGCAATACCGTTATCGGCAGAAACGCAGTCATCGGCGGCAATGCCTTCATCACAAAATCCGTTCCCGCCGGCGCAAAGGTCAGCATCGTAAATCAGGAGCTCCGGTTCAACTTCGATGACCCGAAGGCTGCACAGACCGCAAAGGCACAGCAGGATACGGACTGGTTCTATATAATCTGACGAGGACGGGAAAAATGGAAGAGAATGAGATCACCCGCGCCGAAGAGATCACCCGGACGATTGTGCGGAAATTCCGCAAACCCATATGGGGACGCTTTCTCGAAGGCATAAAGAACTACGAGCTAATACAGGAGGGCGACCGTATCGCGGTCTGCATCTCCGGCGGCAAGGACTCCATGCTCATGGCTATGTGCATGAAGCAGCTCCGGAAATACAGCAAAGTCCCCTTTGAAGCGGAATACCTCGTTATGGATCCGGGTTATGCGCCCGCAAACCGTCAGCGCATCGTAGATAACGCGGCGCTTCTCGATATCCCCATAAAGATATTCGACGCGCGCATCTTCGACGCGGTGGAGATAATCGGTAAAAATCCATGCTATATGTGCGCAAGAATGCGGCGCGGGTATCTTTACAAGAACGCAAAGGAGCTGGGCTGCAACAAAATAGCCCTCGGTCACCACTTCGACGATGTCATCGAAACGATACTCATGGGTATGCTCTACGGCTCACAGATGCAGACGATGATGCCGAAGCTCCACAGCGAGAACTTCCCGGGTATGCAGCTCATCCGTCCTATGTATATGGTGCGCGAAGATGATATCATAAAATGGCGCGATATAAACGGTCTCCGGTTCCTCAACTGCGCTTGCAGCGTTACCGAGACAATAACCGCGAACGGTGACGGCGGCTCGAAACGTCAGGAGATAAAACAGCTCTTAAAACAGCTCCGCGCCGTTGATCCCGCCGTAGATATGCATATATTCCGCAGCGTCGAGAACGTGAACCTCCAGACCCTTATCTCGTACCACATCGGAAAGGATTACCACCACTTCCTCGATACCTACGACGAAGGCAGGAATATCAAGGGAACGATAAAATGACAGCTTCCGTGTCATTATCACGGACAGACGGAGAGTGCCGTACACACGCGGCACTCTTTTTTATAAAAAGGTATTGATTTTTTTGCGGAAATAGTGTAAAATTAATAGGTAATATTTTCCGTGCAGGTCACGGACTTATCAAATCTGAAAGGAATTTGTAAACATGAACATTCTTGTAATCAATGCGGGAAGCTCGTCCCTCAAGTACCAGCTTATCGAGATGACGGACGAAAAGGTCATCGCAAAAGGTCTCTGTGAAAGAATAGGTATCGGCGGTCATATCAAGCACAGCACTTTCGATGACAGAAAGTACGAGGCAGACTGTGAGTTCCCGACACATACCGAAGCTTTTGAAAAGGTAGTTGAGGTGCTCACAAAGGGCGATGCGGCAGTTATCAAGGATATGTCCGAGATAGCGGCGGTAGGTCACAGAATAGTCCAGGGTGCGGAAGTATTCCCCAAGTCCGTGCTCGTTACCGATGAAGTTATCGACAAGATCGACGATCTCCGCGAACTCGCTCCCGTGCACAACCACGGTCATGCTCTCGCTCTTCGTGCCTGCAAGAAGGTAGTTCCCGCTTCCGTTCCCCAGGCAGTTATCTTCGATACAGCATTCCACCAGACAATGCCCGAAAAGGCATATATGTTCGGTATGCCCTATGAGGTATATGAAAAGTACGCAGTAAGAAAGTACGGCTTCCACGGTACATCTCACCGCTTCGTTACAATGAAGTACGCTATGGAGACAGGCAAGGATCTCGCAAACCTCAAGATCGTTTCCTGCCACCTCGGAAACGGTTCGTCCATTACAGCGGTTGACGGCGGAAAGTCCGTTGATACCTCCATGGGCTTCACTCCCCTCGATGGCGTTCTCATGGGAACACGCTCCGGCTGCGTTGACCCCTCCGCAGTTACATTTGTTGCAGACAAGCTCGGTCTTTCTGCTCCCGAAATGGCGGAATACCTCAACAAGAAGTCCGGCTTCCTCGGCGTTTCCGGAGTTTCGAGCGACAACCGCGACGTTGAGGACGCAGCTCAGAAGGGCAATAAGCGCGCTATCCTCGCCGGCGATATCCTCCGCTACGGCATCAAGAAGTACATCGGTGCTTACGCTGCGGCAATGAACGGACTCGATGTTGTCATCTTCACGGGCGGTATCGGCGAGAATGCCGATCTCGTAAGACGCGATGTATGCCGCGATATGGATTACTTCGGCATCAAGATCGACGAAGAGCTCAACTCCACTATCCACGGAAAGCTCTGCAAGATCTCCACTCCCGACAGCAAGACGGAAGTATGGGTTATCCCCACAAACGAAGAGCTCCTTATTGCAAGAGACACCAAGGCGCTCTGCAATCTCTGATAAACAGTATGAGACAAATCAGCCCCGGAGGAACTTATCCTCCGGGGCTGCTGTTTTTCTATCAGAGCTTTCTGCCTTTTGCGTCGTAATAGTAAATGTACGAGTCAGCGTTTCCGCCGTTGAACGGGGTGAAGAAGTCTGCGGGAGTCGAGAGAATATCTACGGTCATCGTGTTTTCACCGTCGGAGTAGCATACCTGCCTGCAGTCCGGATTATTCACAAAGACTGCCGTTCCGCCGTGCCAGCGGCATTCCCATATCCCGTCCGCGGCTTCGGCAGGCGACTCCATTCTCACGAATTCATACTTGTTGTCCGGCTTGAGACGGAATGTCGCCGCTATGCAGTATCCTGCAAGACCGGACTCCGACGTTACCCATACGATATTCTCACTGTGGTCGTAGGTCGAAGCATTCATCACGAGCTGGTCATTTGAATAGTAGTCCCGTATATAGCCGAGCATTCCGTCCCGGCCCGTAACGACATCGGCGCCGCATGAGCTGACAGACAATATTACGAGCGCAGAGGCGGCAAGAGCAGACACGATCTTAAGCTTCTTCATTTCCATTTTCCTCCGGAACACTGTTCTCTTTATCTTTCTCGTTTTTGCTTATACCGTAGCAGAGCGCCATAAGGCTGTCGCCGAGGTGGACGTTCTCGATCACTACGTCGGAGATGTTTTCAAGCGATATATCGTAATGGGAGAAGTTCCAGAACGCCTTTATGCCGAGAGACGCGAGCTGTTCACAGACTTCCGGCGCGGCTTCTTTCGGAATGCAAAGGATAGCGATGACCGGCTTGTACTTTTCACAGAAGCCGGCAAGTGCCGACATAGGTGATACGGTAAGCTGGCCGAGACGCATACCCACAAGCGTTTCGCTGCTGTCAAAGATCCCGCAGAGCCTGCAGCCATACTTCGCGTAGTCGAGGTGGACGGAAAGAGCACGTCCGAGGTTGCCGGCGCCGATAAGAACAGCCGGGTGATCGCGGTCGATACCGAGTATCTCGCCGATCTCGCTGCGAAGCTCGGATACGTTATAGCCGTATCCCTGCTGGCCGAACCCGCCGAAACAGTTGAGATCCTGTCTGATCTGAGACGCGGTGACATTCATTCTTTCCGCAAGCTCGCGGGAGGAGATCTTGCTCACGCCCTCCGAAATGAGCTCGCCGAGAAATCTGTAATATCTCGGGAGCCTGCGTATGACAGAGTTTGAGACTTTATCGTTTTTGGACATTTTTATGCTCCTTTTATGCAGCGAGCGTGTCTGCGCAGAGCGTCAAACCGTTTCTTTGAGTCTTAAATTTATCTCGTCGAGGAACTGCTCGGTGTTCACCTTTCTCTTATTTTCAAGAGAAGAGAGAACGTAAAGATCACCGGTCATAACTCCGTCCTCGATAGTCTTTATCGTTGCAGCCTCCAGCTTCTTCGCAAACTCGGTGAGCTCAGGGATAGCGTCAAGCTCGCCGCGCTTTTTGAGTGCGCCTGTCCATGCAAAGATAGTCGCAACGGAGTTTGTAGATGTCTCCTCGCCCTTGAGGTGCTTGTAGTAGTGACGGGTGACTGTGCCGTGGGCAGCTTCGTACTCATATACGCCGGAGGGTGAAACAAGCACGGAGGTCATCATACCGAGGCTTCCGAAGGCTGTAGCCACCATGTCGGACATAACGTCGCCGTCGTAGTTCTTGCACGCCCAGATATAGCCGCCCTCGGAGCGTACCACTCTTGCGACTGCATCGTCGATAAGGGTGTAGAAATATTCTATGCCGGCTTCCGCGAATTTAGTCTTGTACTCTGTCTCAAAGATATCGGCGAAGATATCCTTGAAGGTATGGTCATACTGCTTGGAGATAGTGTCCTTTGTTGCAAACCAGATATCCTGCTTTGTATCGAGGGCGAAGTTGAAGCAGGAGCGCGCGAAGGAGGCGATAGAGCCGTTGATATTGTGAAGCCCCTGTATAATGCCGTCGCTTCCCTTGAACTCGTGAATAAGCTGGCGGGTCTCGTTGCCGTCCTTGTCGGTGACGATGAGTTCAGCCTTCGAGCCGTCCTTCACCTTCATTTCGCTGTTCTTATAGACATCGCCGTAAGCGTGACGCGCTATGGTTATGGGCTTTGTCCATGTGGGGATAAGGGAGTTGATGCCCTTGACTATGATCGGAGCGCGGAATACTGTACCGTCGAGAATTGCACGGATAGTACCGTTGGGGGACTTCCACATCTCTTTGAGGTTATACTCGGTCATGCGCTGTGCGTTCGGAGTTATCGTCGCGCATTTAACTGCAACGCCGTATTTTTTTGTTGCATTAGCGCTGTCAATGGTGATCTGGTCGTTGGTCTCGTTGCGCTTAACGAGTCCGAGATCGTAATACTCGGTCTTGAGGTCGATGTAAGGGAGCAGGAGCTTATCCTTTATCATCTTCCAGATCACGCGGGTCATTTCGTCGCCGTCCATTTCGACGAGCGGAGTCTTCATCTGAATTTTTGCCATTGTATTAATTCCTTTCGCTTGTTTTCGTATCCCGGGCGAAGCAGCCAGCTTCCGCTTCCCTTCCCAAGGGAAGCAGTGAGGGAGCTTGAGGGAGAGGCGGCGCCTCTTCCTCATTCGGCTGTCGGCATCTTTGATGCCGCAGACGACGCTCAGCCGTTCTTCTTGGTATAGTTGAGCAGACCGCCTTCGAGGATCATGCCCTTTCCGCGCTCGGAGAGTTCGAGGGTGGTATTGAACATGGTGCCCTTGGTGATGTTCTTGACAAGGATCTTGCCGCCGTTCTTTATTGCAGTCTTTACGCCGGGTATCTCAAGCTTGTCACCCTGCTCTATCTTGTCGTAATCCTCCTCATTCTCGAATGTGAGCGGGAGAATGCCGTTGTTGATAAGGTTCTGCTTGTGTATTCTTGCAAACGACTTGCAGATTATCGCCTTTACGCCGAGGTAGAGAGGTGCAAGAGCCGCGTGCTCACGGGAGGAACCCTGGCCGTAGTTCGAGCCGCCGACGATGATCGACTGGCCGGCTTCCTTTGCGCGCTTCGGGAACGTCTCGTCACAGACTGTGAAGCAGTACTCGGAGATAGCCGGGATATTGGAACGCAGAGGAAGTATCTTTGCGCCTGCGGGCATGATATGGTCGGTAGTGATGTTGTCGCCGACTTTCAGTGTGACACCTGCGGCGATATTCTCCGCAAGGGGCTTGTTTATCGGGAACGGCTTGATGTTCGGACCGCGGAGTATCTCCACAGCGGGAGCTTCCTCGGGAGTTGCCGGAGGAACGACCATGTTGTCGTTGATAACGAAATGCTCGGGCATAACGTAAGGCGGCATTGCACCTATTGTGCGCGGATCCGTAAGGACTCCGGTGACAGAGGAGATAGCTGCGGTCTCGGGGGAAACGAGGTAGATCTGACCGTCCTTTGTTCCGGAACGTCCCTCAAAGTTACGGTTGAATGTACGGAGGGAGATACCGTGGCTGTTCGGGGACTGACCCATGCCTATGCAGGGGCCGCAGGCACATTCGAGTATTCTTGCGCCGGCGTCGATAAGGTCGGAGAGCGCACCGCACTGAGCCATCATGTTATACACCTGCTTGGAGCCGGGAGCTATCGCAAGGCTAACGTCGGGGTGAACAGTCTTACCCTTGAGTATATGCGCCACTTTCAGGAGATCCTGCATGGAAGAGTTCGTGCAGGAACCGATGCAGACCTGGTCTATCTTGATATTGCCTATCTCATCTATGGTCTTTACGTTGTCGGGAGAATGAGGACATGCAGCAAGCGGAACGAGTTCCGAAAGGTTGATCTCAACGGTCTGGTCATATACCGCGTCGGGATCTGCGGAAAGCGGAACGTAGTCTTCCTCACGTCCCTGTGCTTTAAGGAAAGCACGGGTAGTTTCGTCGGAGGGGAAGATAGAAGTGGTAGCGCCGAGCTCCGCGCCCATATTCGTTATCGTTGCACGCTCGGGAACGGACAGCGAAAGCACACCTTCACCGGTGTACTCCATTACCTTGCCGACACCGCCCTTTACCGAGAGGATCTGGAGGACTTTGAGGATCACGTCCTTTGCGGATACCCAGTCCGGGAGCTTTCCTGTGAGCTTAATGTTCACCACTTCGGGCATGGTTATGTAGTACGCGCCGCCGCCCATAGCGACCGCAACATCGAGACCGCCCGCGCCGCAGGCGAACATTCCGATACCGCCGCCGGTGGGAGTGTGGCTGTCGGAGCCGATAAGCGTCTTTCCGGGCTTTCCGAAACGCTCAAGATGTACCTGGTGGCAGATACCGTTACCCGGACGTGAGAACCAGATGCCGTGCTTCTTAGCGACGCTTCCGATAAAGCGATGGTCGTCGGCATTCTCAAAGCCCGACTGGAGAGTGTTATGGTCGATGTAGGCGACCGAGCGTTCTGTCTTTACGCGGTCAACGCCCATAGCCTCGAACTGGAGATATGCCATTGTTCCGGTCGCGTCCTGGGTGAGGGTCTGGTCTATGCGAAGACCGATCTCCTTGCCCTTGACCATCTCGCCGTCAACAATGTGTTCTTTGATTATTTTTTCGGTAAGTGTGAGTCCCATTCGTTTTCCTCCTGAATTTAAGTACAGATTTCATACCACATATTGTACTATATATAATGAAATTTGTCAATATTTTGACAGCAAAAAATATTCCTGTTCTGTAAATCGTTAAATATGAACAAATTGCACAATTTCATAGCTTTAAATTTTATGAACAAATTTCGCAAAACCTATTGACTGTACGGTTTGCAGATGTTATAATCATAATGCGATACGGTGTGTGCGGAGGTGTGACGCTTGAAAAAAAGAAAATTTTTTTGCAGGCTTCTCGCCGCACTTACTGCGTTTTCACTTATTTCCGGCTGCAGGAGCATGGAAACTGCTGTCCTCACCTCCACCTCGTCTTCGACAGCTTCCCTCGCCGAAACACCGGCACCCGTGCGCAACGGCGACTTCGGCGGCATAATGCTCGATACCGCACCCGTAACAGCTGCTTCGGCGGTATCCGTGCCCGACCTGCCGGACGAGCCCGCTGAAACTCCCGCAGATATCCCGGAAGAGCAGAACGTAAGCTCTGCGGAAACGACAACAGCGGCTTCGGCTGCAGCAAAGACTTCCGCAACAGCCGCAGCGACGACTGCCGGTACTTCTGCCGCCGCATCAACAACAACTGCGTCAGCGACGAGCACGGAAACCACAGCTGCTGCAACAACTTCTGCAGCGACCACAACGGCATCAACGACAACAACTGCGGCGCCGGCAACGACCGCAGCGGAAACAGAGCCGTCAAGTCCGGGAAACTACGGAAAAAACAGCTACAAGGCAGTCAACCACAGCTATGTAAAAGCTGTCTGGATCTCATACATCGAACTGTATAACCACCTTTACGGAAAATCTGAGAGCGCTTTCAGACAGGAGTTCGGCAAGATGTTGGACAACTGCGCGGGAATGGGCGTGAATACCGTTTATGTCCACGTCCGTGCGTTCGGCGACGCGTACTACTACTCGTCACTTTTCCCTTTCACGAAGCACCTCAGCGGTTCCGTCGGGAAAAAGACGGCATATGACCCGCTTAAGGCAATGGTGGCGGAGGCTCACTCCCGGAACATCTCTTTCCACGCATGGATAAACCCGCTCCGGCTCGGTTCGGGAACGGACATTTCGTCAGTTTCCTCGGACTACCCCGTCGGGAAATGGTACAACGGCGCGGAAAAAGGCAAATACCTCGTAAGCGTGAACGGGACATGGTATCTCAATCCCGCATACAAAGCGGTGCGGAAGCTCATCGGTGACGGTGTCCGCGAGATAGTCTCCGGCTACAACGTTGACGGTGTCCACATCGACGACTACTTCTACCCCACCACCGACGCTTCTTTCGACAGCGCCGCATTTACGGAAAGCGGCGAGGCAAGTCTGTCCGCATTCAGGATCGCCAACTGCTCCGCAATGGTAAAGGAGATATACGACGCTGCCCACGAATGCGGTTCCGCAATATTCGGCGCTGCGCCCCAGGGCAACAACATCAACAATCTCAACCAGCTCTACGCCGACACGAAAGCCTGGTGCAAGGGCGGCTATGTCGATTACTTCACGCCGCAGATATACTACGGCTTCGAGAACTCCGGAGTGCCATACAAGAGCTGTGTGAACGAGTGGGCAGGTATCGTAAGCGGCACGAAAACGAAGCTCTATGCCGGGCTTGCAGTCTATAAGGCGGGCAACGAGGACACCTGGGCAGGAAACGGCAAGTACGAATGGCAGAACACCACCACTATGCTGAAACGCCAGAAGGAATATGCCGACAGCAACGGCTGCAGCGGCATCGCCCTCTACAGCTACTCATATATGTTCGACAGCGGATATGCCACCACCGCTATGAAGACCGAGCTTGAAAACCTGAAATGACCGGTGCCGTGCGCACCGCAGCAATTGCAATAATACGAGCCTTCCGGCATTGCCGGAGACCCGGTTCGGATAAAAAGGAATGTAAGAAATGAAAGACTTTATAAGAAAAAAGGCGGCTGCGTTATTCGCGGCGGCTGCAATAGCCGTGACTGCACTCACGGTGCCGGTTTTTGCCGAAATAGAGGACGACCTGTCGGAAGACACCGATTACTTCGCGCAGATAGTCGAAGATGAAGCGCTCGTGACCGCGCCCGCGGAGAATATGCCGATGTTCTCGCTCCCGACGGACATGAGGGCCGCGGTGATAACCCCTGCGGTGGACTTTTTCGGCGAGGACGAACCGGACGCCGCACTTCTGGCGAATGAGCTCGACAACATCTACTCCGAGTTTGCGGAGCTCGGTCTCAACACCGTCATAATCAACACCATGAACGGCAGCACTCCCTACTACTCACTGGACGCGAACGCTTCCGGAGCAGACCCGGTGCTGGCGGCGATAGAGAGCGCATACGAAAGCGGCATATCGCCCTACGTCGTGTTCGATATCGGTCACGCGCTGTCTGACTGCAGATCAGGCGCGGACGCTATCGACACCCTCGTTTCCAAGACTCACCGCTTTGCTCTTAAATACGGCTGCAGCGGCATAATCCTCGATGATTACTACGTTCGCCGCAATGTGGCGAGCTTCGGGGAATATATGCAGAACGGCTCCGGCATAGGCTACGGGAACTGGCTCTACGATTCGGCGGAGCAGTGCTTTTCTGCCGCCGCGGACGTTATCCGCAATACCGACAACTCCATAGCTGTCGGTATCGTCATCAACGATATGTGGGCAAACTCCTCCGTAAACGAAGCCGGAAGTGAGACAAACGACAGCGTTCAGGCTTACTACGACGGTCATGCGGACACCAAGGGCTTCATAGAGAAAGGCTATGTCGATTTTGCAGTAGTACGCGCTTACGGCTCACTTACGTCCCAGACCCTCCCCTTCGATAAGGTAACGGGCTGGTGGGGCGCTCTTACGGACGCTGCGGATATACCGCTATATGTGATGCACCACAACGAATACATCGGAACCGACACGGCGGGCTGGGGCTCCGCAGACCAGCTCCTGAAACAGCTTTCTTCCGTCAAGGAGATAAAGAGCTACTCGGGAAGCGTGTTCAACTCTTTCTCGGCTCTCGAAAAAGACCCACTCGGCTCTACCGCAGCGCTTGTTTCATACTACAACGAACAGATAGACGAAAGCTCTCTCTTCGAGGGACTTAAAATGACATCTCCTTCGAGCCTGTCTTTCACCACCACCGAAGCTACCGTTGCTTTCATGGGAACTTTCGACAGCAACTTCCCCGTTTACTTCAACGGCGATGAGATACACCTCAACGACGCGGGCAACTTCTACTTCGAGAGACCTCTCGAAGACGGAATGAACAAGTTCACCATAAGTCACAAGGACGAATCATATACATACAGCATCACCCGCCGCATAACCGTGCTAAAGTCTATCGGAGCCACCATTTCGGAAGGCAAGAGCCTTTCCGTTGACGGCGGCACAAAGATAACGCTTACGGCTCGCGCGTACAAGGGTGCGAACGTATATGGCACGGTAGGGGGAACGACTGTTCCCATGACCGCGGCGGAAAGCACCGACGAAGACGAGGTGAATTCGTCCTACGTCCGCTATACCGGGACATACACCACTCCCGACGGTATCGTCGGTCAGGCGCAGCAGCTCGGCAAGATCACGATCTACGCGTCCTACGCCGGTTACAGCATGGAAGCGGCAGGCGCTTCCGTTACCGTGAATGCAAAACCCGAGCCTCCCAAAAAGGCCGAGGTAGTAATGGCGGCAGACCAGGACGATGTCGGCAGCGGAGAGGTGCTCGCAACTCTCGGCTCCACTCACCTCACAGGCGAAAGCGTGAAGTTCGTCAAAGTTCTTGCGGACAACACTATCGTATATGACGGAAAGACTGCGGACGACATTCCCTCACCGCTGTTTTCACAGCTCCCCGCAGGCACTCTTGAGATGTACCGCTCGACTTCCGGCAACTACTACGTCACCGAATCCGGAAAGCGCATCGCCATAAGCGCCTCATCGCTTGAGGACGGTACGGCGATAACCGAAAACCCGCTTTTCGTGAAGTCTGTAGGGACTTCCAACGGCAACAGCTACATAAAAATGTCCCTCGCCCACCGCACGGGATTCAATATGCGTCTTGCAGGAAACAGCTACTACACCGCCTGGGACGGAGATTACAACGTTAAGGACTTTACTGCAACTCACCTGTACATAACGTTCGAGGACATCACGAGTGTTACCGCGCTCCCGTCTTTTGAGCACAATCTCGTGTTCAGATCGGGCAAGTGGGACACTGTCACCGAGGACAACGGCGTTAAGTTCAGGCTCATTCTTGAACTGCGCCAGCCCGGAGTTTACTTCGGACACGCCGCAAAGTATGACGGAAACGGCGAACTGATACTGTCCTTCCCAGTTCCCGTGAACAGCCTCAGCGGGCTCACCGTGGTGATAGATCCCGGTCACGGCTACGGCAAATCGGCGACTGTGCTTGACCCAGGTGCCATAGGCGAGGTGGTGGAGCAGGAGGCTGTGCTTGCAATATCAAAACAGCTCGAATCCCAGCTCAAGGAAGCCGGCGCAAACGTGATCCGCTTAAAGACGGAGAGTGAGTTTCTGCTCACAAAGGAACGCCCGATCTATGCACGGGGCTACGGGTGTGACATCTACATATCCGTACACGCGAACAAGGCGCTCGGAGATGCACGCGGAGCGGAGGCATACTATTTCACTTCCTGGTCGGAGCCTCTTGCAGCCGAGATATCAAAGGGGATAGCCGCATACTATCAGACGAGCGTTTACTCCGACGGTGCGGACAGGAATCGCGGTGCCCGTTACAGTTACTATCACGTCACGCTGCAGCAGGATTTCCCGTCGGTACTCGTAGAGACCGGATTTGTCGATAACATTCAGGACGCAATGGCGCTCGCTTCCGACACTCACCGCGCAGGTATTGCAGCCGGCATAGTTCAGGGGATCAAGAACTACATAGCCCGCAGCAGCATATCTTATGCAGCGGAGGGCTACTCTGCCGCCCAGTCCGGAGAAGCCGTCGCTTCTCTCCCGGCGGCGACGACCACCGCTGCTCCGGAAGTCACAGCAGCTCCGCCGGAGACCGAACCCGAGGACGAGGAAGAAGATGAAGAAGAGGACGAAGAAGTCGAGGAAGTTGTTGATCCGGACGAACCCGAGGACAGCTCCGATGAAGCTCCCATAGTTCCCGAAAACGACCCCGATCCTACAGATGCCGACACCACAGCCTCCCTCACCGACACTAACGGTGACATCGACGACATCGACGACCTGAGCGACGACGACTGACGTGGGGGGGGGGGGGG
>JAGBMA010000113.1 GCA_017635095.1 Ruminiclostridium sp. | reverse complement strand
TTTTAGGATTTTCCATGCACTTTTGTTCGTCCGAAGGACGAAATGAGCTTGACATCAAGGAATGTGTCCGTTGTTTAAATGCACCGCAGGCGCATTTAAACAACATCTGAAAATCTGTTTTGCAGATTTTCAGCCAATAACAGCCAAAAGGCAGTTATTGAGGACACATTACTTTATAAGTGTTATGCGTCCGATGAGGGGGAGCTCCACAGCCTTTCCCGTGAAGGTGTTCACCATGCCGTATATGAGCAGTCCCAGCTCACAGAGTCCGCCGAGCCATGAAATGATACCGCCGAGAACGCCGAACAGTGTGCCTATTGCCGGTATAGCCCACAGGGCGCCAAGAATGCTCGACGCTATGTTTACCGCAAGGCAGAACAGGAGCATCACAAGACCCTGATTTGCGTGGAACTTGCCGTAGGGTGAGCCCGGGCAGGCAACGAACGGGAGCCAGAACATTATCGGAATGTACACGAAGCCGCAGGCTACCTTGTTTGCATTTATATCGGCGGGGTCATATTCCGCGGTGTGGTCTTTACCGAGAAAAGCCTCGGTCGTACCGCCGGGAGCCGACTGCTGATACTGGTACTGGGTATAATTTGCAGGGTTTGGGGCTGTACCGTCGTTTACGGGCGCGCCGCAGCTCGGGCAGTTGTTTGCGCCCGCGGGGAGCTGACCTCCGCAATGCTTACAGAATGCCATAATTATTCCTCCTCATTTTCCGCTTCTTCCCTGATGATATACAGAGCGGATTTTATATCGTTGTATCCGTAGCCGCGCCTTGCAAGTGCGGCTATTACTTTCTGCATTTCCTTTTTTCCTTCGATGCCGCTGAGAAAGAGCCGGTCGTAATACTTTTTCCGGAGAATATCCGTGATCTCACCCACGATATCCTCCGAAGTGTACCGGGCGAGCGCGGTCTCGATCGTTTCCGGATCCAGGAGCTTCTGACGCATCATCATCGCCGCTTTGCTCTTGCCGTAGTGCCGCACTGTAATGTACAGCTTCGCAAGTTTCTCGGCGTACCGGTCGTCGTCAACATACCCGTACTCGCACATGAGCTCAGCCACGGTAACGGCGGTCTTTTCGCTGTAGTTGTTTTTTAGCTTCTCAACAAGCTCGTTCCTGCCGTAGTCCCTTCCGCCGAGAAGGTACATGGCACGGCGCTTCGCGATCTCAAGCTCTTCCATATCATTCGTCTATCTCGTCGATAGAGAACTCTTCAAAGTCGTCGTCCGCCGCAACTACCACGCTGCTCTTCTTGGGTCTGCCTTTTTTGGGCTTCTCTGCCGCGGGTGCAGCCTCCTCGCTTTCGGGTGCAGCCGGTTCTGCTGCGGGAGCGCCGTCTTCCGTTTCCGGGCCGCCCTCTTCGGGAGCGGCATAATCGAGCTGCTCCGCGCTCGCCCAGATCTTGTCCTCGATCTCCTTCATAACGTCGGGGTTGTCATCAAGGAACTTCTTGGTGTTCTCGCGGCCCTGACCTATGCGCATATCGTTGTAGCTGAACCACGCACCGGACTTCTTGATTATATCGAGCTCGATAGCGTAATCAAGCACCTCGCCGGTGCGGGAGATACCGTGTCCGAAGATCATATCGAACTCACAGCTCTTGAAAGGCGGTGCGACTTTATTCTTGATGACCTTGCACTTCGTGCGGTTGCCTATCGTATCGGCGCCGTCCTTTATAGCCTCACCCTTGCGGACTTCAATACGGACGGAAGCGTAGAATTTCAGCGCGCGTCCGCCGGGGGTAGTCTCGGGGTTGCCGAACATTATACCTATCTTCTCACGGATCTGGTTGATGAAGATAGCAACTGTGTTGGACTTGGATATTACCGCGGTGAGCTTTTTCATGGCGCCGGACATGAGTCTTGCCTGCACACCGACGAATGTGTCACCCATATCGCCCTCGATCTCGGCCTTGGTCACCATTGCCGCTACCGAGTCGAGCACGATTATATCTATGGCGCCGGAGCGTACCAGCGCTTCCATTATATCAAGAGCCTGTTCACCGGTATCGGGCTGAGAGACGATGAGCTGATCCACATCAACACCGAGAGCCTTTGCGTACACCGGGTCAAGGGCGTGCTCAACATCGACGAATGCCGCAATACCGCCGCGCTTCTGGGCTTCGGCTATGGCATGGAGCGTAACGGTGGTCTTACCGCCGGATTCCGGTCCGAATATCTCGATTATACGGCCTTTCGGGAGTCCGCCTATGCCCAGCGCCATATCAAGGCCTATGGAGCCTGTGGGTATGGACTCGACATTGAGGTTTGTCTTTTCGCCCATTCTCATTACGGAACCGGCACCGAACTGCTTTTCTATCTGTGCTATCGCCGCGTCAAGTGCCTTTTTCTTGTCTTCGGGAGTAACGGGTCTTTCAAGCCCTTTCTTGGGAGCTGCTGCTTTTGCCATTTTTTACTTTCCTTTCTCTTCGCTTTCACTTTCGGAGACTGCACATTTAGCGGCAATTTCCTCTATCTCGCCTTTTCTGATCTCGCACATACGCATGAACTGCTTCTTGATGTCGCTTTTCATGCCGCCGCGCTGCCAGTCGAGTATCTGGCCGAAACAGGCGCATTTATAAAAGTTGATGATGACTTCCTTATCGAAATCGCTTATCTTCATATCGCCGAGGACGCTGTTTATGTAGGCTGTGACAGCATATTCACAGACCCGCCATAGGTACTGCTCATAAATATCGCGGCTCACCGAGTTGTATATATGCATCACCGCCTTGCGGTTGTTCATAGCGAAGCTCACCGCCGCGTCAAGGCACTCTTCGAGCGAGTTTATGGACGGGTACTCGGCTATGAGCTGCTCCGCCTGTTCCGTGACCATTTCCTCAAGGAGCGACGGCAGGTCACGGAAGTGGTAATAGAACGAGTTGCGGTTTATCCCGCAGTCCTCCACTATATCCTTTATCGTGATTTGATTTATCGGCTTTTCGTTGAGCAGCTTCAGAGCGCTCGCCTTTATAGCCTTTTCTGTAAGATTTGCCAACTCTCAGCCTCCCCGGCAGCGTATGTACGCGTAATTTCAAATACAATTAATGTCTGCTCATCAGCCAATAAATTGCTTCATAGCGCAGCTTGAAGCAATTTATTGGCTCCAAAAGTGCAAGGAAAATTTATATATTTTAGGATTTTCCATGCACTTTTGTTCGTCCGAAGGACGAAATGAGCTTGACATCAAGGAATGTGTCCGTTGTTTAAATGTACCGCAGGCGCATTTAAACAACATCTGAAAATCTGTTTTGCAGATTTTCAGCCAATAACTGCCAAAAGGCAGTTATTGAGGACACATTAATTATATCATAATTACACAAAAATTACAACAGCCTTTTGGATATTTTTTCACACTCCGCCTTCGAGGAAATATGACGCTTCCATATCCGCGACGGAAAGTGCGAATGCGAGAGGATACATCTCAAAGGCTCTGCCTATCGTGTTGCGGTCGTTGGGATCGCCGTAGGAAAATCCCATATGCCAGCGTATCGCCATTGCCTCCTCGCGTGAGAGCCGCATAAACCCGCTTATCATGTACACCGACTTCTCGCCGTGACCGTAAGGAAGCGTATCTTCTATCCTGTAAAACGGGACCCGCTCCCACTGACCCTGCTCGTTCTTGGCGTTTCTGTAATCCACCTTATAGAAATCGGTCTTGCAGATATCGTGGAGCAGCGCCACGAGTGCGATCTGCTCCTCCGTATAGCCCTTCACGTTATATGTTTCCTGCACCCGCGGTCTTGTGATGTAATCTTTCAGACAATGGTACACATTCAGCGAATGCTGGGCAAGCCCGCCCTCGTATGCGCTGTGGTAGCGGGTGCTTGCCGGCGCGGTGAAGAAATCGCACTTGTTCTCAAGGTAATCGAGCAGCTTATCCGAGCCGTCTCTCTTTATATTATCGGTGTATATCGTCTTGAATTCCGCCTTTATTTCTGCTGCGGGGCGCGGTTTTGCATTGGTATTTTCCATTGGTACTCCTTTATGCTCACGGCGTTTTTCCTTACCGGCAAGGCGGGAAAAAGCCCGTATCAACGTAAAAATGCCGCACCGTTTAGCGCGGTACGGCATTTGTGTTTACTCTTATGAAAGGATAGAGTGCTCATCGCCTGCATCGAAGAGGTGGATCTTGTTAGGATCAATAGCGAGCTTGACAACGTCCTGGGGACGAGCAGCGCAGCGGGGAGAAACTCTTGCTGTGATAGGAGTTCCTTCGCAGGTGAGGTAGAGGTATGTCTCTGCACCCATCATTTCGGTAACATCTACGTTTGCTTCGATGATACCTGTTGTAGCGGAAGTGAGGAACTGCTCCTCATCGTGGATGCTCTCGGGACGAACACCGAGGATAACGTCCTTATCAACGTAGTAGTTGAGAGCTTCGGGGTCAGCCTTAGCGGACGGGATCTCAACGTAGAACTTTCTTCCTCTGGAGGTCTTTGTATCTTCGGAACCGAACTCAACTGTGAACTTACCGTTCATCATGATGAGCTTAGCGTCGATGAAGTTCATCTGAGGTGTACCGATGAATCCTGCAACGAACTTGTTTACAGGGTTCTCGTAGAGGTTGAGCGGGGAGTCGATCTGCTGGATATAACCGTCCTTCATAACGACGATACGGTCACCCATGGTCATAGCCTCGATCTGGTCATGTGTAACGTAGATGAATGTTGTACCGAGTTTCTTATGGAGCTTGGAAAGCTCGGTTCTCATCTGTGCACGGAGCTTTGCGTCGAGGTTTGACAGAGGCTCGTCAAGTAAGAATACCTGAGGATCACGAACTATAGCACGACCGAGAGCGACACGCTGTCTCTGACCGCCGGATAAAGCCTTCGGCTTTCTGTCGAGCAGGTGAGCGATATCGAGGATCTTAGCAGCTTCTTCAACGAGCTTCTTGATCTCATCTTTCGGAACTTTTCTGAGCTTAAGGCCGAAAGCCATATTCTCGAAAACTGTCATATGGGGGTAAAGAGCGTAGTTCTGGAAAACCATCGCTATATCTCTGTCCTTAGGAGCAACATCGTTTACGAGTCTGTCGCCGATGAAGAGCTCACCTTCGGATATTTCTTCAAGACCTGCAATCATACGGAGAGTTGTGGACTTACCGCAGCCGGAAGGACCAACGAGGATAATGAACTCCTTATCCTTGATGTTCATAGAAAAGTCGGAAACAGCAACTACGCCGCCGGGGTAGCGCTTATATATTCCTCTTAATGATAAACTTGCCATTTGGGAACCTCCTGTTGAGTTATATTTTACTCATATATAATAACAGAATTTTCAATAAAATGTAAGTACCTAATTGACTAAAATTTTTTTATCTGCTTTATATAAAATGCCTAAACGGGACAAAACCGACCAATTCGCGCCCTTATTTTGTGGTTATTATCAACAAACGAGCGTGTCGAAAAAGGAATTTTTAAGGGGTTTGCGGGCTTTCCCGTTCCGAATTTTGTTTACTTTGCTTACCAAAGCCGATACTTTTTGTTTAATTTACCACATATACTGTACAGAAAGGCAAAACGGAACACAATATTTTGTGAAAATTGCAGAAAAAAGGAGCCTGTTTTATGAAAAGGTTTACAGCTTTCACCGCTGCGGCAGCCATAGTTCTTGCCGTGGTAATATCCTTCTCCTCATGCGCCTCCGCGCACCCCGCAAAGAGCGAATCCGACATAACCGGTTTTCTCTCGGAATACGGTGTTGCAGTCACAGGAGACTGCACCAGAAAGACCGTCACGATCCCGGAAGAGTTCGGGGAAGTTTACGAAAAATACAACGATCTCCAGAAGCAGCAGGGTTTCGACCTTTACCGCTATCGTTCGCGCGAAGCCGAGGTATATACTTTCGATGTCGTCTCCGTCGGAGGTAAGCACAAGTCCGGTGCCCAGGCTCACGTCATGGTCTGTGACAGCGTCATCATAGGCTGTGACATAGCGGACACCGCCCTTTCCGGCGAACTTGTCCCCATAATCAACCGGTGAACCCCTTACATATATATTATACCAGCATTGTACGCAGGCTGTCAAGTATCTTCTTCTCCCGACGGGACACCTGCACCTGTGTCATTCCGAGTATCCGCCCCGTTTCGGCCTGTGTTTTCTCAAGCCTGTACCGCAGATAGATCAGCCTTCTGTCCTCCGGCTCAAGCGAACCGAGGCACTGAGCGAGCGCGATATACTCCGTCGTGCGGAGCTGGGGCGGGTCCACAGGCACATCGAACTCCGCGCCCTCTTCATCTCCGCT
Organism: Ruminiclostridium sp.; assembly: GCA_017635095.1. Taxonomy (GTDB): domain Bacteria; phylum Bacillota; class Clostridia; order Oscillospirales; family Ruminococcaceae; genus Ruminiclostridium_E. The sequence goes on along the minus strand of JAGBMA010000113.1, from coordinate 1,299 downwards.
CGTGAGCGATACTGCGGGACGGGAAGCGGCGATAGCTTCCGTCACGCTTTCCACAGTCTCTCCGAGATGATCCGCGATCTCCGCTACGGTCGGGCTTCGCCCCTGAGCCGAGCACTTCTCGCGATACGCGGTTATTTTAAGCGACAGTTCCTTTATCGTCCGGCTCACCTTTACCGTTCCGCCGTCACGGAAAAGCCGCTTTATCTCTCCGAGAATGACCGGTACCGCATACGTCGAGAAGCATAGTCCCCGGCCCTCGTCAAATCCCCGGGCAGCTTTCACAAGTCCCATGCAGCCCGCAGATACAAGTTCCTCGTACTCTATGCCGCGGCCGCGGAACCGGTTCGCGAGGGAATGCACGAGTCCCATGTTCTGTTCGGCAAATTCATCGGTAAGTCTGTCCATTTCACCCTCTGCGGCTAAGCGTTTTCGTCATCGTCACGGAAGTGCCCTTTCCGGGCTTGCTGCGCACTTTCAGGCTGTCCGTAAAGCTCTCCATTACTGCAAAACCGAGGCCGGCGCGCTCACCGTCGGGACTTGTGGTGAACATGGGCTGCATCGCCTGATCCACATCGGCTATGCCCACGCCTTTATCCGTGATCTTTATGTAAACTGTATCCTCTCCCAGTATTTTCAGCTTTATGTCTATATCGCCTATGGTGTCGCGGTAGCCGTGTACTATGCAGTTCGTGACTGCTTCCGAAACTGCCGCCTTGATATCATTTATTTCTTCGATAGTCGGGTCGAGCTGCGACGCGAAAGCCGCGACACACATTCTCGCAAGCGCTTCGTTCTTCGAGTACCCCACTATCGTCATCTTCATGAAGTTCGTGACAGGTCTCATTTCTTCTTCTCCTTTCCCGTGCGTTCGGGCACGATAAGCGCGCCGAGCCCCGACATTTTCAGTATTATCTCCGCTCTTCCGGATGGCCTTGTGATACGGACTTTCCCGCCCCACTGGCGGAGTTCGCGCGCCCGTCCGAGGATAAGACCCACTCCGGAGCTGTCCATGAATGTTACTCCGCTCATATCGAACGTGAGCAGCTCCGGCATTGTCCGCCCGAGCTCCCCGTCTATAGCCATACGGATATCCGCTGCGGCATGGTGATCTATCTCACCCGTCACGACCGCCGTCATAGTCCTGTTTTCATGCATTATATCCACGCTCATAGCTCTTTCTCCTTCCGTATGTATAATATACCACTTTTTTTGTGCAGACCGTGTCGGTTCCTGTCGCTCACCAAAATTTCTTTCGACAAAATGTGGGGCTCCGCCCCACGCCCCGGCAGGGCTCCGCCC
>JAGBMA010000112.1 GCA_017635095.1 Ruminiclostridium sp. | reverse complement strand
TGTTTACGGTGACTATTATCTGACCGACCCTGTGGTGTTCACAGTTGAAGACGACGGTATATCTTTTTCGGAACTTGAATAATTAACGGAGGAAAAAACAATGTCAGAAGAGACTAAAACAAAGAAGCCGCTTTTCAGCGAAAATACTGTGGAGGTGCTCGTAGCGATATTCCTCGGCATCACCGCACTTCTTACGGCATGGGCGTCATGGATAGGCTCGCTTCACGGCGGCAATCAGGCTACCAACTACACAAAGAGCAATAATCTCGCGTCCGAGGGAAATTCCGAATACAACGCGGGTATGCAGCTTTACCTGTCTGACCTTATGGCGTGGAACACTATGATGGAATACAGCTTCGATCAGATCGTTGCAAACGCGGAAGGCGATACCGTTGAAGCAGAACTTATACAGGAAAAGCTTGAGACCTATGCGGCGCAGAATTGCAGCAGCATAATGACTGAAGCTATAAACCAGATGACCGAGGATATGAACTCTCCTTTTGAGGTCGAGGGAATGCTGGACGAATACTTCGTGACCGCTAACGAACTTCTGGAGGAGTCAAGAACGGTCCTTGAGGAAGGTCAGCGCGACAATTCCAACGGCGACGCGTATAACCTTGTGAATGTCATTTATTCGGTAGTTCTGTTCATGCTCGGTATCGTAGGAGTATTCAAAAAGCTCCCGAACCGTACAGTGGTACTGTTGATTGCGGTCATCGGTCTTGTGCTTGCAACGATCTATATGGTAACTATACCTATGCCGACAGGATTTGATTTTGGCAGCTTCTTTGCTGCAAAGTAAAAGGACTGTATTTTTGATAAACAGAGTTAAATACATACCTGAATTATCATCAAACCTATCATCATTTTATGATCGATAGGTTTGATTCAGTCTGTCGAAAAAGGTACTTTTTCGACAGACGTCCTCGCGGACAGCGCCGGGGCTGCGCGCCCCGTCCCACGCCGGCATGATGCCGGACTCAGTATCGTATCACGGAGATCCGGACATCTCAGAAAAGTAATGGAAATAGCCTTTATTAACAAACTGAATCGATCCTATCATCATTTTATGATCGATAGGATCGATTTTTAGTAATTGTAATATTAGTATTCTGATAAATTCGATCGTCATTGATTTTTCAGACCGTTCGATAACTTCGGGATTTTCTGTTAATGCAGTTATTTACTTCGGGTCAGATGCCGTTTTGTAATACCTCTTTAATATCCCTGTCAATACATATCGCTCTGTCTGCTATCTCGTCGGGCGCATACGCCTGACCATAGTTTACACAGGCATATACGGCATTCTCGTTCTTCGCTGTCATTTTCCAGAACGGGAATTTTATTATGCCGGGAGTATTCATTCCCACGCCGAGTTCGAGAAAAAGGATATGCTGTCCGTCGTGCTCTTTGAGCCCTTTGCAGTAGCCGCTTCCATGCGGCTCCTCCGTGGGCTCCCCGAACACATCCATGTGTTCACCTAAGAAACACTCATAGTTCAGAGCCGCGTTATGCCACCCCTCGTCCTCGACAAATGTGTCGTCGGAGCGCAGGTTCATTGACATAGGCTTGCCGCATTTCGGACACCGCGGTATCAGTTCGGTTGGTATCTTCATATTCTCCTGAAACTCGATCATGTCCTTGATAATTTCCTCGTTGTCGTAGGTCTGAGCGTGACACGGTTCGCTGCATTGGAACAGTCCATAATCGCCCTGCGTGTAGAACAGGCGATTCTTGTCAAATCCCGCCTTCTGGAACTGGTGATCTACATTCGTGGTGATTACGAAATATTCCTTGCCCTTTACAAGTTCGAAAAGACACTTGTATGTTCCGTTGTCAACATTCATATAACGGTTGCAGTAAATAAACCGCGACCAGTATGCCCACTGTTCCTCCGGTGTCGGAAACGGATAGAAACCGCCGGAATACATATCGTGAAAGCCGTACTTTGCTTCAAAATCCGAGAAGAAACGCTCAAACCGTTCGCCCGAATAGGTAAATCCGGCAGCAGTGGAAAGTCCTGCTCCCGCGCCGATAACTATTGCGTCGGCATTCTGTATCTCTTCTTTCAGCCGATTTATTTCCACCTTATAGTCTGCTTTTACATCTGTTGGTTTCCATTTTGCAAGCATTGCGCTCACCTCATATCTTAACTACAATTTTCCCGTTTACCTTGCCGCCGTCAAGTGCGGTGCAGGCATCACGGATATGCTCAAAGTCAAAAAATTCCCCGTAAACAGGCTGCAATTTATGCTCGTTCAGAAAAGAGAATATCTCATCGACCTTCTGCTGCGTCGGGTAATTGCTGAAAAAGCCCGTGAGATATACCTCGTTCGGTATCTCCTTGATTGGGTCGAAGCTGTCAAGGGTATAGACACCACCGAGAAGTCCCGTGTGACAGACGATACCGCCTTTCACCATGCACCGCAGCGTGTCGCGGACAGTCTTTGCTCCGACAAGCTCCAAAGCCTTTGTTGCATTTACATTGCCCGCGAGCTGACCGTCATCGAGGATAGCTTCATCTGCGTCCGCAAGAAGCGGCAGCTTGCTTTCCTTGTGCGTGGTTGCGATCACCTTGCAGCCGAGAGCCTTTGCTATCTGTATTGCTGCATAACCGAGAGCGCAAGTAGCGCCGCGTATCAGCAGCGTGTCCGCCGGCTTTAATTGCAGACACTCAAACAGCGAACCCCATGCTGTGAAGTAGGTTTCGGGAACAGCCGCAAGACGCTCCCACGGCAGTTCACTCTCTATCGCAAATACATGATGTGCGGGCAATAATGCGTATTCCGCATAGCTGCCGTTGAAGCTGCGTCCCATGCCGCCCATGAGGGCAGTGACCTTTTGTCCGACTGTAAAATTCGTATCGGACGCATCTGCTACCTCGCCCACACATTCGATACCGGGAACAATGGGCTTACTGATGTAATCGGCTTCTATCTCCGAAAGACGAAGTATCTGCTCGGAGTGGTTCATGCCGAAAGCCTTGACTTTTACAAGCACCCAGCCGGGTCTGACCTCCGGAACGGGTATCTCCGTGAGTGCAACATTTTCGGCGGGTGTTATCTTATCTATTGAAACTGCTTTCATATCAGCTTACCTCCTTCCAGCACTGCGGATCGGGTGCATACATATTGCCTGTATAGCCGAATGTCACGGCAGGACAGCCGCGGCAATACCCACGAAGCTCGCATTTTCCGCATTTCTCGAATTTATCGAACTGTCTGTATTCTTCCAGTTCCGCGCCGACAAACAGCTCATACATCGTCGTATCGAACACATTTCCTATCCTGCTCTCCATTCTTCGGCAGGCGTACACATCGCCGGTGGGGAGTATCGTCATGTGACCTATTGCGCAGTGACAGCCGTCGTATATCATGCTCTTGTCGTTTGTTTCGGGGAGTTTGAAAAGTCCCTGCTCGTAAAGATACAGCGTCCAGAGGTGGTCTTTGTACTGGAATGTGGTCTTGCAGCCGTTTGCTTTGTGGTGCTGAAATCGCTTGTAGCACATATCGAGAAATTCCCGGTACCGCAGCGGCGGTATGTGGTATTCCTCCGACTTCTGACCGCTTGTGGGGCAGTACCTCCCGAATGCGAATACATCGACATTCTTCTCCGCCGCAAGATCTATCATCTCCGGGAAATCGTCGATATTGGCGCTCGATACGGTTGACATCACCGCGCACCACATTCCCGCGTTTTTTATGCAGTCAATTGCTCTGAGAGTTTCACGAAATGAACCCGGCTTGCGGAAACTGTCGTGCATTTCCTCCATTCCGTCAAGGGAAAGCTGATACTTACGGCAGCCGAGATCATGCAGCCGTCTGCACACCTCATCATTCAGGTGGAACGGGTTGCCGAGAATGCCCCAGTCAATGTGCTTTTCGTGCAGCAGCTCCGCCAGCTTCCAGAAATCGCGGTGCAGTATCGGGTCGCCGCCGGTTATGTAAAAATATGGAGTACGCCCGAGTTTATCACACATATCCTCGCAGCTATCCACGACCTTACGCATATCTTCCCAATTCATTTCCGTGAGCGCCTTGCAGTTATCCTCCGCAAAGATGTAGCAGTGCTTGCACCGCTGGTCGCAAGTGTCTGTTATATGCCACTGAAAAGCAAAATACGGTTTCATCTCGGTGCCCTCCAATCTATATAAACGCTTTTGCGTAATTCTCGTTATTGCAGGCATACCGAAAGACCGATATGCCCGCATTATAATTGAAGTTTAACGACTTACTTCTTGTCGGGATCAGCAGCACCGCAGGCAGAACCGCAAGCGGA
>JAGBMA010000111.1 GCA_017635095.1 Ruminiclostridium sp. | reverse complement strand
TGAGAGAAAAAGAGCTAGCCACGCCGTCTACTGCGTCAAACCTCCTAACCGGGCGCCAGCCCGGCTTCGTCGGCTTTCCTTGTATCCGACGCAGCTATCTCATTTTCTCTTTTCAAAGCGGTTTTTAGAGGTACCCTTTATAGTATTGCTCGGTACGTTTTTCGGGAGTTGGTTCACTTGTAACGGCAAGTCCTTTCAAAAGATCACGGCATACGATCGTTTCGTGTCTCTTGCGGAATTCCTCTGCAAGATACTGTATCCTCTTGTAATGCTCTGTTTTTACAGCGTGATCGGTTTACGTCCCTTCGCCGTAAAGAATGCCTGCCACCATGAACATAGCAGATCAGGTGCCGCATACCTCACGCAGCCGTCCCATTCCACCACCGAATGATGATGAAAGCCTTTTGGCAAGTTCCTCGTCAATGCATGTCACATCAGAAAATGCAACAAAGACCGACTGCGCGCAGTTATATCCCTGTGTGAAAAGTGCAGCTGCCTTTTCGGTATGGTCGTACTTCGTCAGTGATTACCGCAGCTATGATCTCCGCAGGAATGACCTTCGCCGTGTTCGTGATCGTGATGATCGCAGGTTGGGTTCTCGTTCTGAACAAGTGTCTGTGCAAGGAAAGCCTGTACCGCTTCATCGGTACTGCCCATATTTCCTCCGTAGAGGGTGATGCCAGCCTCCTGCATAGCCATCTGTGCGTCTCCGCCGATACCTCCGCAGATAAGAATGTCAGCCTGTGCATTCTTCAGAAATCCTGCAAGTGCGCCGTGTCCTGCGCCCATTGTTCCAACTACCTGCTCATTTATGATCTTGCCGTCAGCAACGTCATAGAGCTTGAACTGCTCTGTTCTGCCGAAATGCTGAAAGATCTGTCCGTTTTCATAGGTTACCGCGATTCTCAAAATAGTGCTTCCTTTCCGTGCGATCTCCTCCGAGATTGTGTTATCAAGAGTATAATTTCCGCCTGAAATGATGATGCGTCTGCCCTCGACCAGAGCCTGAGCAAGTTTTTTTCTTGCGGTATCATAGATAGCCGTGACAGTTGTCCTCGCCACGTTCATCTCCTGAGCGCATTGTTCCTGCGTCTTTGACTGATAATCTATAAGACGTATCGTTTCAAACTCGTCAAGCGAAATAACGACCGTATCGTTAGCTGTATCCTGATCGGGCGCAAAGCTCCAGTAATCGGGGTAACAACAGATGCGGCGTGATTTCTGAGGTCTTGGCATAATAGCATCTCCTTTCTGACTTATGTCGATTATAACATATTTATCGACTTATGTCAAGTATATTCTTGGCATTTTCGGATATTGACGGATATTGCTTTATTTGGTATAATTTTTCTGTAGGAGTGATATTGTGAATAAGAATCTTGATTTGTTCCTGACCTTTATGAAGATTGGGGCTTTTACCTTCGGCGGCGGTTATGCGATGATACCGCTGATACAGCGCGAAGTCTGTGATAATAAGCATCCTGATCGTAGCGAAGTTTTATGAAAAGTTCCGCAGGAGCCGTGCTGTTGACGGTGTGATGTACGGTCTGCGTCCTGCTGTGATAGGGCTTATCGGTGCAGCATTCCTGTCTGTGGGAATGACGGTTTTCTTTCCAAACGGTTTACAGACCACTGTTTTTTCAGGTGCTGGCTTTTGGTTATCACTTGCAATATTCGTTATTGGTGCAGTGCTTGCTTTCAAGAAACTGCACCCGATAGCGATCATAGGCATTTCTGCTGTTATCGGCATAGTGGCAGGATATGGATTCGGATTGTAAAAAAGGAGAATGAATATATGACAGAAGTACAGCTAAAATTACAAAGGAGCTGTTCACAATGAGCAACACAATCAAAAAATAGCAAAGCAGCACGGCGTATCCGTCAAAGAAGTACGCAGGGACTTTAAAGAAATGATTAAGGTCGGAATGTCATCACCGGCGAGGGTCGGCTCGATGCACAGACCGCAATGGGCAAGGCTCCCGTGGGTGTTGCGAAACTTGCAAAGAAGCGCGGAAAACCTGTCATAGCCTTTGCCGGAAGTGTAACAAAAGATGCCGCGACCCTTAACGAGTGCGGCATTGACGCTTATTTTCCTATACTTTGTACTGTTTGCAGCCTTGAGGACGCAATGAACCCCGTGAACGCTGCGGAAAATCTTTCCGACACGGCGGAGCAGGTATTCAAAGCATTGAGAGCGATAAAAATGATAGGAGATCAGAAATGTTAAAAGTGACTTTATCGGATATACAGCAAATAATGAATGATTACCATATAACCGAAAGAGCTGCTGATTTTTCGGAGTTGCAGCGCTATGATTATGATAAAGGCGACGAAAGCTCAAAGGAAGTCCGGCTTATTATCAAAGTGATCTTTGAAAGTCGTTCTCCAGTCGTGATTCGCTTCAAAAATGAGAATAGTGTAACCGAAGAGATGATAGAAAAGCAGAGCCGATTTGCGGAAACCCTACACAGT
>JAGBMA010000110.1 GCA_017635095.1 Ruminiclostridium sp. | reverse complement strand
TTCTCATATGTTCCAGACCGCGCAGGCGAGAGTTTCAAACGCAATGGACTTCGCTTTCGGCTTTCTCAATAGGGAAGATGAGCAGGAGAAGAAAGGCGCATAAAAACATCTTGTCCGCTGCTTTTTCAAAATAGCGGACAAAGCCCAAAACGGAGTAAAATAAAATCTCGGAAATGCCTTTAAATAGGCACTTCCGAGAACCTTCGCTGGTGACCCGTACGGGAATTGAAACCTCTCTTGAAAAGCTTGATTCCGGCTACATCGACCTGTATCTGCTCCACCAGCCCTACGGCGATGTTGCCGGTGCATGGAAAGCACTTGAAGACGCGAAAGCAGACGGAAAGATAAAATCTATCGGCGTCAGCAACATGACCCCAAAGCTGTACAAGGAGTTGACTGCCGGATTTGCGACAAAGCCTGCGGTAAATCAGGTGGAGTGCAATCCGCTGTTCCAGCAGAAGGCACTGCGTGAGGTGCTGGCAGCTGATGATGTAAAGCTCGAAGCTTGGTATCCTCTCGGTCACGGTGATAAATCGCTGCTCGAAAATCCCGCTATTGCGGCGCTTGCAAAGAAATATAACAAGAATGCCGGACAGATCATTCTCCGGTTTGAGGTGCAGGAAGGCTTTATAGTCCTGCCGAAATCCACAAATCCCGAGCGTATCAAAGGCAATATTGACATCTTCGATTTTGCGCTCACAGAGGACGAAATGAACAGCATACGCGCACTTGACACGGGAAAGGGATCGCATGATCCCGAGGCTCCCGGAGTTGGAGAAATGCTGCTCAAAAACTATAAGATACATGACTGACATTATCACGAAATGCAGAGGATAATAATATGGAATGTGAAGAAATGATCGTTGATCTCAGAAATGCAACTGACGAAGAACGGGAACAAGGCAGGAAGCTGACTGAACTGTTGTTCAAGCTCAACCATACAATGCCGATGTCAGAGGAATATAATTCAGTACTGAAGGAGATCTTCGGTGAGCAAATCGGAAAAGGCTCGTATGTGGCATCACCGTTAAGCGGTGCAAGGCTGGATATGATGAGTATCGGAAAGAATGTTTTCATCAACAGCAACCTGCTTGCAATGGCTCGCGGCGGTATAACAATAGAAGACGATGTGCAGATAGCGGGAAATGTTTCGCTTCTCACGAACAATCATGACCCGTATGAGCGAATGATCCTCCCATGTAAACCCATACTGATAAAGAAGGGCGCGTGGATAGGTGCAAATGTGGTCATCCTGCGTGGTATCTCAATTGGCAGATACGCTATCGTAGGTGCAGGTTCTGTTGTTACCAAGGATGTCCCGGATTATGCGGTGGTCGTTGGTAATCCCGCAAAAGTCGTGAAAATGCTTGATGCGGACAGATTTGAGTGATATATAAAGAAAATATGAAATATACAGAATGCGGGGCTGCAAATGGAGCAGTCCCGCATTTTATTGTTGTAACCATAAAACATCTTCCTGTGAAGGGAGAACGAGATTTATGCTGTAAACTCAGTGAACCTGTATTCCATACGGCTTATCCTGTTGTTTTCATCAAAGGTAAACTGTATGTATCCGTCCGAATCTGTATCCCGGATCACAAGGGTAGTAAGTTCCGGATACTCTACGAATTCTGTTCCGAGCTGGCGGTTAACATCTTCTACCGTATCTCCGAATGTAAGGCCGAGCATCTGATAGTCGATCGGGAAAATCGCTGTGCTGTCAACCATAAGCTCGATAGGTCTGTAGTCGTAGAAGGTAAAATTGTCTCCGTTCTCCATTATGAAGTTTGTCACAGTAGTCTCACCGTCCTTGACCCACTCGTTATCCGCGACTATGGACGCCGAGCTGCGCAGAAGCGATTCGAATTCGCTGAAAGTGCTTTCGGTGAGCATTACATTGTTGAACTTGACCGGAATGAAGTTTATATGACCGGTCTGATACTGCATTCTGTGAGCTGTTTCCTCGGACAGTCCCTCGTTTGCGAGAGTGTTGCGGGAGTCAAAGGTTATTGGTGTTTCAGCTGTGACCGTAATATCTGAAGTCTCCGTATTTTCCGTGATAAGCGGAACTTTGGTATCATCCTTCTTATCAGCAGCAACTGTCGGTATGGTATCGGATTCGGAATTGCACCCGCTTATAAGAAGAATGGCGAGCAAAAGTGAAAAATATCTCTTTGTTTTCATAGAATTCCCCCTCGTTATATTGCATCAGTCTTTTTGCTGGACGATACGAATTCTTTCGAGAAATCGAAGTTTAAGCCTTCGGCATCGAGCTCCTCAAGCATATGCATCTGTTGCTGGAAAAAAAGCTTGTCCGGAATTGTGAACGGACCGCTTTTTTCAAATGGATTTTCACCGTCATAGAAATCATCACCCATTACAAATTTTTGTATACCGGGATTCTTGAACAACATTTTGATCGCGGCGTTCTTCATTGCTTTCACTCTTGAAGAACTTACATCAATGCCCATCGAGCGTATGATGCGTGAGATCTGCGGGGCAGTGTAAACTATCCCATTAAGAAGACCGAATGAGTATCCGATTATCAGACGATATTCCTTGGGCAACCGCAAAACAGCATCCATAAGCATCTCCCTTAACGCTTTTTCTTCAACATCTCTTTCAACATTTTCGCTGCTCATCATCTGTGAAATATCATCCAAACATACGGTATTCCCTATATTGTTTGCGTTCAATGCGTTATCGATAACGAAAAATGACAGTCCGGTTTCAGCTGCTATCTGCTCTCTGGTAGGTTCTTTTACTCCCTCGCTTTTCAGTTTCTCTTCTGCCTCCTTGATAATACGTCCCATTCTTGTAAAGTGCGGAGATGTCTTGTTAGTCTCTTCGCAGATGGTCTGGCTTATAGACCCTTTTATGTAATGAGTCGCAAATGTCGAAAAAGCGGTTTTGACATTGAGGCTGTAATGCCTTAGCGCCTCAAATATGCCAAATAACCCTGCCTGAACTATATCCTCAAAGAAAGAAGATGAGTAATAGCACGGATACCACCGCTTTATTGCCGCATACACAAGAGGTGTATTCAGCTCAACGATCTGGTTTGCATACATATTTGCCTTTGCATCCGACTCGGCTTCCAGATAAGCCTTAATCAATTCCTGGTTTCTTGAATAGTCCGGTGATTTCATATACATCCCTCCTGTAATAATTCGGATTATTCTCCTTTTTTCTTCATTATAACCGATTTTTGTGGCGAATATAGTCGAATTTAGGAAGAAAGTTCGTAAAATCCTGCACAAATATTTAAAATGGATTTTATGAAAATAAAACAAATCATACTTTGCAAAGGTCGTAAAGATAGTAAAAAAAAGGCGTTTTTGTGCATATTGCACACACTTCTTCGTTATAATGGCGATAGTGCCATTTCTCATACTCAATGTTTCTTTTACAGGATCAGTCCTTCACCTCTTTCTTCTATTCGGTCACTTGCGTAATCATAATATAAGTATGAAAGATTTGATGAAGGGAGGAGTATAGGTGTTAATATCAGGTTATTATGAGAAAACGCTGATAAAAGACCAGAAGACCGGATATACGATATTTTCGCTGAAACCAATAGGCAGCACGCTGGATTTCATAAATATCTATGGGAATGTGACCTGTAAAGGGATTACTCCTCCCATATATGTTTCTGAATATATTTCAATGGAATGTGTTGTCAAGAGCAGCGACCGCGGCAAGTATCTGGAGGTAAAGAAGATCTTATCGGAATATAAGACGGATACGGCGGCGATCAGGTTCCTGTCAAGTGAGTATATAGGACTTTCGGTAGAAGATGCCGGAAGTCTGATCATCGAATACGGAACCGATATTTACAGGTGGATAACTTCTGCGGACTCTATTATAAAGGTATGCTCTGTTATACCTGTTTCTCAGAAGCAGGCTGCCGCAATAGTAAATGCTGTGGCGAACTCTCTGTACTGGAAAAAGATCCTTGATTACAGTATAAAGCGTGGTATCGGTTACGATGCTCTGTCAAGGCTCGTCTCCGAGTACGGCAGAGGTGCAATAAAGAAGATATGCAGCGAACCCTATGAGCTGGAGAACTACGGGGTATCATTCGAGACCTGTGACGCTATTGCCATAGAAAACGGCGGCAGCTTATACAACCGCAACAGGATAATCTCTTTGTTAAAGCAAGTTTTGACTGCCGCGGAAAAGGACGGAGATATATTCCTGCCCTATGACGAGCTTTACAGTCGCTCAAAGGAAAAGCTGATGGTGATATCGGATACTATTCTGCCGCCGTCACTGTATAAGACATCGGTAAGGTCGAACCCATACCTTGTTACAGACGGCACTGATGATATCAGAGTATATCTGAGCAGAGCGTATAACGATGAGGTAAACATAGCAAAGCAGCTTATGCGGCTTCGGAATACGGCTAAACCGCTGCCATACACTCCGCGGGTCGGAGAGATTGCCGAAAGGATATGCGGAGTGCGTCTTTCCGATGAGCAGAAAAATGCTATCGGAATACTGAAATGCAGGGGCATCGGTATCATTACCGGTGGTCCGGGTACGGGTAAAACGACAGTAATGCGTGTCATAATAGCTGCATTCAAGCAAATGGTTCCTTACGGCGAGATAAAGCTGTGTGCTCCCTCCGGAAGAGCGGCAAGGAGACTTGCGGAATCTACCGGTATGGAAGCGACTACCATACATCGGCTTCTTGATTACATTCCCGGGGATAATGGAGAATCAAAGCACAAGGATATGTCCGATCCCATTCCTGCCAATCTTATAATAGTTGATGAGGGTTCGATGATCGACCAGAGCCTTGCAAGCATACTGCTGTCTGCTGTGAAAAGCGGCGCATTCATTTTGATTTCCGGCGATATGGATCAGATAAAATCGGTAGGTGCAGGCGACTTCTTCGGAGAATGTATCTCAAGCGGATGCCTTCCGGTAATGCAGCTGAAGCAGGTATTCAGACAGAATGAAGGTTCTTCGATAATCAGGAACGCAAATGCGATAAATACAGGAAATTCAAGGCTTGTTGAGGCGGACGACTTTAAGATAATCAAGGCGGAGCAGCTCCATATAACGGAAACCGTATGTACCATAACCTCAAAGCTTCATTGTAAGCAGGATCCGTTCAGATTGCAGATCCTATGTCCTATGAATAAGGGGAAGGGCGGCACTATCGAGATAAATCAGAGAATGCAGGCTATACTTAATCCAAATCCACGGAATAGCATTGTTTATGGTGAAAATCGTTTTCTGACCGGAGATAAGGTTATCTTCACGAAGAACAGACCCAATAAGGGCTATTCCAACGGCGATCTCGGCATTATCTTGGAGATACTTGGTAATGAGATCACTATAGATATGAACGGAACGATAATACATCTACCGAGAGATAATCTGGATGAGCTGCAGCTGGCGTATGCTATAACCGTTCATCGTGCGCAGGGCTCGGAGTTTCAGAATGTCATTATATCCCTGCCCAAAAGCGGTATGTTAAAGCGAAATATCCTATATACCGCCGTAACGCGTGCAAAGCAGTCAGTAATACTTATCGGCTCACAAGGAAGTATTGAGCTTGCGGTAAGTAACAGTGATGAGGGTAAGAGAAGAACTACTCTTGCCAGACGAATAAAGGAGGAGTTGAATAAAAATGCAGGTTGAAGGCACAATTGAAAAGCTGTTTTTTTCAAGCGATGACGCAGCTGCCGGCATTGTGGCGCTGGAGAAGCCGACCGCTTTCCCAGACGGAATGCACTCAAAGGTGAGATTTTTTGCAAAGCTTTTCGGTGTAGCAGTCGGAGACAGAGTTTCTATGGAGGGCGAATATGTCAATACGAAATACGGATATCAGCTCAAGGCAACAAGCGCCAGAATATATACGGACGGAAATGTTGATATAAAGAGCGTACTGATGTCTGGCTTTATAAAAGGTGTAGGACCGGCACTTGCCGAAAAAATAGTAAAAACCTTCGGTGAGGATACAGAAAAGATCATCAGTACGGCTTGGGAAAGACTGGCGGAAGTATCCGGAATAACGCTTGATAAGGCAAGAACCATACATGAGTGCTATAACCAGTCGTCAACCATACTGGAGCTTATCTCATACTTTGGCGGAGAGGCAACAAGAAACCAGATCAATACGATCTACCGGAAATACGGTGACAGAGCTGTTGAAACTATACAGCGAAATCCTTACCGTATCATCGAGATAGACGGATTTGGGTTCAAGAAGGCTGATGAGCTGGCAAAGAAATCGGGTATCGACGCAAACGACCCTATGCGGGTCAAAGCGGCAATATACTACGCTATGGAAACTATTTGCGAAGAAGGACATTGTTATTACAATGTGAACAGTGTTCGCCGCAAGGTCAATGAGCTTGTTGACGGTATCACGGTATCAGATGATGTCATAGCGGAGCAGATCGCGCAGATGATACAGGCGGGAGACGCGGTGCTTGTGGATAACGACAAGCTGTATCTTACGAATCTGCTAAACTGTGAAAAGCTCTGCGCTCGGTTTGTTGCGAAAAGTCTTAGAAATCACTACAGGCTCTATGACGAAAAGAAAGTAGATGAGGCGCTGCGAGAGGCTGAACTCAAAACTGGCATGACCTACGAGATACAGCAGAAGAACGCTGTACACAACGCGCTGAAAAACTGTATCTCCGTTGTGACCGGCGGACCCGGTACAGGAAAAACAACCGTTATAAAAGCTATAATATCAGCTTTTATTGCTTGTGGAGGGCGTAAAGACAATATATACCTTGCGGCTCCTACGGGAAAAGCGTCAAGGCGTATGAAAGAATCCACCGGGCTTGAAGCAACGACCATTCACCGTATGTGCGGCTTTGGGGATAATTGTCTTAGACTTGATGACTTTGAGGACTATCTGTTTGTTATTGATGAGTCGTCAATGATCGACATTTTCCTTGCAAGCAAGATGTTCAAGGCAATAGACTGCAATCCGAAAGCAAAGGTGTGGGTCGTTATGATAGGCGATGTGGATCAGCTTCCGCCTATCGGACCGGGCTGTCTGTTCAGGGAACTTGTCGATTCGCCGTTAGTACCGACAGTAACGCTGTTGTTTACACACAGATTTGGCGGCGCTATTGCTACAAACGCGGAGGCTATCAAGAAAGGCAGGGGTCTGAAGTTTTTCTCTCTCGGTCCTGACTTCATTTTCCGTGAAATGCCGAAGGAAGATACCGGACAGGCGGTCGTTGACGCTTTCATAAACGCAGTAGCCGCTTCATCTGTAAAGGATGTACAGGTCATCGTCCCTATGAAGACCCGAAGCAATACAGCGGCCAACACGCTTAATCAGGTAATACGGGACAGAATAAACCCGGAAGACGGGTCAAAAACCTTTCCTGCCACAAAAAATCTCGAATTCAGGCTCAATGACCGCGTGATGCAAACAAAGAACGATGACGAGAGGGATGTCTATAACGGTGACTGCGGCTCGGTAACGGAAATATCCGACGCCTATATGACAGTGACCTTTGATGACGGGCGTACTGTGGAATACACTGCTGCTGACGCCAAAAATCTCACGCTGTCTTATGTTATTACAATACATAAGGCTCAGGGTTCCGAAGTCAAAACCGTCATAACCTGCTTTACCAACGAGCATTATATAATGCTCCAGAAGAATTTGCTTTACACGGCAATAAGCCGTGCCAAGGAAAGGCTGATCATGTTCGGCGAAGCTAAGGCTGTTGACATGGCTATACGAAAGGTCTCTGCTATAAACAGGAACTCTTTGCTGAAGCGCTGGATGATACAGGATTAACACCATTAAAACGCAAGAACCACCGTATGATAAATACAGTGGTTCTTCTTTTTATTCTGTTGTAAACGACTCATAACAAAGTATTTTTTGCCAATTTCTCTTTCCGTGGAGAAATCTGATTATGTGTACTGTGTGGGTATCTTCATCTATGACATAAAACGCCAGATAGTTCTTGACCGGGATAAACCTAATTTCCCATTTCTTCAATACCGGGTCGTCGATTATCGGATACTTCTCCGGCATAAAGGAAAGCTTTCCTATCTCATTCTCGGCGGCATCAAGGAGACTGTCAGCGGCACTGGGATTAAGCAGCGTGAATTCAATATAATCTGCCGCTTCAATGATGTCCTGCTCACCTTTATTTGTGATGTGAACGCTGTATGTCATTTCCGGCGGCGCTCCCTGATACTTGCCATTGCCTCGGCAAATGGTCTGGTGTTCCCGTTTTCGACATCGGACAGTCCGTCTTTTATCAAGTCGTACAGCTCAAATCTTCCCACAAGTGCTTCATAAGCTTCAATACTCATTACAGCAAGATCGCCCTTGCCATTCTTTGTGATAAATACAGGTTCATTATAGGTATGGCAGAAAGTGGATATCTCATTGTAACCGTTTCTGAGGTCTGCGCTTGATCTTATATTCGGCATATTTAACCCTCCTCTTAAAATCTATAACAATATTATACACAAATATTGTTATATTGTCAAGAGCTTATCTTCTTATTTTGAAACTGTTCACAATTGCTCTCCAAAGTCATCTTGCGTAATCATAATATACATAGAAGAGTTTTTTCAAACCTATTTTCTTAAAGGAGGTCAATAACTATGTCATCCAACATCGCAGCCATCAGGATATGTCTTGTATGGTTGCACAAAGGCAATAACGGCAATGGTTCATTACACATGAACTCCGGGTCAATGAAGAAAAAGGAGGTATACTATGTCGAAGCATAGGAGTCTGAGAAACCAAGCAAATTCATTACTGTATGGGCAACTGGATCTGAAGCTAATTGCTATCTTACCGAGCTGAAGGAGAAGGGTTTTACCGAAGAAATGATAAATACGGCTGCATTCTCTCTCGGAAAACTATATGGCTGCAGAAAAAAAGATTTCGATACTTTGCCGCCAAGGTTATGAACAAGCAAACAGTTTAAACTATTTTTGAAGGAACCCGAAGAAAGGAACTATTAACGATGTCAAATTTGGTCAAGAAGAAAATGAAGAACAGCAGAGCCGCCCGCAGAAACGAAAAGCCGGAGATTTTGGGTTTTGACGAGAGCGGACGCCCTATAAAGGCTAAGAAACCCTTGAAAAAAGGTCCCCTTATAGCTTTGGGAGCCGCTTCCGTCATTCTGGGAACGGTATACATACCGGCAATGATCTCTACCCCTGTTCCTGCGCTGTCTTACCCGGCACTCGCAACCGTAGATAAAGAGATGATAAGAACCGGGCAGGCGTACTACAACACATACCCGGACGAAGATTTTGACGGTGACGGGCTTTCAAATGCACTGGAGACTATGTACGGCACAGATCCGTACAGACAGGACACAGATGACGACGGTCTTACAGATTATATCGAGATCTACTCGCTCAACACAAGCCCTATACAATGGAACAACAAGCTCCAGTCGTATGTATCGTCAATAGACGAATCCAACGGAAATGCCACGGGAACGCCGTATAAGGTGGGAAATGTCGTATTATGGGCGGATAATCTGTACAGCAAGACTTACGGCGGAGTAGTAAAGACGCTCGATGGGTATGAATTCTCCAATTTCAGCGGCTGGGCGCAGTTTCCCGATAACGGACACGCATATCTGTATAAGGACGGCATACATAAGGAGCTTCCGTACAATCCGGACAGCAATGCCTATCATATTAGCGGTGGCGGGAGAGTTGTATTTTTCACAGAGAATATGAAGAAGTATTACAAGCTTGAAGCTTTCGGGGACATCTCTTATCTCGATAACGATACCTTTGGGCAAATTCTGGACTTCATATTGCCTGATTATGGGAATTACGGGCTGTTCAAGTGCTATCCGGTTATGGACTGTGACAAGGTCGGTGTAAACCGTCAGGATACCGTTCTGGAAATTACCGTACCGCCTTATGAGCTTGAACCGGAGCGCTTTTCCATGAACAGCACATCTCTTGAAGATATAGCGAAGGTGTATTCTGCAATAAATAATGGGAAAACGGTTGCTGCTTCTCTGTACCGTGAGAACTACGGCGAGACACTTATTATAATATATGGATATACATCCGGCGGAGACCTGCTGGCAGCCGACCTTCAGACCTTAAATCCGCTCGGTATTCTGTCTGTGAACGAAAAATGCGGCAGGATACTGAATGTTGACGGCGTTGTGGAGCTGAAGCAGTGGTTTACCTTCGGGTGTGCGGGTTATAGGACATCCAACAGGTCAAATATCGTATTCCTGTTTGATGATACAGGTGGATATGACGGTACTCCTTATGTACCCGCGAGCAGCGAACAGCCTTCAAATGAGGAAGCGGCGAGAACAGACAATGAAAACAAGCCGGAAACATCGGTGACAACAACTGCTCCCGTGGAGAGCACAAACGAGAGCGAAACAACAGTGGTAACTTCTTATGAAGAAATGACATCAAATGCCGATACTACTGCTACACCAGAGGAAACTGATTCCACCGACACTTCTGATGTTTCATATACGACCGATACGCCTTCGGAAGAAACGACAGCAGCAACTGAAACAGAAGCTCCTGATTCAACGACGGAACTCGTTGAGTCAGACACCACTTCTGCCCCGTTCGACTTCTCTGCATTTTGAAACACTTAAAAGGCGCTTGCCGTCATCATAATATAGATATAAGCGTTATGATGAATGGAGGTGGACCGAATGTATTATGACATTGACGCTATAAAGAGCAGTCTTAGCATTACCGCTGCCTGCGACTGTCTCGGGATAACAAAGAAGCGCAGCGGCACTAATTTCAGCATACCATGCCCGAATCCGGCTCACTATGAGCATAGGCACGATAACTGCTATATATTCCCGGATTCCGGACGGTTCAAGTGCTTTTCCTGCGGTGAGCATGGAGACATTATCGGTCTTATAATGCTATATAAGGGCTATGACTTCAAGGACGCCGTGGAGTACGCTGCTGAGTTCTCGGGCTGCGGATCGCGAACTGTGGAACGGAAGACGAAAGACATTCTCAGGTTGATAACATCCGAAGAATGCGAGTTCCTGCATATCAGAAACGATCCTATTTCCACAGCATCTGCGATATGCGACAATCACGGAAATGAAGCGGATAATCGGAACGGAAGCTGGGATATTGACGGAGATCGCAGTGTTTTCAATGAGACTGCTGTACCGAACCCGCTTCGTGTGCTTTGGGAAAGTGACCCTAAAGCATACAAGGAGCTGATACGGAGCAAGGCGTATGAACTTATCGGAGTGTACAGACAGATCGGACAAGAACTGAACTGTGATGTAAGCGAGTATCTGAAACGAGCCGCAGACTTATTTATGAGCTTCGGCGGTATGTATGACTCCCGAAAGAATGAATGTCTCGAATATGTATAGCTTTGTCTTTCATTCGGAATGTACGGAAAGGCGGAAATTACCGCCTTTTCCGTTTTAGAAATCAATAATGGACGGAGGGACAATTATGTCTTTAAAACCATATACCGTACTGCTTGCAGCGGCTCTGCTGTGTTCATCTGGCTGTATGCAGGTCGGCTCCACCGTTGATCCCGATGACGGCTATTACACGGAGATACGGATGTCGGAGCTTGAATACCGGACTTTTTTAGCCAAGAAGACATCCGGAATACTGAATATGCTGGTATCCCATGCCGCCTTGACCCGAAACATATCCGACCCGGAATATGATACAGGAACGGAAATTGAGTCATTGGGTGTCACTATCGCTTCAATTGACGAAGCCGTTGAGGATATCAAGGGGATAGGAGCTGCTTCTGACAGTGAAAAAATACGGGAAAACCTTTTATCGCTGCTGGATATGACACGGGAGCATCTTGTTGGATATAAGGAAAGGCTTATGTCCGATGAAACAATAACAAAGGAAGAGGCCGAAAAGTACGCCGGAATTATCAAGAGTGATTTTACCGCGCTCAAGGCTTTTTGAGGATAACATTATGGCAAAGGAAAATTTCGTTTTGCTTTCGGGGCAGGTCTATCAGGAGCCTATGATAATTTCGGCTATTGATGGGACACCACTGAAAGCCTACCTGATAATGAAAACGGTACGCCGCCACATTCTGAGGGAGAACATTGCGGAGGTAAGCAACAGCAGAACATTTGATTTTGTCCCTATAGCATCGTTCAATCCCGATTGTATAGCGATTTTACGGAATATTAGAGTAAACGATATGATAGAGCTGCGGGGAGTATATACGACAAAATGCAATATAAAGAAAAGCTACTGTGCTGTTTGCGGTGAAGAAATAATAACTCCGGGAACTATGACCTTTATTACACCTATCTTTATCAGGCTGCTTGAAAGAGCTAAATGCGACGACGCTCCGGACGGCTTTCCGATTATCAACGGACTATCCATACTCAGGCAGCAGGCGGAAATAAGCAACTGCGTGAAAATCATCGGTTACTTATGCCGCGAACCGGAAATGATCACAACGGATAAATATGTGATAACTCAGTATCAGCTCGCTTCAAACCGTAAATTCCTTATAAAAGAAGACGATCCGGCCGCACGTACCGATTATCCGTGGGTAAAGTCTTACGGCGCACAGGCGCAAATGGATATAAATTCACTGCATACCGGTTCTATGGTGTTTATTGACGGCTGTGTACAGGCAAGAAGATTTCCGGTCACAAGGCAGTGCAGCAAGGGTCACGCCAATATGTCCGAGGAGCTAGCCTGCGAAATAGTGCCTTATTCCGTTGAATATTTGTCCGATTGTACATTACCGGAGCCAACGGAAAGAAAACCGGAGGGTACATCGTGAGCAGTCTTCTTGAGGAAAAGCTTGGAGGAAAGCAAGGCGAAAATCGTAATGTAAAAAGAACAATGCTGGATAAGAAAACAAAAACGGAACGCTTTTCCGAACTTGAAAGAGCAGTATTTGATGAGAAAACCTTTGAGAAGGAATGCGATGATGCCGAGATACTCAAAATCAGGACTTTTGAAGACCGAAAAAGAAGAAAGGCTGTCATAGGCAAAGTGTCAAGGGTACTGCTTGTCATACTTATTCTTTATACCGCTTTCCTGACCTACGGTGTCATCATCACGGATTACATATATGATGACCGTGGGAACGCTGTACCGTTGGTGCTTTCAGTAAGTGATATACAGAAAAAACAGGATTTTCAGGACTTTTCAGCATTTTATTACAGCATCCGTGAGCTGTATGAAGAGACTATCTCCCTCGATCAAAGACTTTTCTCTTCCGATGACAGTGTTGACTATATCTCGTTGTCCAGCGAATACGACAAACTCCTTGATGATGTAAGCTATATTGTCATACAGCTTGAAGCATATTCACCCTCATCCGAATACAGGCAGACCTATGACCTGATGACAGAGCTGATCAAAACGGATATAGCCGTCTATCTGCAGAACATTTCAGCCGCAACAGCAAAGAACGATGAAGAACGCTGGCAGAAGGCTATGATAGACCGCGAGACTATATACCGCACATTCTGTAAGGTCACAGAGAATCTTCTTTCGCTTGGAGATGATGTAAAGGACATCAGCTTATCTGACATATCCGAGTGGGACATATCGGTCATCAGAGGCATTATAGAAAGGAACAGTAATGTACAGCAACAGTGAATACAGCAGCCTATTAGCAAAGTATAACCGGGCTGTCGGCGAGAATCTCAGCCTCAAGGATCAGCTTCGGCAGAATAATCAGCGCATGGAGACAAGAGAAACGGAGATCAAGCGGGATTATGACAGCATACGGGCGATCTGTGAAGAGATACTCTCCAAAGACAATGATGAAATGGTAGTAGGTACAGAGTATTCATGGAGCCGTATGTCAATATACGAGCTTATAGAACGCACAACTATCAGCTATCGCAAGTATAACCGTGACAGAGCGGAGCTGATGATGCGTCTGGCTGACCTTGCTGAAGAACGAGCTGAACAGATATCGTCCCTTTGTGAGCAAATCGAGCAATATAAAAATATGTATGAGACCGGAAATCAGAATGAAGAGGCTCCTGCAAGCCAACAGGAACAATCAAACAAAGAGGCTCCCGCAGAACAGGAGCGGACAGTTGAATGTGAAAGTATTAAGATCGAGGACGATGATTTGACCAATGCTATGATGTCTTCTATGGTTGATGCTATCAGATTAAACGAATCCGTGAAGGTTACTCCACCTGTTATCCCTATATCTGAGCCGCGTGCTATGGTCGAACGGACCAAAAAAGTAAAGGAAAAGGTAAGTAAGGCTGTCAAGCCGGCGCTTATAGATCTGAATGAGGTAAAGTCAAAATTCAATAATGTGATGAATGAGATCATTCATGTTATGGGAGAAACAGGTGCTTCACTGTATCCGGATATACGCGACAAGGTTAGTGAACGCTGTAAGGATTTGGAAAAAGGAATCAGTGAGTCGCGCATAAGGGCGGCAGTCAACGAACTTGTGCAGAGCGGCACGATACAGAAAGGCAGCTTTCACTCTCCGCTTAAGGGTAATATTAACATTATGAAGCTGACGCTTCAAGGAAATATGATATACAAAGATCTGTTCGGCAGCAAGGCTGTCATCTCGGAAATGGATATGATAACAGCTGAACACGACAATACCGAACACGGATACGGAATAAAGGAACTGGCTGAAGTGCTGGAAGCAAGCGGAAAATATAGAGCTGTTACCTGGAAGAACGGCAGAAAGCCCATAGTCCTTAAAGACGGGCAGTCCGTTATACCTGACATAATTGCAAAAACAGATAAATATACGGAATATTTTGAGTATGAGCGTGCAAATCACACTTATCCGGATTTTCAGGTGAAACTCACTAAGCTGTCTCATATATCGAGATACATAAATATTGTTGTTCAGAATACTCCCCAGCTTGATGCTATCCTGAAGGATGTGGAGAAGTGGGGCAAAGAATCCGAAGTGCCTAAACAGCGGAAGGTCATTGTTCGTATCAGTACAGTTAAGTATTACTCCACACATGAACCCGGTACAAAGAATGCGTGGATGTATGAATACAATACCGAAACCAGCCAAACTACTAATCTAAGCGAAAATAATGAATCAGCCAAAAAAGAAGGTGAGTGATATTATGATACAGTCATTCAAAGCATACAACGAAAACGCATTCAACAATCTGATTTTTCTCATAGGTTCAAATCTCAGCATACTCCTTATTATGCTTTGTGCAGCAGCATTTGTGTTTCTCTATCTCAAAGAGGAGGTCACAATGTCGGTACAGGAGGAGCAGAACATTGTATAAAGGTGGGTGATATATATGAAAAGGAAACAGAACGAGCGTATTACATACAAAGAATGTATGACCAGACAGGATATATCCAAATATGCAAAAGCCATTGGCTTCCCACTCGTCGCATTTGCTGTGAATATATGGACGATTACAAACTTTCGGGCATTCGGAACAGAGCTTATCGCTCCATTATCTGCCGCGATATGGGTCGCAGGACTTGTAACGGGACTGATACTGCCCTCTCATCGGCGTACGACGCTGAATGAAACCGTAATAGCTCTTGTCGGGTACAGCGTGGTGCTTATGGGATTAAGATACGCCTTGCAGTTGATTTCCGGCGTATCAACGGAGATGCTTATCGCGTCATACGGGCAGATAATATCTCTTACGGGAGGAAGCGCTGTTCAGGGATATATCCAGAATATCCTATGGATATCAGCCATTATGGTTCCGATAGGATTCATAGGTATGCAGGCAAAGAAGCTCGTACAGTTCAGAAGACTTATGGCAAAGAATAAAGCTCTTGACAGAATACGCTCTATAAGAGAAACGAACAGATAAAGGAGGGTGTATATGATAACATCAGCAGATATCCGAAGGATCCTTACAGCGAGACAGCATATAGAGCCTTCCGACGACTTCAGAATAATCGACTCGTGGACGGAGTATTCCGGTTCCGGGGCGAAGCCGGTAGCCGAACAGACGGTTGAATATATGTGCTTTGAGCTTGAAATGGCGGACCCCGTCACGGGTGAGAAATCGCATATTTTCAAAGCAATACAGTTCTGCCGTGTCCGCCGTCTTCCCAAAAGCGCGAAAGAGTCACGCAGCCTAATGGATATGCACACACAAGTGCTGACGGCTGTGTGGGAGAACGAAATAAACTTTGTGACGGTAATAGCCAATATCATTGAGCCTGTGCCGATAGGACTGTTGTTCCTGTACGGCGTTCAAGGGGTCGGGAATGATATAGAGGAAGCCAAAGAGAACGCGCATAAAGATTTTCTGGGTTTTATCGGCACAATTCAGGGTACATACCGCGTGCTGGAACTCAGTATGCTTACCAGCGAAGAAGGAGAATGGCTGTTGGAAAAAATGTACGGTATGAAGTACATAACAGCCGTTCGCGGTATCCCGAAATCCCACAACGAGGGTGTTGATATTTCCAAAGGAAAAGGAAATTCGGGTTCTCTTGCCAATCCTGACGGACAGGCTACACTTGAGGAGCTTATAGTCGGCATGGTCGATTATGAATATATAATCGAAGTCATATCAACTCCCGTATATACGGATACCCTGAAAGCATGGTCACTTCGTACTGAAAAGGATATGACGGACTGGTACGGGCAGCTCCAAGGCACGAAGGGGTATTCCTTTAATCTGAGTATCCCGATGATGTATATGGCAAATCAATCAGCATCAAGCGGCTGGTCTCAGGCATATACCGATGCGGAATCCGTATCGTATAATGAAGGGACATCATATTCCACCTCATACGGTGAAAATACGGGAACCTCTCTTTCAGAGACCTTCGGAAGTTCTACCGGGCATACCGAGGGGGTGTCGAGCGGCGAATCGGTCTCGTTCTCACATTCTGTCACTGAAGGCGATACAGTCGGGCATACCACCGGGGAAACTGTCGGACATACGGAAGGCGTTACAGTCGGAGATACGATAGGACATTCTGTAAGCTATAACGAAGGCATCACCGAAGGAGAAACCCACGGGATCACTCACGGCACGACCGACGGCGTTTCTACGGGGATAACAGACGGAACCACAGTAGGCACAACTACCGGGCATACTGTCGGACATTCCGAAGGAAACTCATATACACACACTGTCGGGAATTCTTATGGAGAGTCGTTCGGAACCTCGCATACAGTCGGAGAAACGTTCGGAACATCTCACTCGGATTCGCAGAACTACGGAACATCACAGTCAAGTAGCGAGACCTGGGGCGATTCCCATTCTGACAGCGTGAATAATGGGATCAGCACAAGCCATTCAAATTCGGATTCGTCGTCTTGGAGCAACAGCTATGGGGAAACATCGAGCCACGGTACATCTCACTCCACATCCGCGTCAAATTCACAGAGTGAAAGCTACGGGACGAGCCAGAGCGAGGGATATTCGGAATCGGTAAGCAGCTCCCACTCAAATTCTAACAGCTACGGACAGTCTTTCGGGAGAAGCGAAAGCACTTCACAAGGCAATTCGTCGGGTCTTACTTCCGGACATACGACCGGAACGACATCAGGTTCCAGCTACAGCCATTCTACCGGAACAAGCCAGTCAAGCACGAGCGGCACTACAACCGGTCACTCGACAAGCTCATCACACTCCACGGGAGAGAGCAGCAGTTCAAATTACGGCACAAGTCACTCCGACTCCCATTCCGACAGTTCGGGAACCAGCAATTCCAACGGCTGGAGCCACAGCGATTCAAATTCCAATACACATTCTGATACCAGCTCCAACAGCGGCGGCTTTAGTACCGGAAGGAGCACCACATCGGGGTCAACATATGGGACAAGCAGCTCCGATACCGGCGGCAGCTCATATACAGGCTCTCAGTCATCGAGCAATTCAGACAGTTCTTCACAGTCTACAAGTCACAGCGATTCGACAAGTACCAATGACAGCACCTCGTCAGGCGGAAGCATGGGAGCGAACGCCTATGGTTTTAACATCGGCGGCAGCCACAGTTCTTCCCACGGTGACGGTTCAGGCGCGTCCGACGGTACAGGTTCGAGCTCGTCAAGCACTTCCGGTACCGGAGATTCCACCTCGGTCGGTTACAGCGATTCCCATACGCAGGGTTCATCGGACGGGGAATCCACATCGACCTCAGTTACAGGCAGCAGAACGCAGTCGTACAGCGAAGGCAGCAGCGACGGCTGGAGCAGAGGTACTTCTGACGGCACTTCCGGCTCTACATCAAGCAGTCGTTCCACAAGTACCGGTTCATCTGATGGATACAGCAGCGGGACATCCTCCGGACGCAGTTCATCGGATACTACCGGATCAAGTGACAGCTACAGCAGCTCCAACAGCAGGACTTCGGGAACATCGAGCAGCTTTTCACAAGGACAGAGCTACAGTACATCCGACAGTTCTTCAATTTCCAATTCAAGAGGTGCTTCGTCAAGCCGCGGAGAAACGACTTCAAGCTCGACTTCGCTCTCACAGGGTATATCTGACAGCACATCACACGGCAGTACGGCTTCTTCCACAGAAGGAACATCGCACAGTACCTCAAATTCTATAGGTTACGGCGTTACCAACGGAACATCGGAAAGTGTTTCCGAGAGCCTTTCGCACAGTCAGGGCGGCGGCGCTTCTGTTTCAGACGGATACGGAACATCACACTCGACCGGATATACGGACGGGACATCACATTCCACCGGGGTAAGCAGCGGGACATCTCAAAGCTACGGTTCATCGGACGGAACTTCATACTCACAGAGTATCTCAGACGGGACAAGCCATACGGTATCAACCACACAGAGCGTTTCCGACGGGACGACACACTCGTTTACGGATAGTTATTCCGACAGTGTATCACAGTCTCAGTCAAGGTCACATTCGGACTCCCTATCCAACAGTCATTCACAAAGCCTTTCATACAGCGATTCGCAAAGCTTATCCAACAGCAGGTCGCATGGGACATCCGACAGTACATCTCACAGCGTTTCCAACCGTTCATCGGAGAGCTTCTCACGGTCGCAGTCTGACAGCGTTTCTCACAGCAGTTCTGTCAGCGAAGGCACGACAAACGGGAGAAGTACCGGAACATCTTCCAGTGACAGCACATCTGAGAGCCACAGCACGGGCAAAACCGACACTAAGGGCGCAAGCAAATCAGTCACAAACGGCACAAGCAGTGGCACGAGCCGAGGCAGGAACACGGGTGAGTCAATCGGCTCCTCGGGCGGATATTCCTCCGGAACATCTTCCTCTATGGGTCTCGGGCCGTCTATAGGCTATTCAAAGTCTTATCAATGGGTAGATCAGCAGGTGAAGGATATCCTTGAGCTTCTCGAATTTCAGAATCATCGCTTGAAAAAGGCACTTCGCGGCGAAGGGGCTATGTATACCTATGTTTATGTAGCCTGCCCGAACCCGGATGCTCTTGCAACAGCAATGACTACGGCAAAATCCACTTGGCAGAACGAATTTGCAATGATACAGCCGCTTCAGGTGTTGGATCTCAACGAGAATGAGCAGGATCATCTTCTGTACAGGTTTTCCGCTTTCAGCGCCGATGTTACCCGTGAAATAGTTGCGGGAGCCGAGGAATACAAGTACGCAACTGTACTACTTCCGGGCGAACTCACAGCTCTTACACATCTTCCCCGCATCTCCGAGGGCGGCATCTATGCCAATGTTGACGACATACCCAAATATGCCGTTCCATCTATGATGAAGGGCGAGATATATATGGGAACCATTCTTTCGGCAGAGAGGTATTCCTTTAATAATGGATACAGTACACCGTTTGATTACCGGCTGAGCGAGGCTGAGTTGATGCACGGTATCTTTGCAGGCGCTTCAAGAAGCGGTAAGACAGTCGCCGCTATACGTTTCGCGGCTGAACTATCGAAAGTAAGGCGAAAGAAAACCGGAAAGCGACTCAGAATAGTCTGTATGGATCCGAAAACCGACTGGCGTGTGCTTGCGAGATATGTCGAGCCGGAACGGTTCAAATACTATTCACTCGGCAACATCAACTTCCGTCCGATAAATCTCAACCCGTGGAAAATACCGAAGAACATCTGGCCGCAGATATGGATCGACGGTATTATAGACATCTATTGCCGCGCATACGGGCTTCTTGAACGCGGTAAGCAGATGATCGGAGAAACTGTTTATTCGTTATATGAGGATGCCGGGGTATTCCGAGCCTGTGACAAGGAAAACTGGAGAGATCTTGTACCTGACCTGTCCAAAAGAGTTACATTCGACAAAATATTCGACAGAATGACAAAGCTGAAAGCCGCTCTTGAGGACCCGGGCAATCCGAAGGGCAAAGCAGGAAACGATACCCGCGATGCATACGCACGCTTGCTTGACAGATTACAGCCTTTTTCCCGTGATTTTTCGATTGAAAGACGGCTTTTCTCCAACGAGGATGGGCTTAGTGTCGATGAGCTTATCGGAGATGACGATGTGACAGTATTGGAGTCCTCCGGACTGGAGAGCACATTCAGCAATTTCGTGTTCGGCGTTATAACCAGCGGCTTTTACAAGGTTGCAAAGTCCTATGAAGCCGGTTTTCTGGATAAGAGCCAGTATGAGACCGTCCTGTTCATAGAGGAGGCAAATAAGGTTTTAACAGGAAACGACAATGCTACCAGCGGAGGCGGCGGAAATATCGGTTTGCCGGGACAGTCCGAGTTTGAGGAGATACTGGATCAGGCTGCCGGATATGGTCTGTTCGTATTCGCTATCACCCAGAAGGTCGCGGATATGCCGTCGTCGGTGATTGCGAACTCCGGTATGATGTTCGCCGGAAGACAGGTGCGCCCGGATGATACGGCAATAGTTATCCGTAAGATAGCCCGTGAGGAGCGATACGAAGACCGTGATATGACAAAATGGTTTCCGCGAGCGCCCATCGGTTGGCTGGTTTGCCAGTCTGCACGCGGTTATGACTACAAAAGTGCGGAGCCTGTGCTCGTCAAAATAGCCCGTTTGAACGATAAATCACCCAATAACGAGGAACTTGACAGTATCCTTACATTCAAAGCTGCGAGAAGACTTATCAGGAATGCTTCGTAATTGATTTTCAAAGTCGTCTTGCGTAATCATAATATATATGGAAGCTGAAAAACTTCAAATCTATTTCAAAGAGGAGGACATATTTTATGTCAAAAGGAAAGAAGATCCTTATCGTGATCTTGATAGCGGCTATTTTTGCTGCTATCGCAGGCTACGGGCTGTTTGTTTATCTGACACCGCTCAAAACAACGATCTATGTGTACAACAATAACTACGAAGCCGGAAAGACAATATCCGGTGATATGATAACACCGATCGTTGTTGACAGCAGCATTGTGATAAACGGCAGGAGTGCGGGTGTAAATGAGCAGTATATAACGGCGCAGGATATAAGCTCTGTTTTAAGCTCCGGTGACTCGCTGCTTACAAATGTCTTTAAAGGACAAGCTTTGACATTATCCGACCTGAATGTAGCAAGCGGCACGGCAATAGAAAAGAACATGAGAACAGACGCTATCGCTGTATCGATCAATCTTAACAATACTTCCGGCGTAACAAGCGGTCTGCGTATAGGCTCCCGTGTGAATGTATATTCATCGGTTGACGGCATCACAACGCTTCTGCTGGAAAATATGCGCATCATAAAGGTCAACAAGACGGACGGGTCCCTGTCTTCCGTAACTATCGAATGCACTCAGGAAGAGGCTTTGAAGATGATATACGCTACCGAATACACTTCCGTTCATCTCGGACTTGTCAATGCTTCGGAGTACCAGCCCATCGGCAGTGATATATCCTACGGAACATATACAGGAAAGTAACGGAGGTACATTATGAACGTGATAATAGTTGACAGGCGTACAAATTTCCTGATTGATGTAAAGAACAGGCTGTCTATGGTTGATGATACAGAGATCGATGTAATTGCATATTTGTCGGATATAGATGAGATCGACGATTATATCGACGATGCCGATCTTGTACTTATAGCTGACAATATAGCCGCTGATCCCGATTTCAGCGCACCGACGGAAAATATTGTCGGTTATGCCACGAGAGAAGAATATGAGGAGGCACTTTATCAGCAAGACCTTGATAATATCGGGTTCATGCGTAAGCCCAAGGCTCTGGTAGATTATCTTGCTTCTCTCGAAGCCGGTGAATCTGAACCTGAACATATTGTCAGAAAGAATACACAGCCGGCAGAAAGATACAGGAAAAGGGCACCCGACACTTCACAGAGAAACACACATACAGTACATAATGCTTCCCGGTCTCCGCGCAAGCAGGCTCGTTCCTCACCGAAAAAGCGGTATGAGGAGGAATACGATGAGGAATATGAGGATGAAGAAGACGATGATGATGAGTATGGTGATGAATACGATGAAGAAGATGATGAACCTGCACCTCGGCATCAGCGGCAGCGCACCGCTCCTAAAGCGAACAGCCGGGTAAACGCCGAAAATAAGACACTGCCTGCAATTTCAGAAGAAGATACGGATGAAATACCCGAACGGGCAAAGGTCATAACCGTCTATTCCGCTAAAGGCGGAGTCGGAAAGACGACTTTAGCTTCGGAGATAGGCGCATATCTGGCGCTGACCTGTAAAAAGCGCGGACGTCTCAGATGCTGTATTATAGACTTCAACACCGTATTCGGGGATGTTGCGACTACGCTGGGGTTTGATTCCCAAGGCGTGCATATGGGTATGTGGGCAGACGATATCCGGAAACGGCAGGAAAACAACGAATCAACGGAATACACAGCCAAAGAAATGCTTGATAACTTCATACAGCGCAAGACTTTTGATGATAAAACCGAGATCTATGGTCTGATAGCGGATCCGTCACATGAAAAATCCCAGAAAATAGATGACAAGATTCTGTTTATCATTATTGATAATGTAGTTCGCAACGGCGGATTTGACTATGTGATATGCGATACCGGCAACGATACACGACCGTCCTCGATACTTGCGCTTGACTTTGCGGATTTCGTTTTCCTCGTTCTCACACAGGATATATCGACCATTAACTGCAATGACACTTTCCTTGCGTCCATACGCAAGATCAAATACGACGAGAAAAGGATCAGAGTGGTCATAAACAATGTTATGTCTCAAAAGGATACGGCTGTTTCTGTTCAGGATATCCAGTCATTCGTCAAATATCCCACGGCAGCGGTCATCAGGCATCACGCAGATGTCATAAAGGCGAATAACAAGTCGGTTCCGCTCGTTTTCAGATCCTCTCATGAGTACACGAAGGAGCTTCGCAACATCATCTCGATCATAATCAACGACGGCGAAGTCGTAGCTGATACCAGAAAGGGCTTATCCCTTTTCAGACGCAGCGGAGAAGCTGAAAGAAAGAAGGTAACACAAGTATGAGCCTTATAGATAAAAGACTTCAGAACGCCTCTATTGCTTCAAAATCTGTTGAAAGGTCTGAACCTGCTCACAAGTCCGCATATTTGCATTCAGCATCATCAGACGATGGACGCAGAGCAGTTAAGCGTGAGATGAAACGCAAACCGCCGGTTCGTGACAGAGAAGCAAGACCCCGGAAGACGGAAGAACCTGAATTGTCAAAGGAAGAGGTTATGGAGTCATCTGATTCCAGCCTGCTTCTGGAGCGCTTGGAAACACTTGAAGAAGAAAAACGTGCCATAGCGGAAAGCGTTGATAAAGAGATCATTCGGATAACCGATGACGAGCGTAAATATGTTGATTCCGTCACTTCAATAATATCCGAAAGGTTCAAGCAGCAGGTGTCCGGCTCTTCTACTATGTCAAAGGCTCTCACGGACGAGATAGAAAAAGCGATAGCCATAGAATGTGATCGCTTACCTGTCCTTTATGAGACGCAGCAGCGAATAAAAAAGACTGTTATTTCGCAGATAATCGGTCTCGGACCGCTTGACCCGTATATGGCTGACCCTAAAGTGACCGAGATAATAGTACAGCACTGGGATCACATCTGTATCGAGCGCGAGGGCAAAATACATCGTGTTCAGGCAACATTTACGGACGAAAAACACCTGCAGACCATCATTCAGCGTATCGTGCAGCCGATAGGAAGACAGATAAATGTCTCCCGTCCGATAGTTGACGCAAGACTTTCTGACGGTTCCCGTGTATGCGCTACTATCCCGCCTGCATCTCCTGACGGTGCAACACTCGATATACGACGCTTTTTCGACATAGCGCTCACCGGAGAGGACTATATCCGCCTTGGCTCTATGACCCCGGATATGCTTGATTTTCTCCGCAAAGCTGTTCAGGCAAAGTCGAGTATTATAGTAAGCGGCGGTACCGGCACAGGCAAAACGACTCTTCTCAATATGCTTTCCGGAGCCATACCGGAGGATGAATTGATCATTACGATCGAGGATAGCTGCGAGCTGAAGCTGGAGTCTCCGAATGTAAGGCGGTTGGAGACAAGGACTATCAGCAGCGGAAAGAACGATAACGCTATGAATGTCGATATTCGCGCACTCGTGAAGGCATCTCTGCGTATGCGTCCCGACAGGATCGTTGTAGGTGAGATACGCGACGGCACGATCACTGATATGGTCTCGGCGATGAGCACGGGTCATGAAGGCTCAATGTGTACGGTACACGCCAACAGCGCTGTAAACTTGGTAAATGTAAGACTTCCGATGCTGTATTCGATGGCTGATGCTTCATTCAGCGAAGAATCCGAAGCCATTCAGATCGCTGAGGCAATCGACCTTATAGTGCAGATAAAGAGATACGGTAAGCTGCGTGCGATACAGTCCATAACCGAGGTTTCCGGTATGGAAGGAACAAGGGTCAAGTTAAACGATATTTTCCGTTTCGATGAGATCAACAAGGAATACTACGCTACCGGGTACAAACCGAGGAAAATACTCGACAGAATGCTTGAGAAGGGCATCTATATAGACCCGGAAATATTCAAATCCCGTGAAATGAAGAAAAAAGAGAAGCTTGAAAGCCTTGACCGGAGCGAAAAGAGCGCCGAAAAAGGACAAGCCGGCGGTGGTGCGAAAGGAACGGAGGGAAATGAATGAATATTGAAAGTGTTGCAAGTCTTGCACTCCCCGTTATCTTTACGGCACTGACCGTATTTGCTGTCGGTATTGCCATCGCTATTGCAATACGCGAACAGAAGTCAACCATAACAGGCGAGCGTGAGAAAGACCTTATAGACATATTCGCAGACGATAAAAAGAAACAGCTCTACGCTATCCCGGGCGCTATCAGCTTCAAGGTATATGCGGTAATAATGGTGATCGCACCTATAGTGCTCGGCATTGCAGCATTTGTGCTGACACAATCGGCGTTAGCAGCGGTAATCGGTCTTGCAGTCGGTGTGGTGGCTCCTGAGCTTATAGTTCGTATCCAGAAATCAAAATCCGACAAGGACTTCGATGAAAAGTATGGCAGAGCTTTAAAACAGATGTCCTCCACGCTGCGTGCAGGAATGACTATACAGCAGTCAGTCGATGATATCTGCACAAATCCGTTTCTTGACAATGAGATAAAGGAGATGTTCAAGCAGATCAGTGCGGATATAAAGATAGGCATACCGGTCGCGGAAGCGTTCGCAAAGGTTTCCAATATGCGCTCAACCATTGATACCCGTGATGTGACAGCGGCTGTCGCAATGCAGTCAGAGGTCGGCGGCAGCGAAGCTGAGGTCATTGAGCTGGTGGCAACGAATATAAACGAGCGTATTATGGTTCGCAAGGAGATCCGAACGCTGTTCACGACAGCTAAAATCACGGTCTATGCTATGGATTTTGTTCCCCCTATACTGCTCATAGGTCTTATCCTTACAGGCGGCGACCTTATGGATTTTTACAAAGAAGGCATAACCGGTCTGCTTGTTATGGGCGCTATAATGCTGCTGTTCCTGATAGGCTCGGTAGTTTCCCACAAAATGATGAAATCGGCAGACGTAAGGAGTGAATGATATGCAGATAGGTACATTATTAAGTGCGGGCGTGGTAGCCGTTATAATAGGAGTCGCTTTGTTTGCCATAATCTCCGTTATCGGCGTTTCGGTCATCATAAGCCGTAAGAGGATACTCAAAAGAGCCGAGACCGGAGATAAGCAAAGAGACATGTACGAGGAGTACATCGGAACGGATATCAATGTAATGCTCAAAAAGGTCGGTATTGACCCTACCGAGTATATCCAGGAATGCCGTATAGCTTCAATAGAGCCCAACTTTTACTCTCTCGTCATTTGCCGGATAATAGGTATCGTGTTCTTGTTTGCGGCTGTGGCGCTGATCCTGACCGGCAATACATATATATCGCTTGTCGGCATGATGCTTTCGGTTGCTATAATGAATGCGCCTAAGCGAAAAGCGAAAAGCATTGCGGAAGACCGTAAGGCACGATTTGACGCTGAGATACCTCGGTTCCTCGATATGCTCGATTCCGGGCTTATAGCCGGTATGACTATTCAGAACGCTATAGAGTACACTACCCGGTATCTGGACGGAGTTCTTGCTGAGGAAATGCGGCTTGCGCTTGCCGAAACAGAGCTTGGCGCAAAGGACTGGAACGAGGCGCTCGTTGATGTGGCGGCTAAGTATGCAAATCCGAATTTCTCGGATTTTGCGGTTGACCTTTCAACGGCATATAACAAAGGCGTTTCGGTCATTGAAGCTGTTGAACGCAAGAGCAGACAGATAAAATCGGCAAACCTGCTTACAGCCAAAGAAAAGGCTGCTGCACTCACAAGCAAAATTCTGGTGCCGACAATGATGTTTAAAATGATACCGCTTATGGCGGCACTCCTGATCCCGGTATTTATGATAATGGAGGAAGGTATGTTCTGATGAACGCCTTAACTCCTGTGTCATACATATAAAACAAATTTTTTCAGAAAGGATGAATTAGCCATGGTTAAATTCAAGAACTACGCAAAGCGCTTCTTCCGTGATGAGGAGGGCGCAGAACTGATCGAGTGGGCGATAGTAGTCGCGATTGCGGCTATCCTTGTAACAGCTGCAATAGCGATCATGAACACTATGCAGGGCTCCCTCAACTCAACTGACCAGATGCTTCAGGATAACCTCGTTTCGGGTCTCCAGAATGCGAACGGCAGCGGCGGTTCCGGCGGCGGAGAAGCTGGCGGCGGCGAAGGCTAAGAAACATGCGCAGCGGGCATTGACGACCAATGCCCGTTGCACAAAATTCAAGGAGAAACTATGACTGAACAGATGATTTTGGAAGCATCCGTAATGGGATTTACCCTGATGTCATTTATTACGGCTTGCATTTATGATATACATACACGAAAGATACCAAACATTCTTACTTTTGGCTCTCTGATAGCCGGTCTGGTGATGATCTATCTTATGGACTGGCAGGAAGGTATTGTCAGAACACTCGCTATAACGGCTCTGTTCTTTGTCGGAGCAACAGGCTGTCTGGGACTCGGAGACCTGAAGCTGGTTATGGCATTGACGGCATTACAAGGCGTTCTGCCTACGCTTATAACGCTCTTTATAGCCTCTTCCGCTCTGCTTATAGTAAAAGTAATAAAAGGCAGGTACAAGGTGGATATTCGAAGGCTCAAAGATGCCGATAAAGCTGCGGAAGGCGAAAAAGTACCTTTTGCGCCATATATGCTGGTGGGATATGCCTCATATCTTGCCTATTTCGTGATAGACAGGTTTATCCAGTAAAGGAGGCGAAGGTGTGTTGAAAAAAATACTGAAGAGGTTGAAAAACAGGCGCGGTTCCGCTGAAATACTGTCATTTTGTGTGATGTGTCCCTTCGTACTGTACCTGATACTTGTTTCGCTGAATGTGTTTGCGTACATAAGAGCCGGACAGATAGCGGAATACTGCGCTTATGTAGGCGGGCGAGCCGCTGTAGTGACGACACAGGATATAGGGGCTGACACGGATCACAGAATAGCAGCCGCACAGGGAGCCGCAAACGCTGTTGTCGAGCAGACAATGGCAGTCGGAGGGTACAGACAGTCTGCTTCTTCCGACCTTTCTGCGAAACAATGGCACGGTGAGCTGAGGCTTGTAGAGTCCGATTCCGCTTGGACGAAGGGTGTACTTGCCGAATATACTGTCACAATGCGTACAGTCAGCTTTATAGGCACCACTCCTCGTACTGTGCAGGCTTCAATTGTTATGATGGTAGAGACCCCTGTTGACTCCGGCAACGATGTTATACGAGCGGGGTGAGAAGATGAAACGGATAAATTGGCGCGAAGGAAGCGGAATGACGCTTATGATGATGTCTGTATGGCTCATTATATTGACCGCTTTCTGCGTTGTCGTTGAGATCGGCGGGAAGTATGTCTGCGCCGCGGCAGTGCAGACAAAGACCGACGCTATTATCGAAGGAGCTTCGGTGGCAGCGGATACCGGCATTATCAATTCCTATGATATAGACATCGTTACAAACAGCTATAAGGATAAGACCGAGCTTTCCGGCAGAGATGCCAAAGAGATGGCGGACAGGATATATGATGCCAACAAGCAGGTCATGCCCGGTCTTGTTACAAACTATACCTATAACAGCAACGCTCTCGGTCCCTGCAACGGTCTGCCGCAGTTAAGCTATAACCAACGTTTATTTACTGCTGTCGGGAGAGTTGAGGGTAGGAATATCTTTAATCTGCTGCCCCGACCCACATATCGTGTTGACGGTCTCGGGACAGTATATATAATCGGAACGGAGACACCGCTTGAGGATACCGTAAGATTTTCGGATATGTACCCTAACGATCCGCGTATCCCTATCTCCGCGCTCACAAGCAACACCGGAACAACTTTGCTTAATGCTTATCAGTATGTTCCCGGGACAAGCCTGTGGGAGTCATATAAAGGGCAAAAGCTCGACAATATAGCTGACAATCGCTCTGCGGCTTTGTATGACGCTGTGCTGGATCAATTCGGTCTCGGTGAGCTTCAGACTGCAAGATATGTGGAATCCGAATACGCACAATATGACATACATCAGTTTGCGGACGATTATGTTTACGGCGGACGAGGTAATGCGGTCTCTCTCACGGCTTCAGATACGCTGTTATGGGATATTTCTGTCGCTATGGGCTGTGAACTGCCCAGATATACCCTTAACACGGGGGCTTCATCGAACGGAAGCACTTATTATGACTGGAATAAAGGTCACAAAGGAGTTGAACTCGGAAGGATAAATATAAATGACACATCAAGATTCGGAACTCTTGGCGCTGTAAGTGAGGCTGTGGAAATGGCGAACAAGGGCTGTATTACCTTTGCGGTCGGTTCGGACGGAACTTACTACTTCATAAGACCAACGGTAACGGATGGCTCCGACAGCAGCGCAGGGTTCAGCGGTACAGCGCCTGTGTGTGCATACACGAATGGCACAACAGGCTCGGGACGAAAATCAGTAAATATTTCAGGGTGCAGATTGTATTATGTGAAAGCCACTCAATAGGAATAAAGCCCGGGAACGGCTTGTTTCCGGGCTTGTTGAAGTGTACAGTGATAATAGGAGTGTTTGCTATGCCAAGATTGAAAAAAGAGGTCAAAAGGGATTACACGATAATTCATAACGCAATGATACGGGACACAAATCTGGGAGCGACCGAGCGCGGGCTGTTGATAACCATGCTTTCATTGCCCGAAAGCTGGGATTTTTCTATAAGGGGACTTATGCATATATTGCCGGACGGTCTTACCAAAATCTCCACAGCACTTAAAAATCTTGAAAAAGCGGGCTATCTTATTAGACGGCGGATATATGAGAACGGAAAAATAGCAGACTGGGAATATGTTTTCAGTGATGAGCCTATGACAGAAGGAACGACTTCACAAGATCCCGGCAATCAAGATGCAGAAAACCTTGATTCAGAAAACCTGAATCAAGGTATTGAAGATCAAGGGAAGCAAAATATACAATCTGATAATCAAGAAAACCGCGACGATAATATAATAAATAATAATCAAATAAATAAAAATCAAAAACGAACTGAAAAAAAATCTATCAATCAATCCGAGCAGGACGGACAGACCGATGGATATTTACAGCGATTCAATGCCTATATCGCTGTTATCAGAGATAACATAGAATATACCGACTACATAGACTGGATCGAAGGCTCTAAGGGGTATATGACTGTTCGGGAGCTTGACGATATCGTTTCTATGATCACAAGGGCGGTATGTTCGGATAAACCCGATGAACTGATCTGCGGGCAGAGGGTCCCCCGCGAGGTAATACGCTCAACAATGCTGAAGGTCGATAGAGAATGCCTTGAAAACGCTGTTGAACGAATGAAAACGGCTGATGATATACGCATTTACGAAAAATATCTTATCAGTACGCTTTTCAACGAGGTGAACAGCAAGACACTCAAGGACAATAACGAGGAACGCAATGCCATGTATGCTTTTAACAGGGATTTCGGAAAGCTCGCAGGAAATAATCGTAATCAGTAGCGAGGGTTCTCTCTAATCGAAACCTTGTCGTAATCATAATAGGAGTGTAACTATATTCGATGAAAGGAGTGATATCGTGAGAAGATTTGAAGCAAAGCAGCTTGCGGAAGTCTATTCCTCGCTCACAAGAGCCTCAAACCGTATAGATAAGAAGTCTCTGTACGCGAAGATCTCGGACTATGTGAACGAAAGAATATCTCCGCAGGAGTTTGTGATGTATATCGAGGAAGAAAAGCGTGATGAACGCGGCGCATACGCTATCAGCCTGCTCAATGAGTGCATTATGATAGCTCGCGGCAGCGCAGCATAAGGAAAATCTGAGTTGAATTGGAGGTTTATAATGAAACAGTCTGATCTTCTGGATAGCAAAATCTGGACAACAAAAGACATTGACGAAGCGTACAGGATACTCGATGAGCTCAGCTCGTCGGTCGCGGTTACAGAGCTTCGCAGCAACGAGATAAAGCTGGTAAGCTATATGGGCGAGAGCGGTGGAAAGGTTTCTTTCGCAATATGCGATCCGCCCGACCCGAGTTCTCCGAAAAGGACGCGTAACATCGGAATGCCTTCCGGCTTTACCGAAATGGACAAGCAGGAGTTCGTGGATAGTTGGCTTGGCGGCAATGAGGCGTTTTATACGGAGCTTAAAAGAAACGGCTATCTGCTGAACATCGGTGGAACGCTGTACTCCTGCAGCTCCGAGACGCTTGGCACTGTATGCTCAAGATGCAATCTCGGCGGTTCCGGGCTTACTGACAAATATTCGATACTCCGTGACAGTTTCATAACCGAAAAGCTGGCACAGAGGAGGGTCAAGTGCAGCGTAGTCATGAGGTGCAGCGATGAGGGCATGAAGAAAGTATTTGCTGTTCTCGGCGGTACATATACGCCTATCCCGCAGAATGCTATCAAGGATATCGTGACAGCAGCCGAGGACGAGCTGCTTGAAGGCGAAAAGTCAGAATTCTGCGGAATTACAGCGGATAATTTCGTCACAAGGATGTATTTTGAGTTTCCGTCTATTGCTGAAGAGTTCAGGAAGGTGTACGGTCTGGATACGACCGTGATGCCGGGGCTGTGCATAACGACAAGTGATGTGGGCGATTCCTCACTTACGGTACGCGGTACACAGCGCACTGAGGAAGGTCTTCCGTTCTATGTCGGGAAGGTATCGAGGATACACCGTGGAGATGTCGATATTGACAAGTATATCGATGATGTCCGCAGCAATATCTTTACCGAGTACTCAAAGCTCCCCGTGAGAATACTTGAACTGCTGGCAATAGATGTGTATGATGTCAAGGAGACCATTAAAGAGGTCATGAACCGCTCCGGACTTGCAAAAATAATCGGCAGAAAGTATTCGGAACAGTTTGCCGAGGCAGCATCACAGGAGTTTTCTCCGGCAAAGAGCTATAACGCATTTGACATAGCCGACTTTATCTCCAAAGTACCCGGTAGGATAATGGGAATGTCTGACTATGCCAGAGAAGCGTTTGCAAACTGTACCAAAGATGTCTTCTTTGTGGACTTTGAAGAAATATGCGGAACAACGATGTTAGGCTTAACAGCATAAGGAAAGGAAGGATGAATATGATAAAAGTATTGGGCAACGCACTCATAATCGTGGGTATTCTCAGCAACCTGCAGGATCAGGAGGAGTATTTCTCCGGTGATGTGACTTACTCTCGCTGGGACGGCGAAAAGAAGGACTATGTTATCGATACGGAACCTATTGTTTTCAAGGACAACAAGTTCCGTAAGAATGTCCAGAGAATGAGGAGCTTCGATTTCAACGGCAAGAAGCTCATACTCCAGTGTGCAAGACAGAAGGACGGCGTGCTTCAGGCGTATGACTTCAATTTCTCGAACAACATTGTCCGTACAAAGTACAAGGACAAGAGCGGAAAGGAAAAGGAAAGCCGTATCTACTTCGGAAAAGTATATATTTTCGAAGATCCTCTGAAGAAAACCACTACCGGTAAAACCTACTTCTCGTGTTCTATCGGACTCAGGACATTCAACGGCGAGGAAAAGTCTATGGACTGGGTATCTCTCAAATTCTGGGATAACGATACCGAGAGACTTGCAGCAAAAGCGTCAAAGCTGCTGAAAGACAAGTCGATGTATGCTATCGGTATCTCGGAGATCGAGGAATATACCAAGAAGGACGGCGATGTCGGTTTCTCAGCAACCGGGTTCTCCATATATGACCTCAACGACGGTCTGGAAGAGGAGGACTCTTCGGATTCTTCGGATACCGGAACAGATGTATCATCTGATATCGCGGATGCGTTTATGGGCGGCGATACTGCAACGTTTATAATGAGCGTCAAAAAACCTGAAATGGCAACAGTGGGCGGAACCGGAAACAATCCGGACGATGATGTTTATCCGTTTTAAGTGATCTTCTCACAAATCAAACAGGGGTGCGCAACTGCGTACCCTTGTTTGAGTATAATAGTAATGTTTGACAAATAACGCCTATATTTTTTGGCGTTAATAACGAGATAGCATAAAACCCTTGAAATTAAAGCAAAGATTTGGTATAATAATATGATAGTATATGTGGAGTATGGAGGTGTTCATAATGAAAAAGACTGTAGCAATAGGTGAGCAGGATTATGAGACTATCCGAAAGAATGATTACTTTTATATAGATAAAACAGCATTTATCAAAGAGTGGTGGGAAAGCGGCGACCCCGTAACGCTCATTACCAGACCGAGGCGTTTCGGTAAAACGCTGAATATGTCAATGCTGAAATGCTTTTTCTCCGATAAATATGAGAACCGGAAAGAGTTGTTTGCGGGGCTTGATATATCGCGGGACAGCGATATGATGCAAAAGCAAGGAAATTATCCCGTGATTTTTCTCTCGTTTGCCGGCGTAAAAGGTACCACTTATGAGCAAATCGTCAAGGAGATAAAGAAGCAGATAGTGAGCTTGTATTCTTCTTATGGGTACTTGTATTCGTATGACGGCTTTGATGCCAACGAAAAAAACGCTCTTAACAGAATAACTGAGGATATGGACGAGGTCGATGCTGCATTTTCACTCAATCTTTTGTCAAGGCTGCTTGAAAAGTACAGCAGAAAGAGAGTCATTATTCTCCTCGATGAGTATGATACGCCATTACAGGAAGCGTATCTTAACGGTTTCTGGGATAAGCTGACTGCATTTATCCGCTCGTTCTTTAATAACACTTTCAAGACAAATCCGTCAATGGAACGGGCTTTGATGACTGGTATCACAAGAGTCAGCAAGGAGTCTATTTTCTCGGATCTCAATAACCTATACGCAGTAACTACAACATCAAAGAAATACGCGACTGCGTTCGGGTTTACCGAGAGCGAGGTCTTTGCCGCTATGGATGCGCAGAAAATGCCTCCAGAAGACAAATCCAAGATAAAACTGTGGTATGACGGCTTTACATTCGGAGATACTGCTGATATATATAATCCGTGGTCGGTCACAATGTATATCAAGGACCACAAGGTCGGAACTCATTGGGCAAATACAAGCGGGAATGCACTTGTCGGACATCTGCTGAAAAGAAGCGCTCCGAAGGTAAAAATGGATTTTGAAGATCTGTTAAAGGATGAGCCCATAGATACATCAATAGATGAGCAGATCGTATTTTCTCAGCTTGATGAGAACGAGGACGCGATATGGAGCCTGCTGCTTGCGTCGGGATACCTGAAAGTGGTCAAAATAACAGAAAAATACGATACCCCCTATGAGCCTACCGAGCTGTACACACTGGCGCTGACAAACTATGAGGTCAAAGTAACATTCGGCAAGCTGATACGCGAGTGGTTCGCGCAAGACCAGTCTTTCAATGGTTTCGTGAAAGCGATGCTGACTGGAAATGTCCGAGATATGAACAGATACATGAATGATGTTGCTTTAGCCACATTCAGTTCCTTTGATACGGGAACCAAGTCTTCCGAGAAAGAACCGGAGAGATTTTATCACGGGTTTGTTCTCGGATTGCTTGTCAATAACGCTAACGACTACATCATCCGGTCAAACAGAGAGAGCGGATACGGCAGATATGATGTCGTAATGGAACCGAAGGATAAAACGCTGAAAGCTGTCATACTGGAATTCAAGGTCATCGCCAAGGATGAAGGAGAAAGCGATCTGGAAGGATCTGCCGCGAATGCCCTGAAGCAGATAGAGGAAAAGAAATATGCTACCGAGCTTATCACAAACGGCTTTCTTGAGGAAAATATCCTGAAATACGGATTGGCTTTTGAGGGCAAGAAATGCCTGATAAAAAAAGGCTGATAGAAACTATTATAAAAAGGACGCTGACGGTATAGGCGCACATAATGCGCTTATGGAAAACTTCCCGATGTGTCCTTTTTGTATTTCCGATTACATTCTTGCAGGAAAACACAATTATTATTATGAATTCTATTGCGTTTCATCTTGTTTTATGGTATTATCAAACCAATTTCACACTGAGTACCACCGAGTCACACTGAGTCACACAAAAAAATCCGATTCCATGGGGCTTTTTAATGGTAGAAAGCTCAAAAACAGCGAAACAGCGCTGTTCTGAAAATTCAAGCATTT